>CAZMOU010000277.1:0-2511 GCA_964567835.1 uncultured Chitinophaga sp. | reverse complement strand
CGCCGCACCGCCGCGATCACGTCGACGCGCAGCGGCGGGTGGCCGGCGAGCGTGATCGAGAGGGGACCGCCGCGCGTGGCCTCGGCGACCACCGAGCGCAGGTCGGCGATCTGCCGGCGCGTGTCGGCGATCGTGCCGGAGGAGGGACGGAGGCGGACGACGAACAGGAACAGCTCGCCGTCGGCGGAGATGAGCTGCCCGCGGATGCCCGGATGGGCCCGGGCCGCGACGAACGCCGAGCGCAGCCTCTCGGGGGTGAAGTTCTGCTCGGCCCGCGGGAAGAGGGGGACGAGCGGGTGGCCGACGCGGCGCGCGTCGAAGGGGCTGGCGACGGAGATCACGTCGTCGCGGCGCCGCAGGCGATCGATCAGGTCGAGGAGGAGCCGGACCGCGTCGACGTCGCCCGGATCGAGTCCCTCGACGGCGGCGAGGACGTCGGTGTCGTCGGCGCCGAAATCGTGGAACAGCTCGTCGAGCAGCTCACGGTCGGCGTCGTCGCGGTGGACGAAGGCGCGCGGGTCCTCGTCGAAATCGAGGCGGAGGAGGCCGAGCGCGGCGACGCAGGTCACGGCCGCGACCAGCAGGGCGACGAGCCGGGGGTGGCGGCGGAGGAGGGCGGCGTACCGTGGCATGCGGACGGTGGGGCGACTCCGCCGCGGAGGGCCGGAACGGGGCGGGCGCCCGCCCCGGGTGTTCCCCGGGCTCGGAGCGGAGCGCTTCAGTTTAGCCCCCCGTGGAGGAAGTCATCCATGACCCTTTTTCCACCGCCGCGTCCGCCGCGATCGGGGGCGGGGAACGTCGTCCACGGGCTCCGCCGGCCGCGGTGCGACGGACGGCGCACCCGGTCCATGCCGGTCGCGCGCTCGGGCCATGCGGGGCGTGCCCAGGGAACCGCGGGGACCGGCGCCGGGGGCGTCAGGCGGCGGCGGGCGCCGCGCGTTCGTGGAGGGGGGTCGCGCGGAGGAGGACGCAGCCCTGGAGCACCTCCGGCTTGCCCGGGCTCCCCACCGCCGCCGTGGGGCAGGCGACGAGACCGCGGAGCGAGCCCCAGCGTTCGCGGAGCGCGTGGGGGATCGAGCAGGCACTGGTGTTGCCGGTGTCGCGCACGAGCCCGTTGACCACCTCGCAGCGCACCCCGAGACCGTCGAGCTGCATGCCGGTGAAGCGCACGATGCCGGTGCCGGCCTGGTGCGGCACGACGCAGTCGAGGTCGGCGCCGCGGAGCCCGCGGGCGGCGAGGGCGTCGGCGACGGCCGCCGACATGGCGCGCGGGGCGATGTCGGCGATCGCCATCCCGTCGAGGGCGTAGACGATGCGACCGTCGTCGTGGGCCACGCCGCCGTCGGGGGCGGGCACAGGGACGTCGTGGCAGCGGTGGAAGTCGAACGCCGGGCGCTCCACGGTCCTCCGCGTCGCGTCGGCGTGGAGGATCTCGAAGTGGACCGGATGACGCCGGCTCGACGTCGGTGCCACGAGCGTCGCCGAGGCCATGTCCCCGAAGAGACCGGCGGTCTGTCGCGAGCCGTAGTCGGTGATCCGGCTGATGCGCGTGGCCACGACGACGATCACGTAGTCACGGTCGCCGAGCGCGAGCCGCGGCGCCCAGCGGCCGGCGAGATTGGCGAGCGCCCGGCTGTAGCCGCAGCAGAACCAGTTGAGGCCCACGGTGCGGCAGTCCGGGATGCCGAGCGCGGCGGCGACGCGCCGCGCGGCGGCGCGCGGCCGCTCCCGGGCGGCGGCCTCGGGATCGAGGTGGCGGTCGGCGACGGCGGGGGGAAGGAGCGACGGCGAGACGAAGAGGAGACCCCGGCAGTCGGCGAGGTCGCAGCCGGTCTCGCGCTTGAGTTGCCGCACCGCCTGCACCCCCATCGCCACCTCGTCCTCGACGGAGATGGCCCGGGCCTCGATGCCGGTGTGATGGGCGAACTTCCGCGGCATGCCGTCGCCGAACCATTCGTTACCGAGTTGCCAGCCGGGGCGCACGACGGTGATCGCCGAGATGCCGACGGCGGAGGGGAGGGGGGTGGGCATCGGTCGTTCCTGCACGGGGGTCAGGCGGCAGGCCGGCGGCGGACGGTCGTCGCGGCGCGTGACAGCCATTGCCGAGGAAACCCTCGAACGGACGCGGAGTCAAAAAAGGCCCGGGTGCGGAGGGGAACTGTCCTCCGCCGCCGGTGGCCGGGGCGGGATGATGACGGCCGCCGGGCGCCGGGACCAGCGGGAAAAACCCGGGAAAAACGCTTTTCGCCGCCGTCGGCGGAGGAACCGGGCGGTACCATGGGGCGGAGAGGGCCCCGACCGTGTCATCGACCCCGACGGTCTTCCTCGCCCGTGCCTTCGTCGCCCCGGCCTGTCGGTCCGCCCGGGCGATCCGCGCCGAGAGCTTCGAGCGCCGCGCCGGGGAAGGGGACGGGGCCGGGGCATCCGACGCCCGGGATTGAAGCCGGTGCGTGCGGGGGCCGTCCCACGGCGTGGTGCCGGGCGACCTGATCGACGTGGTGGCAGGCGACG
>CAZMOU010000276.1:0-2603 GCA_964567835.1 uncultured Chitinophaga sp. | reverse complement strand
GGTACCAGCCACCGAATCCGGGAAGGATGGGCGGCGGGCGCTCATCTCCCTTCGCCGGATTCGGGAGCCGGCACCTTTTCCGGCGCTTCCACCGGCACGATCTTCCCGAACATGTGGCCGCCGACGGCGTCGTGCTGCCAGGTGCCGGCGTAGCGCTGGCCGTCGATGACGACGCGCGAGGAGAAGGTGCCGAGACCGGGGATCGTGACGGCGTCGAGCGTGATCACCGGCGTCTTCCCCGCCCACTTCACCTCCACCGGCACCGGCACCGTGAGATCGACCGTGCCGTAGCGGATCCGCGCCGACACGATCCACAGATCCCCCTTGGGGGCCTTCGTCACCGAGGAGATCGTGTACTCGTCGCGGACGAGCTTGCCCTCCTCCGGCCCGTCGACGGTGAAGGCACCGACGAGCTTCACGTTCGTCATCGCCTCGGTGAAGGCGGCGAAGCGGGCGTCGGCGTCGTTGCCGTCGGCGTCGGCCGCCGGCGCCGGCTGCGTGGCCTCCGCTGTTTCCTGGGCCACCGACGACGCGGCCGGGGCGAGGCCGACGGCGAGCGATCCGACGACCATCCCGATGCCGAGGGAGCGGAGCAGGACGGGGCGCATGGCGGACCTCCGGGGAGCGGGTGGACGGGATTGCCAATCGTAGCAATGGCGGCGGCCGGCGGCGGCCGGCGGCGACGACGTGGCGCGCGAGCGGCGCTAGCTGTCCGTGGAAAAAGTCATCCGTGACCTTTTTCCACTCGAGACACCCCCGAAAAAGCCAAGGTTTTTCGTGGGTGTCGGCCGCCGCATCCAGCGGCGGAGCACTTTATCCACCGCCTGCTAGGGCGCCTTGATGCCGAGCCAGACGCCGTCGAGCCCCTCGGGGCCGAAGCGGACCGGGAGCGGCGCGGCGTCGGCGGCGCCGGCGATCCTCCCCGCCACGCGCACGGGCCCCGAGAAGGGTGCGGCCGCCGTGATCGACAGCACGACCTTTTTCGCCGCGTCCCCCTCGGGAGGCGACTGCACCGGCGCCGCGGTGACCCCCGGCGGCGGATCGACGAGGACGATCTCGATCGCCTCCTTGAAGCCATGCTCCCGGCCGATCGTGATCGCGATCTCGACCGGCTTGCCCGGCTCCCCCGTGACCCGATCGACGTCGGAGGCGAGTGTCACTCCCGCCAGGTCGGGGCGGATCGAGAGCCGGTAGCCATGGGCGGGGCCGAAGTGGCCGCGCCGGTCGCGGACGACCGCGGTGTAGACGCCGTCGGCCGGCGCCTTCCAGGAGAGTTTTCCGGCGGGGTCGTCGGTGATCGCCAAGCGCTTGCCTTCACCATCCTCGATCGCCAGGACCGGATCGACCGCCATGCCGATCGTGATCCCCTCGACGAGGAGCGTGGAGGCGACGTCCTTCGTGGCGGTGAAGCGGTGCAGGGCACGCTGCCGCGGGGCGGCAAGCGCGCCCGAGAACACCACCGGCGGCGGGGGACCCGCGCCCTCGGCCTGCGGCACGACCACCACCGGCATCTCCGCGACCGGGAGGCTCACCGCGCCGCCGATTCCGTCGAGGGCGACGGTGACGCTCTGCCTCGCGCCGGTGGCCGCCGGGGCGAGCGCCGCGGCGGGCACGGGAACCGTCGCGGCCGCTTCGGGCAATCCCCATCCCAGCGGTGCGACCGTGGCGTCGGTTCCCGGGGAGAGCGCCGACGGGAGCGTGCCGACGAGGAAGCCGCGCGTGGAGAGCGTGAGGCGGTAGACGAAGGCGTCGCCGCCGGCCAGGCCGATCGTCGAATCGGGGGCCTCGGGGAAGCCGTGGACGCGGACGACGTACTCCCCCGCCGCGGGCGCCTCGAAGACGACGCGCGGATCGAGCCCGGCGGCGTCGAGATTCCGCGCCAGGAGCGACTGCCGCGCGTCGGCCACCTCGAGCGTGAGATCGGCAGGGGCCCCCAGGAGGCGGTTGGCATCGGCCTGGGCGACGAGCGTCTGCCCCGCTTCGAGCCGCACCCGGAAGAGATCGACGTCCCCCCCCTTGCCGAGGACCGCGTTGACGACGACGGCCGGCTCGTCGACCGCCGTCGCCGCGGCGGGCGTGTCGTTCGGCTCGGTTTCCTCGCGCTCTGGCAGATGCCCGACGACGAAGCGGCGCGGGGCGCTCGCCCCGTCGGGCGCATGGAAGCGGACGAGATGGACGCCGAGCGCCGCGTCGGGGGACACCGAGACGGCGAAGCTGCCCGACTCCTCGCGCGGCTCCCACACGGTGCCGGGCCGCTCGGTCCAGACCGCCGCCGGCCAGACGGGGAACGACCCCGCCACCTTCACGAGGACGGTCGTGCCGCGCGTGCCGCCGGGGGGGAAGAGCCGCGTCGCCTCGGGGGGCGCGGCCGCCGCGGCGCGGGAAAGCGCGACGCAGGCGACGACGACCGACGTCCACCCGGGGCACCGCCGCGTCATCCGGCCCCTCGACGCCGCGCGTTCCATCCGAGGGGCCACGTCAGAACAGCTCGCGGATCGTCGTCGGGTCGCTCACCAGGAACGTCGGCCGGCCGGCGGGCGAGGAGGGGCTGCTGGCCGAAGGAGTTCCTGCCGTAGGCGTCGCGGACGCTCTCCGGCTCGGCG
>CAZMOU010000275.1:0-2624 GCA_964567835.1 uncultured Chitinophaga sp. | reverse complement strand
CGTCCATGCGGCTGCCGGTGTCGACGAGGGCCGTGGCCATGATCGTCAGCGACCCCCCCTCCTCGAAGACCCGCGCGGTGGCGAACAGCTTCTTGGGGATGTCGAGCGCCTTGATGTCGACGCCGCCGCTCATGGTGCGGCCGGTGTTGCCGACCCACTTGTTGAAGGCCCGCGCCATCCGCGTGATCGAGTCCATGAGGAGGAAGACGTCCTTCCCCGACTCCGCCATCCGCTTGCAGCGCTCGATCACGAGCTGCGACAGGCGCACGTGGCTCTCCACGTCGCAGTCGAGACTGCTCGCGATCACCTCCCCCTTGACGCTGCGCCGCATGTCGGTCACCTCCTCCGGACGCTCGTCGACGAGCAGCATCACGAGGGAGAGTTCCGGGTGGTTCGTGGAGACCGCCTGGGAGACCTGCTGCAGCAGCACGGTCTTGCCGGTGCGCGGCGGAGCCACGATGAGCGCCCGCTGCCCCTTGCCGAGGGGGGTGAGCAGGTCCATGATCCGCGTCGTGAGGGGCTGCTGACCGGTTTCGAGGCGCAGCCAGTACTCCGGATTGATCGGCGTCAGCTGGTCGAACGTCTTGACCTTCGGGTAGTCGTCGGGGGCCATCCCCTCCACCTCGACGATCTCCTTCACCCGCGGGCCCTGCTGACGGCGGCCCGGCTGCACGAGCGCCTTGATGAACACGCCCTCCCGCAGACGGTAGCGCTCGATCATCGTCCCCGGCACGAAGGGATCGGTGCGCTCACGGGTGTAGTTGGTCTCGGCGCTGCGGAGGAAGCCGTAGCCGTTGGGGTGCATCTCCAGGACGCCGTTGCCCGCCTCGAGCGGAATCGGCTCCCCGTTCTCCCCCACTTCCGGCTCGAGTTCCGGCGGGCGCATCCCCTCGCCGTCCATGCCGACGGCGCCGGCTCCGGCGATGTTGCCCCCGCCCTGGGGGCCACCGCCACCGCGCCGGTAACGGCCGCGTCCGCGCCGTCCGCCGAATCCCTGACCGCCGTGCTGGCCCCCGCCATGCGCGGGCCCGCCCTGCTGTCCACCGGGTCCGAATCCACCACCCGGCCGGCCGTGCGACCTCGATCTCCTGCGCTTCGACATGGGCGCGACACACTCCCTGGACGGATACCTGAACGGAAACGACCAACCACCGCCGGCCGCGGGAACCATTCCGCCCCCCGCCCGAGGCGGGGGAACGAACGGACGGACTCGGACCGGAACCGGTTCCCGCCCCTTCGCCGCCCCATCGCCGCCGCCTGATGCCGGCGATGCAGAGGACGACCGGTCACGCCCTCTGCAGGGCGGTACCCGGGGCCGAGGAATCGGAGAGAGACTCGGAATCCAGCGTTGCAGTCGTCATCGACCGGCAAACGGACCGCGGGGCCCGCACAACGGCGACGACACGGAGCGAACGTTCCGCCCGGGAAACCTCTCCCGGACCATGGAACAGGCGAGGAACGTCGTCGTGGCTTCCCCGCGCCGGCCTCGCCGACACGGAAAGCGATCCCACGAACCCCCTCGGAACCCGGCGTGGCTGGCCCGTGGCTCGGGCGTTGCATCGGCCGGGAAAGCTTCGGGGCCGGGATGAGGGCCTGCGGGAATGCCCGCGATTGGCCTGAACCACACGGCTCCGAACACGGAACACAAGTATCCGAACCGCCGCCCGCGGTGTCAAGACGCGCCGGCCGCCGCCCCCCCGCGACCCGGGCGTCGGGCCCCCGTCGAATGGGAAAACCAGGGGGGAATCGAGGCTCCCCCCACCCGGCCACCGGCTCGACCGGAAAAAACGACGCGACTCGGATCACCGTCGCGACCGATAGAGACCCCGGAGCCGTCTCCCGCCGGCAACTACCCGTCCGAGGCTTCCCGACGATGGCCAGGAAATCCCTCTCTTCCCTTCCTCCCGTGCCGAGGGAGGCACGCAGCCTGCTCGTCGCCGTCGCCTGGTTGGCCGCGTCGATCGCCCCCGTCACGGCGGCCGTGCCGTGGCACGTCGATCTGGCCCAGGCCAAGGCCGCCTCGCAGATCAGCCGGCGCCCCGTCCTGATCCTCTTCGTCGCCCCGTGGAGCGAGAAGAGCATGCGTTACGACACGACCTTCCTCGCCTCGGAGGAGTCGGTCGCGCTGCTCACCGCCTGCTTCGAACCGGTGATGATCGACACCGACGTCGACCGGGGGACGCCGCTGCGCATGGACGTCAGCCACCTCCCGTGCGTCTGCGTGGTCGATACCGAGGAGCGCGTGCTCGCCCGGTTCGATCCGCCGGAATCCTCGGTCGCCTTCGTGGCCGCGGCGGGGCGGGCCGCCCAGGACGCCGCCGTGGCCTGCGCCGGGCCGCTGCCCCCTCCCCCGGCTGCCGCGACGGTGTCGGCGACTCCGCCCGCGGCCGCCGACACATCCGCGCCGGCCGTGACGCCCCCTGAAGCGATCGCCCCCGCGCCCTCTCCGCCTCCGACGGCGTGGCCGGCGGAAAGCGCCGCCGCACCGCTCCCGGCCGGGTCCGATCCGCAACCGTCGGCAGCCCCGCCCGCCACGACCCTGCTCGAGCCGCAAGCCGCAACACCCGGCTCCCTGGCCGCGGCGGCGCCGCCCGCGGCCGCACCCGCCCCCGCCGGCACGACCT
>CAZMOU010000274.1:0-2690 GCA_964567835.1 uncultured Chitinophaga sp. | reverse complement strand
TGGCCCCCCCCCGGCAGGCCGTCGCCGCGCGGCGGGGCGAGGACGATGCTCGAGTCCCGTCTCGGCGCGGCCTCGTGGGACGAGGCGCGCGGGGGCAGGGTGTGCGGGATCGCGGCCGCGGGCGGGGGGGGAGGGCAGTGGACGATCGTCGCCGACGGGGGACGGCCCGTGGCGCTGCACGGCGGGCCCCCCGCCGCCGGGGCCCCCTCGGTGCATCGCCGCCGCCACGCTCGAGGCGCTCCTCGGTGGGGTGGGTACGGTGGGCGACGCCCTGGCGGGCGGCGCGCTCACCGTGGAGGGGGACGGGCCGGCACGCGGCTTCGCGCTGGCCGTGCTGACGGCGCTGTGCGGGGATGGTGCGGCGGCACCTTCCCGGTCAACCTCGGCCGCGGGCAGGCACCACCCGCTCGATCACGCGCTGGGCCGGTGACGGACCGGGCGGGCCGGTCAGCGGCAGGCCCGTCTCACCCAGTCGTGGAAGCACCAGATCCGTTCCTCGCGCGTGCCGATGCATCCCTTGAACGGCGTCGCCGAGATGCCCCGTTGCTGGGAGGCGAAGACGCTCGCGTCCTCGCGCTGGATGGCGGAGTTGGCCTTCACGCCGTGCCGCGCCACGAGGCGGGCGATGACCCGGGCGAAGGGGTTCCTCCGGGTGCCGTCCAGGCTGAACATCCAGGCCAGCGTCCGCGACGTCGCGGGCCCGGTCGGCAGGTAGACCTGGCAGTAGTTGAACAGGTCGCTCGTCGTGAAGACGAGGTTGGGGAAGACGTGGTGGTGGACGTACTGTCCGCTCGTGGTCCCGCCGCCGAGCCAGCCGACGACCTGCCGTTGCTTCCTGGCCGGCTCGCTCGAGTCGCCCAGGTCGTAGACGAGCGTCGTCGACTTGTTCTCGAGCCAGTGTTTCTGCGCCTCCTCGGGGATCAGTCCGAAGCCTCCGAGCGTGTGCGGATGCACCCAGGGGAGGTGGTACGTCTCCACCGTGTTCTCGACCGGGATCTTCCAGTTGCAGGGGAAGTCGGAGGCGTAGCGCCAGTTGCAGCGGTAGGGGGCCGCGAACGAGGCGGCGACGCGGTCGAACCACTCCCCCAGCCACTCCCGCAGGTCGACCCCCGTGGTGGCGAGCCGGACGAACACCAGCTCCCCGCAGGTCTCGACCGCGAAGGTGCGCAGCGCCGCATTCTCCCTGTCGAACGGCTTGAAGCATCCCCCGTCGGGCACCTTGTCGACCTTGCCGCAGGGACGGTACTCCCAGCCGTGGTACTGGCAGACGAGCGTGGGGGAGTGGCCGCGCGGCTGCTCGGTGAGGAGGCAGTGGCGGTGGGAACAGACGTTGAGGTAGGCCCGGATCCGCCCGTCGTGGCGGCGGAGCAGGAGCGGATGGCCGCAGAGGTCGAGCGTGATGAAGTCGCCGTCGGCCGGCAGGTCGCCGACGAGGGCCACGGGATGCCAGGCCGGGAGGAAGAGCCGTTCGGATTCCCGTCGGTGGACGTCGGGGGAAGCGTAGTCGGCGGGCTCGAGGATGTACTCGAGCCGCTCCTTGTGGACGAACATGCTGGCTCGCCGGGAAATGGGCGCGGTGGAGCGCCGGGGACGTGGTCCGTCGACCGACGGGGACCGACACTACCCCGGTCGGGGAAGGCGATCAACCGGTCCCGCGGGGGCGCGGGGGGGGCGGGCGTGGACCGCGGGCCGGGGTGGGGCCCGGCGTGCCCGTCCGATCGGGGGAGCCGCCGGCCCGACGCGGGACCGCACGCGTGCGATCGACGCCGCCGGCGGCGGATCGATCGGCTGGGCGGGGCATGACGACACCGGTAGACTCGCTCCTTTGCAGGGCAGTGACCGGGAGCCGAACCATGCGTTTCTTGAGACGGGCGGTCAGGCCGCTGCTGGTGGGGTTGTTCGTTTCCAGGGGGCCGACGCGCATCCGGCGCGGATCGCTCCGCGGCCGCTCCCTCCCCCCCGCGGTCGCCCGGCGGAACCTCCCGATGATCTTCGGCGCCTACGAACCGGAGATCTGTGCCGTGCTCCGCGAACAGGCCCGCGACGCCCGCGTCGTCTACGACATCGGCGCCCACGTCGGCTACATGAGCCTGCTCCTGGCCGACGTCGCCGGGGCGCGGGGAAGGGTCATCGCCTTCGAGCCGTCGCCGCGGGAGGCGGACGCCGTCGAGGAGTTGATCCGTTGCAACGGTCTCGAGGGGCGGGTGACCCTCGAGCGATGTGCCGTCTCCGACGCCGACGGTGAGGCGACCTTCATCGTCAGCGACAAGTCGTTCACCGGCATCCTCGACTCGGCGCCCGAGAGCCGCCACCAAGGGGACGCGGCGGTCGTCCCGACGGTGACCCTGGACGGCTTCGTGTTCGGGCGGGGCAATCCAGCGCCGGACTTCATCAAACTCGACGTGGAGTCTGCCGAGGCGATGGTGATCGCGGGTGCGAAGCGCCTCCTCCGCGAGGTGCGTCCCAAGATGCTCATCGAACTCCACGGGCCGGACGCGGCCCGTGACACGATCCGACAGATGCTCGAGCACGGCTACCGCCTGGAGCGGGTCGGCGACGGTCGGCCCGTATCGGTCACCACCCCGGATCAACTCCGCCCGGTGTTCGTGAGGAATCGCTGGACCTGCCACGTGCTCGCGTCGCCCCCGGGTGCGTGAGGCGGTCTGGGCGGCGGCCGGGGAGCCCGACTG
>CAZMOU010000273.1:0-2764 GCA_964567835.1 uncultured Chitinophaga sp. | reverse complement strand
CCAAGCCGACGCTTGGCCCACGGCCGCGGCGGCCTGGCTGCAGGATGGCCTCGTCCGGCCCCGGTGCCGGGCCGGGTCGCGCGACCGCCGCCGGATGCGGCGGTGAGTCGAAGCGCGGCGATCTGGCTTCACACCCGATCCGGCGTCGCCCGCTTCGACCAAGCCGACGCTTGGCCCACGGCCGCGGCGGCCTGGCTGCAGGATGGCCTCGTCGGGCCCCGGTGCCGGGCCCGGTCGCGCGACCGCCGCTGGATGCGGCGGTGAGTCGAAGCGCGGCGACCCTTGGCGTCGCCCGCTTCGACCAAGCCGACGAGGGCCAGGATGGCCTCGTCGGCGCGACAACTAGAACGGCACGTCGTCGAACAGGTCGCCGAAGAGGTCGTCGGTCGGACCGTCGTCCTTCCCCCCCTTCGGCTTGCCCCCTTCGGGCTCCTTCTTCGCGCGCTTGCCGGCCTCGTCGCGGGCGCGGAGATAGTCGAGGTAGCAGAGGACCGAGGTGATGTCGTCCGCGCCCGACTTCACGTGCGCCGAGAACGCCTCGGAGATCGTGGCCCCGCGGTCGCGGAGCGCCTCGGCGATGCGGTGGGCGTCCACGAGCGTGGTTCCGTTCTGGACGGACAGCCACCACACCTTCTCGCTGCCGGAGGCGTCGTTCCAGCCGAGGGCGCGGCGCTTGATGCGCTCGAGCGACCGGCGGATCGCGTCGGGATCGCGCCCCTCGAACTCGTCGCCGTCGGCGGGGGAACGCCTGCCACCCGCCTCGCGCGGCGGCACCTTTTCCAGGCAGGTGTGGCGCAGGGCGACGTCACGGCGCTCGACGACGCGCTTGCCCCGGCGGAGCCGCGGCTCCTTGCCGGCGAGGACGACGTCGCGATCGATGGTGACACGCGTCACCCCGTCCTCGGCGAGTTCCGGCCAGGAGCGGTCGACGCCGTCCATGACGCGCCCGATGAGGCGCGCGAGCCCCCGTGCGCCCGTGCCCAGCGCCACCGCCTCGGAGGCGATCGCGTCGAGGGCGCCCTCGTCGAACGCCAGTTCGATGCCGTGGAGCCCCGCCAGGCGCCGGTAGTGCTCGAGCGCCGACTCCTCGGTGCCGTCGTCGATGATCCGGCGCAGGTCGTCGCGGCCCAGCTCATGGAGCGCGCTCACGGTGGTGAAGCGACCGATGAACTCCGGGATCAGACCGAACTCGACCAGGTCCGCGGTCTGCGCCTGGCAGAGGGCCTCGTAGATCGACGAATCAGGGAGATCGGCGACGCTTTCCCCGGAGCGGCACCGGAAACCGATGAGGCTGCGGCCGCTCCCCAACCGCCGGCGCACGATGCCGGGGAGGTCGACGAAGGCCCCGGTGCAGACGAAGAGGATCCGCGACGTGTCGACCGCCGGGTGCGCGTGGCCGTCGACGTTGTCGGCGATCTTCCCGCCGATGAGGGTGAGGAGGGCGTTCTGCACCCCCTCGCCGCTGATGTCACGGACGCCACCGGTGTCCTGGCGGCGGATCTTGTCGATCTCGTCGATGAAGATGATCCCCTTCTCGGCGAGGTGTGCGTCCCCTCCGGCCCGGTCGAGGAGCGCCTTGACGATCGAGTCGGGGCTGCGGCCGCGGAAGCCCGCCTCCACCAGGCCGGTGGCGCTGGTGATCACGAAGGGGACGCCGAGCATCTCGGCGATCGTGCGCACGATGAAGGTCTTCCCGCAGCCGGTGGGGCCGAGGAGGAGGATGTGGTGGGGACGCGGCTCGCCCCCCCGTTCCGCCCGGTCGGCCTGCGAGAGGTAGTGGTTGTAGATCGCGGACGCCACGTCGCGTTTGGCCCGCGACTGGCCGCGGATGAAGCGGTCGAGGTGGTCCTGCATCTGCCGCGGCGTGGGGAGGACGGGGTGGTTGCCGCGGAGTCCGCGGAAGCGCGATTCGGCGGCGGCGGCGAGCCGCTCGCGCTCGACCCGTGTCCGCCGGCGGCGCGGCGCGGGGGTGGGGCGGATCTCCGGGACGGCTTCCTCGATCGCGGCACGGATCTCCGCGGCGGTGGCGGGGCCGGGATCGGTCCGCAGGCAGGTGCAGTCGCGGTAGATCGAGAGCACGGGCGTGATCTCGTCGCCGCGCAACCGGGCCCAGTCGGCGTGGGCGGCGAGATCGACGGCCAGGCCGACGATCCCGTCGCCGAGTCTGTCGAGCGTCTTGGCGAACGCATCCCGGGTGAGCCGGTCGAGCGCGTTCTCGGAGGACCAGACGAGCACGGCGACGGGCCGATCGGCGGTGCCGATCAGGTGGGAGAGGGAGATCGGGTCGCCCTCGTCGATCGGCATGAGCGGCATCCTTGTCGGCGGAGGGTGGGCGGCGGGTGCGCGCAGAGCGGTGGCGCGGACGGGGGGGAGGGCGGCCGGCGGGGGGCACCGGCGCGGGGCGGCGGGGAAGGGGACGATCGGCGGCAGGCGATCGGGGTGGCGAACGCCTTTCCGTCACCATATCCCGCCGAGTCAACGGTACGCGGCCTCTGGAAAAAGCGCACCACATGCGCCGCCGAGGCGTCGAAGCGGGAGAGCGCGGGAAAAATCGTGCGCGGACACTTTGGATCTGCGAAGGGCTGCGCAGCCGCCCCAGAGTGACGCGGATTCCATCGCTCGTCGCGCGACCGCCGCCGGATGCGGCGGTGAGTCGAAGCGCGGCGGTCTGGCTTCACACCCGATCCGGCGTCGCCCGCTTCGACCAAGCCGACGCTTGGCCCACGGCCGCGGCGGCCTGGCTGCAGGATGGCCTCGTCGGGCC
>CAZMOU010000272.1:0-2813 GCA_964567835.1 uncultured Chitinophaga sp. | reverse complement strand
CCCCACGATCATCGTGCCGCCGGTGGCCAGATAGCGCCGGGCCGTCACGCCCGTCCGGGTCGCCCAGGTGGTCGAGGCCCCGGCGGCGTTGAGCGGTCCCCGGTTGGCGTAGGTGGTGGCATTGGTCTCGGGATACGCGCCGCCGGAGAGGAGCTGGACGTCGAACCGGAACCGCTCCGTGCTCACGTCGAGCGCCGAGAGGTAGAGCGTCTCGAGCTGGTCCTGCCAGTCGAGCGAGTTGAGGTAGGCGAGGCGCATCGCCGACTCGAGGGTGAGCTTGATCGCCCCGGCGTCGGTCAGTTCCACCACCTCCGAGAGCCGTGCGCGCCAGTCGGGATTGTCGAGCGTCGTCCGGTCGCCGTTGTTGTGCCACGAGGGCCAACCCTTCTTCCCGTCGACGCAGTGCATGTAGCGGTGCGACGTCGGGTCGTCGGGGGGCATCGGCGGGAAGATCTGGTTGTAGGTGTCGTAGAAGCGGCTCCGCTCGTCCTGGCGGACGTTGTAGGAGGCGGGCAGCGCCCAGCGCGGGTCGCACGACTTCTCCGCCAGGAGCGTGCTCACCTCCCGGTCGGCCTGCAGGTAGTAGCGACCGCGGGTGCAACCGGCCAGGACGAGTGCCGCGACGGCGACGACCGCGAGGGCCGTCGTCGGCGACGACGCCCGGGGCCGGGGACGCCGGAGGCGGACTGGTGGGCGTTGGGCCATGGGGGGTGCGACCGTTCCGGGCGGGACTCGGGGCTGGCCACCGCCGCCGGCCGGTGCCGGGGAGGCGTCTCGTCGGGAGATCGACCCCGGGACGCGGCCGACTTGAACGGTTCTGCCGGCCGGGAAGACCGGGAAGATTCTCCGGCCCCGCGGCAAACCGGCCTCATTCGGCAGCGTCTTCCCGACCGATACCCCTTGTCACCGTCCCGTCCGCTCCGGGCGGCCGCGCCCCGACCATCCCACCGCCGGCATGGCACCACCCGACCACACGCCGTCTCTCCCAGCCCCCCGGGCGCCGACGGCGCCGCGGAAGAGAGCCCCCTTCCCGGCGGCCAGCGGTGCCTGGGTGGCGATCGCCCTCGGCGTCGTGCTCTCGTCGGCACCGGCCAGGGCCGAGGATCCGCCCCCCACACCCACCCCCTCCCCCGCCCCCCCCCCCCCCCCCCCCCCCCGCCCCCCCTCCGCCCAACCAGGATCCGCCCCCGACCCCATCCCCTTCCGAGCCCGCCCCCCCCTCCGCTCCCGCCGGCCCCTCCTCGGCCAACCCGATCCGTGCCACGGCGCGTCCCGCGGCGCCGGCCTCCCCGCAGCGGCCCGCCTCTCCCGACGCCGGCACCGACGCCGAGCGCGAACTGCGGCAACCCGAGGCACGCAATCCCCTCGGCTATCCCGACTCGATCGGTGACGGTCCCACCGTCCTCCCGGCCTTCCCCAGACGCGCCGACGATCCGCACGTGCCCGGGGGCCTCGACCCGTGGCGCGCCCCGGAACATGCGGAGACCCCGGACGGCCTCCTCGCGTGGTTCCAGGAGCCCTACCCGGCGAGTCCCTGCGACCGGAACCTCGTCGATCCGGCCTGGATGGGCCCCGGCGAATACGCCTACCACCTCTCCCCCCACCGCTGCTGGTGCACGCGCGACCACACGCGCATGTTCCGCATGAACTACATGGGACGACTGTGGGTCGCCCCGGAACTGCTGCTCTGGTCGACCTCCGGCAACTCGCTGCCGGCGCTGGTCACCTCGAGCCCCGCCGGCACACCCCCCGCACAGGCCGGTGTCGTCGGCCAGCCGGGCACGAGCATCCTCTTCGGCGATGCCTGGGCCCCCGGCACCTTCCGCCCCGGCGGCCGGATCACCGTGGGCTACTGGCTCGACCCGACGCAGCACGACGGCATCGACGCCCAGTACTTCCAGCTCGCCGACGCCGTCTCGCAGGGCACCTTCACGAACCAGGGGGGCTCGGTGTTCGTCGCCCGTCCCTACGTCGATGCCGTCAGCGGCGCCCCCGCGGCGGTCCTGATCCCGCCGCCGAACACCCTCCCGGCCGACCCGTCGCTCCTGTCCCAGTCGATCACGGCCCGGCAGGACACCTCCTTCCAGGGCTTCGACCTCATCTACCGGCGCTCGCTCGGCTGCGATCTCCTCCACCGCCGCTGGCTCGTCGGCGGCTACCGCTTCCTCCAGCTCAACGACAATCTCTCCGTCGTCGACTCCTCGACCGTCTCCACCGGTTCCCCCGGCGGCTATCCGCTCACCTCGATCCTCTCCACCGACGCCTTCTCGACGAAGACGCAGTTCCACGGCGGCGAGGTGGGCTGGATCGAGAAGTGGTGGTACGAGCGCCTGGGCTTCCAGCTCCTGGGCAAGATGGCCCTGGGTGGGAGCTTCTACGACACCGACATCTCCGGCTCGACCGTGACGAGCGTGGCGGCGTCGGCCGGTGCCACGCCGACGGTCACGACCACGCCGGGCAGCGTCCTCGCGCAGCCGACGAACATGGGCAATTACGGAGCGTCGTCGTTCGCCGCGGTGGGCGAGCTCGGCGCCACGGTCGATTGGGCGATCTGGTCCCAGTGCCGGCTGTCGGTGGGCTACACCTTCCTCTGGTGGTCGCAGGTGGGCCGTGCCGCGTCCCAGGTCGACACCAGCGTGAACCCGACGCAGTTCCCCCCCGGCCCGCTCGTCGGTGCCGCGGCCCCGACCTACACGCTCGAGACGAGCGACTTCTGGGCCCAGGGGCTGAATCTGGGGCTGGAGTACCAGTTCTAGTTTTCGCGCCGACGAGGCCATCCTGGCCCTCGTCGGCTTGGTCGAAGCGGGCGACGC
>CAZMOU010000271.1:0-2897 GCA_964567835.1 uncultured Chitinophaga sp. | reverse complement strand
GCCCGGCCGGTGGAAGGATCGAAGAGGCGGACGTTGCCGTCAGCCCCGCCGACGACGACGGCCGCGAGCGCCCCGTCGGGCCCCGGCCGGAAGGCGACGGCGTAGGCGCCGGCGTCGGGGAGCGCGACGCGGGCGATCTCGCGCGTCCCCGAGGCCCGGTAGTCGTCGATCGTCTTCCAATCCTCCGCCGAGCGCTGGCTCCCCTGGCGGTTCGCGTCCCCCGGGACCTTCGCCATCACGTCGAGGACCGGCTTGGGGACGTCGGCGTCGTAGTCGTAGCTCGAGATGACCAGTTCGCCGCGGCCGTCGAGGCTCGAGACCGCCGCGATCCGCTTGCCGTCGGGGCTGAAGCGCACGCCGAAGACGCGGCCCGCGAGCGGGAAGAGCGGGAAGACGAGATTGGCGTCGTCACCGATGACGCGCGTGGCGTGGCGGTGGATGCGGTAGACGCGCGGCGTGCCGTCGGAGCCCGCCACCACCACCTGCTCGAGCGACGGATGGCGGTCGATCGCCGAAAGCCCGCCGCGGAGCGCCCCCGGCGTGATCGAGGTGACGTTGTCGATGAAGCGCTGCGTGGCCAGTTCGGTGAGCTTCGTCGTCATGTCGCGCCCCACGGAGACGACGTGGTCCCCCCTGGGGGAGAAGACGGTGTCGAGGACCCAGTCCTCGTGGGCCCCTTGCTGGAGCACCTGGGCGCCGCTGGCCACGTCGATGGCCCGGACGGTGTTGTCGGTGCAGCCGAAGGCCACGAGCGTCCCGTCGGGGGACCAGGCGCCGCCGAAGACCGTGTCGAAGGTCACCGAATGGGAGCGGACGAGCGCACCGTCGGCGACGTTCCAGATCTGCACCTCGCCCATCCGGCCGGGGCTGCCGCCGGTGACGGCGAGTCGGGCGCCGTCGGGGGAGAAGCGGACGCGCTGGATGCGCTCCGAGAGGCCGACCAAACGCCGCACCGGCGGGGATCCCGCCGGAAGGGTGAGGTCGTGGAGCAGGACCTCGTGGAAGCCCGACACGGCGAGGAGCCGGCCGTCAGGGGAGACGTCGAGCGAGGTGATCGTGGGGAGGCGGGAATAGACGGGGGGATGATCGGCATCGACCTTCTGCCCGGCCGAGGGGGGCGTGTCGTCGACGGCCCCTTCGGCGATCCAGCGGCGCACGAGCCCCACCTCCACCTCGGAGAGGGCCTTGCCCTGCTTCGGCATCTCGGCGGTGCCGTCGGGCCCGGCGGTGATCAGTTCCACGAGCCGGCTCTCCTCCGGCTTCCCGGGCACGACCGCCGCGGCGCCGGAGTCGCCCGCCCCGAGGAGCCGCGCCACCTCCGTCATCACGAAGCCCCCCTGGGGCTTGGCCGGCTGGTGGCATCCCTGGCAGGTGGCCTGGAAAAGGGGGCGGATCTCCCGGTGATAGCTCACCGGCGCGGGGGCGGCCGGAGCGTCGTCGGCGCGGAGGGGCGATCCACCGGGGGTGGGGCCGAACAGGAGGGCGGCGGCGAGCAGCGACGGCAGCGGAAAGATGCGGTTCATGGTGTCTCCCCGGGGGCGATCCGACGCAACAACCTGGCTCCGACCCCCCGGGTCATCATAGCTTCATTCCCCCGGAAGCTCCTCGACCACCACCTCGTCGAGCTCCGTTCCATCGACATCCCGACGGAGAAGGAGGTAGGCAGCCGTGGAAATGGCAAAAAAATAGCCCCACCCGAAGGCGCCGAGCACCGCTTCGAGCCCCCGGTTCCAGAAGCCCAGGGCGCTCACCCCGAACGGGGCGGGGCCCCCCGCGGCGACGTCGCGGAGACCGGAGAGCACCTCGGCGGTGCGGGCATGCCCCATCCCCAGACTCGTGGCCCACAGGGCGAGGGTCGACGTCGCGGTGGCGACGAGGTGCGCCGCGGCGAGCGCCGGCAGCGCCACCGCCAGCGCCACGAGCCCGTAGAAGATGTAGTGCAGCGGCCGCTGGTAGAGGTAGGAGAAGGCGGTGGAGATCGCCTGGAAACTGTCGCCGCGCTCCACTCCCACCCCACCGACCATGAGGGGCCACCCGGCCACGACGCCGATGGCGAGGATCGCCAGGAGGATCCCGCCGAGGAGTACCAGCGGCCAGATCGCCCCCGCGAGCGCGAGGCCCACGTTCGTGCGCATGAGGAGGCCCAGGAGAGCCCCAGGGAGGCTCAAGGCGACGATGCCGAGGAGGACGAAGGCGACCGAATTGAACGCCGAGAGCCACTTCCGCGACCCGAACCAGAGCGCGCCGGAAAGGCCCGGCGTCTCCTCGCCGGCGAGCTTGAGCGCCACCTGCCTGGCGATGGCCGTCCCCAGGATCGACCACACCGCCACGAACCAGGCCAGCCGCAGGAGCGTGCCGGCCATCTGCCCGAGCGTGGCCGAGGGGCGGAAGGGGACCGACACCAGCCGCACGATCTCCGCCGCCGGCGCCGGCAGCGAGGAGCGGATGAAGGCCCATGGGCGGGCGATCAACTCCGGTGCGGGGGTCGGGGCCAGCGCCGGCGCGTGATCCGCCGGCACGGCCGGATCGACGGCGCCCGCCAGGGCGTGGCCGTCGGGGATCCCCAGGCGGTCGGCCATCGACCACCCGGCCCAGGTGGCGAGGGCCCCGAGCGCCGCAAGCAGGATCACGGTGGGGGAGAAGGCCGCCCCCGCGGCCCGGAAGAGGAGCCACCAGGGGAGGGCGTCGCTCCACTGGATCTCGTGGATGATGCCGTCCCCCTGGATGGACGGGACGGCACGATCGGCGGGGAGGTCGTTCCCGAGCCCCGCCCCGATGGCCGACGTGTCCGGGTTGCCCGACATGGATGTGTCCCTGGAGAGTGCACGGGTGACGGGGCGACTCCGGCCGCCGCCGTGGCCGGGAGTATACGGATCGCGACCCGTTTCGGCCGCGCC
>CAZMOU010000270.1:0-2906 GCA_964567835.1 uncultured Chitinophaga sp. | reverse complement strand
ATCTGGCTCTACATGGCCGGCGGCATGACGCACCTCGACACCTTCGACCACAAGCCGAAGCTCGCGGCGATGGACGGCCAGCCGATGCCGGAGAGCTTCACGGCGGGCCAGCAGATCGCGCAACTGCAGGGGCAGCAGCTCAAGTGCCTCGCCCCCCAGCACGAGTTCCTCCGGGCGGGGGCGAGCGGGCAGTCGATCAGCTCGATCTTCCCGGAGATCGCCGGTCGCATCGCCGACAAGATCGCCATCGTGCGCAGTCTCCACACCGAGGCGATCAACCACGATCCCGCCCACACCTTCATGAACACCGGCGGGATGGTGCCGGGGCGCCCCGCCGCGGGGAGCTGGCTGTGGTACGGCCTCGGCTGCGACGCCCACGATCTCCCCGGCTTCGTCGTCATGGTGAGCACCGGCAATTACGGCCAGCGCCAGCCGATCGCGGCGCGGCAGTGGCATTCGGGCCTCCTCCCCAGCCGCTTCCAGGGCGTCGAGTTCCGCTCCCGGGGGGACGCGGTGCTCTACGTGCGGCCGCCGGTCGGTCTCGACGCCCAGCGGGCGGTGGTCGACGCGGTGGGGCGGCTCGACCGGCTCCGCGACGAGGTGGTCGACGATCCCGAGATCGCCGCGCGGCTCTCGCAGTACGAACTCGCCTTCCGCATGCAGTCGAGCGTGCCGCACCTCCTCGACCTCTCCGACGAGTCGGCGGAGACCCTCGCGCTCTACGGCACGAAGGGGGGCGACGGCAGCTTCGCCTCCAACTGCCTCCTCGCCCGCCGGCTGGCGGAGCGCGGCGTGCGTTTCATCCAGCTCTACCACCGCGACTGGGACCACCACGGCGCGGTGAAGGACCACGTCAAGGGCACGGCCGCCGAGGTCGACCGCGGCGCCGCGGCGCTCGTGGAGGATCTCGCCCGCCGGGGCATGCTCGACGAGACGCTCGTCGTCTTCGGGACCGAGTTCGGGCGCACCCCCATGGCCCAGGGGAACGGCCGCGACCACCACATGAAGGCCTTCTCGGTGTGGCTCGCCGGGGGTGGGATCAAGGGGGGCGTCTCGCACGGGGCCACCGACGAACTCGGCTACGGCGTGGTGGAGAACCCGGTCACCGTCCACGACCTGCACGCCACGATGCTCCATCTCATGGGGATCGACCACACGCGTCTGACGATCCGCTCGCAGGGGCGCGACTACCGCCTCACCGACGTCCACGGCCACGTCGTCGCCGACCTCATCGCCTGACGTCGCCCGCCTCCCCCCCGCCGCCCGCCGGGACGGAATCGAAGAAGGCGAAGAGATCGTCGAGCGCCGCCTGCACCACCACCATGTGCTCGACGTCGGGGATCACGCGCTCCTCGACGCGGTTCCCCGCGGCGCGCAGGGCGCGGGCCAGGGCGAGCGCCCCGGGGCGGCCGAAGTCGGCGGCGCCGGCCGCCACGAACCAGGGGACGCGCCGGGCGTCCTCCGCCGCCGGGGCGGTCCCGCCGCCGCCGATGGCCGCCGCCGCCGCCACCAGTCGCGGATGGAGCGCGGTCTGCTTCGTCGTCTGCACCGCCCCCATCGAGTGGCCGGCGACGAAGACGCGCGAGCGGTCGATCGCGAAGGCGTCGTCGAGGACGTCGAGCATCGCGCCGATGCCGAGGGGGAGCCCGAAGAGGCCCTGGCGCGGCGCGACGACGAGCCAGCCGCGGCTCGTCCCGAGCGTCACGGCCCGGCCGGCGCCGCAGGTGTCGAAGAACATGTTCTCGCTCCCCCCCGCGCCGTGGAGCAGGAACAGCACCGGGAGCGGGGCCCCGTCGGTGTCCGTCGCCGGCGCGCGCAGGCGCACCGGCACCTCGGCCCGTCCGTCGGAGAGGGTGAGCCAGCAATCGGCACGCCGCGCCGCGGCGGAGATCGTCGCGTCGGCGTCGGCGCCGTCGGCGAGCAGCGCCTCGGCGAAGTCGAGGAGCCGGGCGGCCGGGTAGTCGGTCTCCTGCCCGCGTGACGCGGCCAGGTCGCCGAGGAGGGTGCGGGTCGCCGCGGCGGTGGCCCGGGCCGTCGGGCCGGTGCCGGCCGGCGGGGCGGCGAGCGCGGCACGGATCCCCTCCAGGCGCGCGTCGAGCCTGTCGGCCCGCGAGAGGGCGACACGGGCCACCTCGAGGGGCTCCGCGCCGGCGAGCCGCTCGACCACGAGCCGATGATCGCCGGCGGGCAGCGGTCCGGTGGTCCAGACGAGGCTCCCCGTCGCCTCGGCCCAGGGCGCCTCGCGGGAGACGAGCGCGGTGCCGCCGGCGTCCTCGATCGAGAGGCGCAATCGCGCGTCGGGATCGTCGGCGGCGGGCACGGCGTACAGCGGCTCGAAGGTGATCGTCACGCGGTCGCACGAGGCGTCGGCCAGGAGCGGGTCCACCGTCACGGCGGTGGCGATCGCGCCGCGCTCGCCGGGATCGGCCGCTTCCCCGCCGCGCACCTCGAGCCACGCGTCGTCCAGCCGGGCCGCGGCGGTGCCGAGTTGGAGCGAGAAGAAGCTCCGCACCGCGGCGTTCATCGGCTCGACGGCCGCCGCGCGCCGCCGGGCGTCTGCCTCCTGCCAGGCGACCTCGAACCGCCGCAGCCGTTTGCCCAGCTCGGCGCGGGGAGTCTCGGCGGCGGCAGGGAGACCGGTCGCGAGGACGACGATCGCGATCCAAGGAGCGCGACGGTGCATGGGATCACCTGGCGGACGGGGAGAGAGGGTCGGAGGCGCTCGGCTTCCCGAGCGGCTACGATGGTCGCACTCGCGGGACCCGACGGCAACCGGCGGAGAGGGGCATCGATGCACGGCGGAACGAGCAGGGGATGGTGGGGCTGGCTGGTGCTTCTGCCCCTGACGGCGGGCGCGGAGGAGTTCGCGCCGCCGCAGGGGACGCTGCCGGTGCCGCCGCCGCCCG
>CAZMOU010000269.1:0-2971 GCA_964567835.1 uncultured Chitinophaga sp. | reverse complement strand
CGAATACGACGAGGTGATGGACGAGCAGCGGAAGCGGGTCTACGGCTTCCGCCAGCGGATCCTCGAGGGGGACGACTGCCGCGGCCTGATCCTCGACATGGTCGACCGGCAGGTCGACCAGAACGTCGGCTCCTTCCTCGACAAGGACTACGGCTGCCAGACCTACGCCACCTGGGTGGCGGGGCAGCTGGCCTGCGACTTCGAGGCCTCCGACTTCCGCGGGCTGAATCCCGAGGAGGCGGAGCGGCTGGCCACCGACCAGGCGATCCGCCAGTCGGAGACGCAGATCTTCGAGGCGGTCGAGGAGAACCTCCCCGAGGGGGAGGACGAGAGCGAGTGGAACTGGTCGGCGCTCGCCAACTTCGCCAACGCCCGCTGGAAGACGAAGCTCACCGACCGCGACCTGAAGCGCGTGGGGCGACAGGACGTGGTCGAATACCTCCGCGAACAGGTGCGCGAGGCGATCACCAACATCGACCTCTCCGAGGGGGGGCGGTTCCTGGCCCACGACTTCGGCCTGCGGAGCGCCTGCGGGTGGACCGAATGGCGCTTCGGCGAGCCGCTCGACCCGGCCGACGTGGAGAAGCAGGTGCAGGGGGGCCTCGACCCGAAGCGCTTCTGCGACCTGGTGAAGAAGAAGGGGCGCGACGTCTACGCCCGCCGCGAGATCGACTACCCCGTCCTCGCCGGGCTCTCCCACTTCCTCCGCCCCCAGCCCGACGGCTCCCGGGCGCTCGACCGGGGCGGGCTGCTCGCCTGGGCGAGGGAGCGCTTCGACCCCGACCTCCAGCCCTCGGATCTCGAGACGGGCGATCTCGACCGGCTCCGCGCCGTGCTCGCCGAGGCCAGCCGCCGCCGCCACTCCCGCGGCGACGACCCGCGCGAGGAGATGCAGCGGATGGAGCGCGCCGTGCTCCTCCAGATCCTCGACAACGCCTGGAAGGACCACCTCCTGGCGATGGATCACCTCCGCGCGAGCGTGGGGCTGCGGGGCTACGCCCAGGTCGATCCGAAGGTCGAGTACAAGCGCGAGGGGATGCGGACCTTCGACCTGATGTGGAAGGGGATCGACGAGCGCGTCACCGACATCGTCTACCGGATCGAGCAGGTGGAGGACGACGCGCTGCGGAGCACGTGGCGGGAGACGGCCGCGATCCACGCCCAGGCCCCGTCGGCGACGCTGCCGGAGGCCGCCCCCGAGGAACGCGGGGCGCCCTCCCAGCCCCCGGCCTCGGAGGCCCCGGTCGATCCGATCCGCAACCTCGCGCCGCGGGTGGGACGCAACGACCCCTGCCCCTGCGGCAGCGGGAAGAAGTTCAAGAACTGCTGCGGCCGCTCCTGACGCGGAGGGGCCGAGTCGGCGCATGCTCCTCGATCCGCTCTACCTCGTCGCCTTCCTCCTCCTCCTCCCCTGGGTGGCGTGGCGGAGGTGGTCGGGGGGGAGGCCGGTGGCGGCGCCGTGGGCCCGCTTCCTCGGATCGGGCCCCCCGCCGCCCCCCAAGACCGTGCCGCGGCTCTGGCTCCACGGCGTGAGCGTGGGCGAGATCCAGTTGCTCTCGGGGCTCGCGCGCGAGATCGCCGCGCAGGCCGAGGCGGCCGGGAATCCCGTGGAGTTCGTCGTCTCGAGTTCGACGACGACCGGCCTCGATCTCGCCGCGCGGCGTTTCGCCGGCGGAAACGTCTTCCCCTGCCCGCTCGACTTCTCCTGGGCGGTGCGCCGCACGTTCCGCCGCGTGGCCCCCGATCTCCTCGTCCTGGGGGAGCTCGAGCTGTGGCCCAACCTCCTCGCCGAGGCGGCCCGGCGCGGCGTGCCGGTGGTGATCGCCAACGGTCGCTTGAGCGAACGGAGCGCACGGGGCTACGGCCGGGTGGCGCCGCTCGTGCGCCGGATGCTCGGCCGCGTCACGCTCGTGAGCGCCCGGTCCGAGGCCGACGCCGCCCGCTTCCGCGACCTCGGGGCGCCGCAGGTGCGCAACGCGGGATCGATGAAGTTCGACGGCGTCCGCGGCGACCGCGACGCCGACGACGTCCGTGGTCTGGCCGGTCTCGCCGGCTTCGCCCCCGGGGACGACGTGTTCCTCGCCGGGAGCACGCAGGCCCCCGAGGAGCGTCTGGCGATCGAGGCCTACCTCGCCTGCCGCGCCGACTTCCCGCGCCTGCGGCTCGTCCTCGTGCCGCGGCACGTGGAACGGTCCGACGAGGTGGCGGCGCTCCTGGACGCCGCGGGCCTCGCCTGGCAGCGGCGTTCCCGGCTCGACGGCACCCGGCCCCCGCCGCCCGACTGCCGCGTCCTCCTCGTCGACACCACCGGCGAGCTCGGCGCCTGGTGGGGCACCGCGACGATCGCCTTCGTGGGAGGGAGTCTCGACGGGAAACGGGGCGGGCAGAACATGCTCGAGCCGGCCGCGTACGGAGCCGCGGTCTGCTTCGGTCCCTGGACGCGCAATTTCGCCGACGAGGTGGCGGTGCTCCTCCGTCACGACGCGGCCCGGGTGGTGGCGGATGGCGCCGCGCTGACGGCCTTCGTGCGCGGCTGCCTCGAGGATCGCGTCGAGGCGGAAATGCTCGGGAAAAGGGCCTCGACGACGGTGCACTCCGCGGGCGGGGCCAGGGTGCTCACGGCCCGGTCGATCCTCGCGACGCTCGCGCAGGGGCGGCGTCCGGGGGCGTGACGGCGATGGGTTGCCGGTCCGGCCAGGGTCCCCGATAATGCCCGTTTCCCCGTCGGGAGTGCCGACGGACCACCCGCCGTTCACCCCTTCCCGCCACCCCAGAGGCATCCCGTGTCCCAAGGAAAGTATCTGTTCACGAGCGAGTCGGTCAGCATGGGTCATCCGGACAAGTTGGCCGACCAGATCTCCGACGGCGTCCTCGACGCCTATCTCGCGCAGGACCCGATGAGCCGGGTGGCCTGCGAGACGCTCGTGACGACGGGCCTGGCGGTGGTCGCCGGCGAGATCACCTCCAAGGG
>CAZMOU010000268.1:1770-2977 GCA_964567835.1 uncultured Chitinophaga sp. | reverse complement strand
CACCCGCCGTCGCCGCGCCGCGCGGGCGGGCGGCGCGAAAAACGCCCGCACCGCGTGGTACCATCCCCGTCCCATCGCCGCATGTCCCGCCGCCGATCGTCGCGGCGCTGCGGCGGCGGTCGGATCGGAGTCGCCCGCGGCCGCGATGTCGATCCGCATCCGTCCCCAGGAAACCGGTGTCCACGATGCTCGCCAATCCGCTCCAACTCCGTGCCTACGAGGCGATCGCCTCCTCGCTGCCGTTCCGCCTCGATCCCACGAAGGTCCACGTCGAGCCGGGCGTCGCCTACGTGAAGAGCCAGGTGCGGGCCCACGACTACGCCGCGGGGGTGATGGCGGCCTTCGGGTCGGTCGTCGAGCATCTCGGCACCGTCCGCGGGCTCCCGGCGCAGTCGATGAAGCTCCACCGCCGCCGCTGCGGCCTGCTCCTCAACGGCCTCCAACTCCATTTCCAGAACGGCTACAGCACGATCATGGACAAATGGGGCGTGAACCCCGACAACGGCACCTACCGCACGAAGGACGGACGCTTCGTGACGATGATCGGCCTCCATCCGCACCTGCGCGACCGCCTGCTCGTCCATTTCGATTGCGTGAACACGGCGCAGGGGATCCAGGCGGCGGTCGGGAGGAAGACCGCCCAGGAGCACGAAGACGACGCGATCGCGAAGAAGCTCCCGCTCGGGATCGTGCGGACGCCCGAGGAGTGGGCCGCCCACCCCGTCGGGGCCGAGGTCCACAAGCGACCGATCATCGACTTCGACGGGTCCGGGTCGGAGAAGAAGCGCCTCCTGGGTCCCGCGAAGCACCGCCCGCTCGAGGGCGTCCGGGTGGTGGAGTTGACCCACGTGGTGGCCGGGCCGAACAGTGGCCGGTTCCTCGCCGAACAGGGCGCCGACGTGATCAAGGTGCAGCCGCCGATCGGCGACTGGATCCTGCCGATCTGGATGGACGCGAGCTGGGGCAAGAAGAACATCCTCCTCGACATCGGCAGCCGACGGGGGAAGGCGAGATTCCACGAACTGCTCGCCACGGCCGACGTGCTCATCGACGGGCAGCGGCCCGGAGTGCTCGACGGCATGGGGTTCGACGACACGGCGCTGGCGGCGATCAACCCGAACCTCGTGCGGGCCTCGCTCTCCTGCTTTCCGATCGGCACCGCCTGGGGCCAGCGCCCCGGCTTCGAGCAGATCGCCCAGGCGGTGAG
>CAZMOU010000268.1:0-1760 GCA_964567835.1 uncultured Chitinophaga sp. | reverse complement strand
GGTGGTGCCGGCTCTCGTCAACGACTACCTCACGGGCTACCTCGTGGCGATCGCCGTCGTGGCGGCGCTCGCGGAGCGCGAGCAGAGGGGGGGCTACTACCACGTGGCGTCGTCGCTGTCGCGCTGCTCGACCGTCGCGCCGACGCTCCTGGACGCCGTGCCCGAACCCTTCGAGCCGGTGCGAATGAAGGACCTCGTGGAGCACGCCATCGACCAGCCCTCCCCGGCGGGCATCTTCACGCGCATCGCCCCCCCGGTCGAGTTCAGCCATACACCGTCGCACGTCCACCGTCACCCGACGCTGATGAACTCGATGCCCGACACCACCGGATGGGACGAGGTGCCCACCGCGGCGCCGACGATTCCCCACGGACCGTCGCAGTTGGCCCGGGAGGGCAGGATCTACGGCTTGGTGGAGTGCTTCGGCATCGAGGATCGTTCCGACGGCGGCGGCATCATGAGCCTCGCCTCCAAGTCGCTCATCGACTACGTCCTGGCCCACCGCGACGACTGACGCCGGATTCGGACACCTCCCTGGCCACCGGGAGGACGGCCGCCGTCTCGTTCGCGACGTACGCCGCGAACGCCGGTCCGTCGTCGGTGTCGGAGGCGATCCGCGTCCAGGCCTCCCGGAACGACGCCTTGGAGGGCACCACGCGCATCCCGCGGCGTTCCAGGCCCGCATCGAGTTGCCCCGCCCGAGCCTCCGCCCGCGGGGGCCATGGATGGTCCCGCGGGCGTGAAACGGGAACACCACCCTTCACCGCGACGCCCCGCGATCGGGCGTCCGGAGGACGACCGTCCTCGAGGCGCGGGGCACCTCGGCTGCCCCCGCCCGAGCCTCCGCCCGCGGGGGCCATGGATGGTCCCGCGGGCGTGAAACTAGAACACCACGGTCCCGCGCATCATCCACAGGTCGGCGGAGTCGTGGCCGGCGGCGACGGCCGAGAGCGGGTTCCAGACGTGCTGGTAGCTGGGGATCAGCCGGATCGCCGGAGTGAGCGCGTAGTCGTAGAACACCTCCATTCCCTGCTCGTTCTGCACGTTCAGCATCCCGCCGGTGTAGGTGCGCACCTGCCGCTGGAGATCGGGGCTGATGCCGTTCATGTACCAGCCGATGCCGGTGCTGTCGTACTGCCGCGACTCCGCCAGACCGCGGGCGAAGAGGGCAACGCTCCCGTCGCCGGTGATCGTGTTGGTGGCCTGCGGTGCCCAGCCGGCCCGGCCGAAGACGCCCACGCCGCGCAGCGGCTGGCCGCTCTGGAGCTTCTTCTTGACCAGGCTCGGCGCGTCGGCGACGTAGAGATACTGCGAGGCGTTGGCGATGAGAAAGCAACTGTCGGTGGCGTTGTTGATCGGGAGACCCGCCGTGTCCGGGCTTCCCAGGAGCACGCCCACCGCCTGCGGGATCTGCGCCGGGGCGAGGGCGCCGAAGGGGTCGGTGAGATCGAGCTGGTACTGGTTCGACCAATTGAACGCCGGGGAGAACTGGCCCGGCAGCCCGCCGATGTCGTAGGAGGCCACCGCGGTGGCGTAGAGGTTGACGCGGTCGAAGGCGTTGTTGGCGAAGTTCTGCGAATGGCTGTTGGGATCGAGGACGCCGCCTGCGAAGGCCAGTTGCGGGCTGACCGCGTACACACCGAGGACGGCCCAGGCGGTGGGGTTGTAGAAGTTGAGCGTGATCGGGTTCTTGTTGAAGGCGAAGTTGGCGAAATAGAACTTGTAGCTGTCGCCGAAGAGCGTCTGGTCGGGGATGTAGA
>CAZMOU010000267.1:0-3030 GCA_964567835.1 uncultured Chitinophaga sp. | reverse complement strand
CGGAGGTCCTCGACGCGCTCTCGATCGACAAGGTCGACGCCGTCCTCCTCGACGTCGGGCTCTCGAGCGACCAACTCGCCGATGCCTCGCGCGGCTTCTCATTCGAGGCCGAAGGCCCGCTCGATCTCCGCTTCGACACGAGCGAAGGGGAGCCCGCCTGGCGGCTCGTCAACCGGCTCCGCCCCGAGACCCTCGCCGACATCATCTACGAGTTCGGCGAGGAGCGTCACTCGCGGCGCATCGCCCGCCGCGTCGCCGCCGAGCGCGAGAAGGAGCCGATCCGCACGGCGAAGCACTTCGCCCGTGTCGTCGCCTCGGCGATCCCGAAACAGTATCCGCCGCCGCGCATCCATCCGGCCACGCGCTCCTTCCAGGCGCTGCGGATCGCCGTGAACGAGGAGCTCAAGAGCCTCTCGATCGCGCTCGAGCGCACGCCGACGCGCCTCGTGCCCGGCGGACGGATGGTGGTGATCTCGTTCCACTCCCTCGAGGACCGGCTCGTCAAGCAGGCCTTCCGCAACACGCAGGTGTGGGAGTGCCTCACGCGTTCGCCGGTCGAGGCCTCCGAGGAGGAGGTGGCGCGGAACCCGCGCAGCCGCTCGGCCCGGCTCCGCGCCGCGAAGCGCCTGGCGGGTCCGGAAGCGGCCTCGGGGTGACGGGCGAGGCCTCCTCGGTCCTTTCTTCGGTCGGTCTTTCTCCCCCTCTCCGGCCAGGGGTACGATACGACGCGAATCCGACCCTCCGGCCACCAATCCTCCTCCCACGGCCGAATCTCCCCATGGCGATCGAGCTCAAGCCCTTCTCCTGGGAAAGGATGATCGAAGCCGTGCAAGCCGTCCGTGAACGGCTCCTGCGGGCCACCAAGGCGCTCGAGCGGGCGGGGATCCCCTACGCCGTGGCCGGCGGCAACGCGGTGGCCGCGTGGGTGGCCCGCGTCGACCGGGCCGCCGTGCGGACCACGCAGGATGTCGACATCCTGGTCCGCCGCGAGGATCTCGACCGTGTGACTTCGGCGCTCGAAAGCGAGGGCTTCGTGCGGGCGACGGTGATGAACGTCGTCTGCTTCCTCGACGGCCCCGACGGGAGCCCGCGCGACGCGATCCATCTCCTCTTCGCCAACGAGAAAGTCCGCCCGACCCACGTGCTGCCCACCGCCGACGTCCTGGAGCGTGTCCCAGCTGACGATTACCAGATCGTGGCACTGGATGCGCTCGTGCGAATGAAGCTCAATGCCTTCCGCCGCAAGGATCAGGTCCACCTGCTCGACCTCATCGCCCTCGGAATCGTCGACGCCTCCTGGGTCTCACGGCTCGTTCCGGAGCACGCGGCCCGCCTGCAGCAGCTCCTCGACGACCCGGACGGCTGACGAGGCCCTCTCGCCGCCGCGATCTCGCGGCTATTTCCGGGTGTTTCGGCCGCGAAACTCCCCTTCCGCCGCGGCGCCGTTCGCGGCAAAATCCCCCCCCTTCGCCCCCGGCCATCCCTCCCCCGCGGAGACCTCCGCGATGCCCCCCGCCGACGACGCCGACCGCTACGACGAGGCCGATCTCGACGAGCGTCTCTCGCGGGTCTTCGAGGAACGGGGCTGGCCGACTCCCGCGGCCTGCCGTGCCGAAGACCGCCGCACGGCCCCCGAACCGGCGCCGAATCCTGCGGAGCCCGCCGCACGGCCACCGGTGCGCGAAGCACCCGTCGCGTCCCCCGTCGCGTCCCCCGTCGCGTCCCCCGTCTCGGCTCCGGCCGTCGCGGCGAAGCCCGCGGGCCAACCGGACAAGAAGCCGAACACCGCGGCGCCGACCCCGGCTCCCCCGCCCGCCCGCCGCTCCGGCCGGCGTGAGAAGACGATGCTCCTGGGGATGCTCGGCACGCTCGCCGGCGCCTTCGCCGGCGTCCTCTCCCTCAAACTCTTCGTCCCGCGTCCGCCCAGCGGCACCGGTCCCGACGTCCATCTGGCCGCCGCGCCGCTCGACCTGGTCGAGCCGCCGGAACTCTCGGCCCCCCCTTCGGCACCGCCGTCCCTCCCCGATCCGTTCAAGAGCCTCGGCGCCCCGGCGGGGGCCGCGACGCGCGACGAGCCCTCCGGCGACGCGCGACTGCCATCGAGGCGGTCGGCGTTCGCCGCGACGCCGCTCGCCGCCGACGGGGCCACCGAGCCGAGCGACGCGGCACTCGATCCCCTTCCCCCCCTCGACGCGGCTCCCTCGTTCGGCGGCCTCGCGCCCGCCGCACCGCCGCACCTCCATCCCGTCCCCGAGGAGACGGCGCCGCCTGGCTCGCGGGGCTTCGCCCAGGACCCGGCAGCGTCCCTCCCGCCGGCCGAGGAACCGGCGGCCCCACCCGGCTTTCGGTCCGCTCCCCGACTCCCCTCCGCTCCCGGCTTCGCCGCGGCGCCTCTCGGCGCGGCGGGCATGGTGCTTCCGGTCGCGGCGACGAGCGCCGGCGTCGAGCCGGGCTACGTCGTGCGCGAGGGGGACTCCTGGTGGAGCATCGCCGAGGGGGCCTACGGCGACGGCCGCCTCTACAAGGCACTCTTCGCCTGTGTAGATCTCGGTGGTCGCCGCACCATTAAAAAAGCCGGGACCCGTCTGGAAGTCCCCGAGGAGCCGCGGCTGCGTGCGGCCTGGGGGCGGCTCATCCCCACAGGCGCCCCTTGAGGCCCTTCGGCGCATCGGGCACCCGTCCCGTGCGCATCATGGCGCGAGATGACCCGCGTTCGAACGGGGGCCATCGCACGCCGCACCCGGACGTCTCAACGCAGCCGTTCGTGAAGCGGGACCTTCGGATGGCGCTCGGGCGACTCCGGGGATCGGGACGAAACGCCGGCCCGGAACGAAACCGCCCCCGCCGCGGCGAACCGGGGCGGGGGCGGGGGTGAATCATCCGATCGGGATGGTCTTCCGACGGGCGGCGGGCCGCCCGCGGATCACTTGCCCCCGAACTTGTAGGCGGTGTTCTTCGGGTCGAAGTCGGCGTCGGTGAAGCCGTTGTTGATCTTCACGTTCATGTAGGTGTACTCCTCCATGAGCACCG
>CAZMOU010000266.1:0-3064 GCA_964567835.1 uncultured Chitinophaga sp. | reverse complement strand
GGTGATCACGAATCCGGTCTGGTGCCGCTTCCAGGGATAGCGGATCGCCGCCGCACAGAAGATGCTCACCGCCAGCAGGGCGTTGAGCAGGGTGAACCACCAGGTGTTCCAGACCCCGAACTTCACCGCCTCGGTGCCGTAGGCGCTTTCGACGAAGGTGCCGACGCCCAGCACGATCGCCACCAACGCGATCAGGATCACCGCGAACCGCAGCGAGGCCAGGAACTCGTAGGCCCCGAGGACGGCCCTGATCCAGGCGGGTTGGTCGGGAGTGACGAGCCGGCGTGATGCCATGGGGGGCGGGGGGGCCACGTCGGCGGCGACGCGGCGGACTGGGGGCGGGGACGGTCGAACGTCACCCGGACCGATTATAGTCCCCGCGGCCCGGCCGACAGGCTCGGGCCGACGGTTGGCACGAATCGGCCCGTCACCTGCCCTCCGGCGCCGCGCCCGGAGCGTCCGCGGCGGGCTGGACGCGGCGGCGTCCGCGTCACCTCCAGCCGAACACCTGCGCCAGCGAGTTGAGGAGCGGATTCGACAGCCCGGTGTTCTCCGGACTGCCGATCGTCCGCACGAGGTCGTAGGCGATGAACCCGCCGAAAAGGAGCAGGAGCGAGCAGCAGACCAAGCCGACGATCTGCCACACGCTGAAGTTCATCTCGTCGAGGACTTGCGTGGGGAAGGCCAGCGTCTCCGCCGACCCGGCCGAGCCGAGCGAGCTGTCGTCGCCGAAGGTCGAGCTCGAGGCGCCGATGGTCTGACCGAAGAAACTCGATTCCCCCGCCTCCGAGTCGGAGGCGATCACCACCGAGGCGCTCTCCTCCTCGCCGCCGGTCTCCCCCCCGAGTTCGAAGTCGTCGGCGGAGGCGGGTGCCTTGGCGGCCGAGGCGGCGCTGCCCAGATCGACCCCCGAATCGGCGAGTCCGGAATCGCCGAGCGACACCCCGCTGATTCCGGGTCCCGACAGTCCCGGCCCCGACAGCCCGGGACCGGAGAGCCCGGGGCCCGACAACCCGGGCCCGGAGAGCCCGCCGATGCCCGAGCCCGACTTCGGCGCGGCGCCGGCCGCCGAGACCCCGCTGATCCCGGAGAGTTCGATCGCCAGCCCCCCCGACCCTTCGCCCGGTTTCCCGAGCGACGGCGACGAGGCGCCGACGATCGACTCGAGCGACAGATCCTCGCTCTCGATCTCCTCGCCGAGCACGCTCTCCCCGAGGACGAGATCGGCGCCGGAGAGGCCCCCGGGACCGGAGAGGGAGAGGCCCGATCCGCTCTTGGCCGCCACGCTCCCCTGCCCCACGCCGGTGTCGGACGCCGACGGCCCCTTCGCCGGCGGCGTGCTGAAGATGGAATCGGCCCCGTCGTCGAGGACGAGCCGGTCGTCCCCCCCGTCGTCGATCACGAGGCGGTCGCCCGCGCCGTCCGGGGCGTCGTCCAGTTCCAGGGCGGGGATGTCGAGTTCGAGCTCGTCGGCGGCCGAGGAGGCCTCCTCCCCCAGCGTGCGCACGAGACGTTCCACCTCGTCGGTCTTGAACTTCATCGTGGCGCCGTCCCGCATGGGGAACAGCTTCTTGCGGTCGACCAGACGGTTGACCTCCTCGACGCTCACCCCGAGGAGACGAGCGGCTTCCTCGAGCGACAGGAACTTGCCGGCCATGGCTGCCTTGACGGATAGGGGACCGAGCGGGGACCGGGACCGCGATCGGCGGACCCGCGGGGAATCCCTGCCGCATGCGCGGGCAGGACGGACCCCCTCGAAAGTGTCGACGAACCGGCGGGCAAAGTCCACGATCCCGCCGCGACGTCGCGCGACAGGCACGGTCCGCACGGCCGTTACCGTCGATCTTGCCCCGTCGGGACAGTTTCCGCGCCCGCCTCGAGCAGCTTCTTGAGGGCCGTGGGCCGGGGTTCCTGGGCGTTGTACTCCGGCACGAGCAGGTCCCAGGCGATCGAGCGGGTGCTGCGGAGGGTGAGGGTGCCGGTCGCGCCGTCCACGTGGTAGACCGCGGCGTTCTTCACCGCCGGATCGATGACCAGAAGCAGTTGCCGGCCGTCGTCGAGGGGGGTCGCGCACACCCACAGACCGGCCCCGGAATCGCCGGCGGTCGTTCCGCCGAGGGGCCCGCGCCCCGGACGTCCCTGGGCCGCCACCAGCGCGCCCGAGGCGAAGGTCGCGACCAGGGCGCCTGCCGCGGCGAGGGAACGCCACCGGGGTGCGGCAGGGTGGGTGGTCGGCATGGCAGGCTCCCGTGCGCTGGGCGGGTGACGAGGGATGGGGATGGCGGCGGGGGAGCGTAGGGGGCGAGGGGTGGCGGCGGCAAGGTCGCGCTCGCCCCGATGTGGTCCGCCACCCTTTCCCGTCCTCTCCCCCCTGCCCCGCCCCTCCCCGCCGGAAGGACGGGGAAGCTGCCATTTCTCCCCGCCGGGCCTTTCGATTCAATCGGCTCGGCAAAGGCTGTCGATGGAGAGGAGCGTGCCGGTCGCGCGGACCGTGACGCCGTGCCCACGCCGCGCCCGAGCGAGGAGCCGTCGAGAGTGACTTCCATGCAATCGATCGCGACGCTGCTGATCCGTTCGCCGCTCCTCTGGGGTGGCGCCCTCGGTTTCTGCTTCTTCGCGCTCATCCACACCGGCGTCATCACCCACGCCGGCACGATCCGCTATCTGGCCGGGCACTGGGTGGAATACGTGGAGACGGTGATGTTCACCGTCGGCCTCTCGGCCCTGGCCATCAAATGGCTCGACGTCCGCCGGCAGGCGGCGCACGTCGACGACGAGGTCCTCGAACCGATCCCCGAGGGAGGGCAGGCGCCGGCCGAGGCGGTCCGTCTCCAGGCGGCGGTCCCGGCCGAAGGGGTCGACGACGGCTACCTGTCGCGGCGCCTCCGCGACGCGCTCGATCTGGTCGTGCGCACGGGCTCGGCCGACGGTCTGGAGGACCATCTCAAATACCTCTCCGACCTCGACGCCGCCCGCGCGTCGCAGAGCTACGGCCTCGTGCGCTTCGTGATCTGGGCGATCCCGATCATGGGCTTCCTCGGCACCGTCATCGGCATCACCGAGG
>CAZMOU010000265.1:0-3117 GCA_964567835.1 uncultured Chitinophaga sp. | reverse complement strand
CGGCCCGCGTCGCCGGGTCGCGCGTCGCGTCGGAGGCGGCCTCCGCGAGGGATGCCACGATCCCCGGCACCCCGAGCCGCGCCGCCGCGGCGAGCGCTTCCGCCACCACCCGCTCCCCCACCTCCGCCGCGAGGATCGTCGGCAGGGCGGCGGCGAGGGCTCCCCGGGCCGGCTCCGGATCCCGCGCCGCGATCGGGCGCCACGCCCCCCACACGCGGTCCCGCGGCGGGGGCGAAGCCCAGGAGCCGAGGACGTCGATCGCCTGGAGCCGTAGCGCCACCGGAACGGCCGGCGCGGTGACGATCTCCGCCAACCGGCGCGCGGCCTCGGCGGTGCCGACGCGCTCGTTCGCGGCGATCGCACGGCGCAGGAAGGCGTCCCCGTCCGGCCCCTCCCGCGGTCCGTCGGACAGCCTCCGCGCGAGGCTGTCGAGGGCCTCCGGCACCGTCAGGTCGTAGATCGCGCGGGCCGCCTCGAGGACGACGCTCCGATCGGGGTCGCCGAGCGCCCGCCCGAGCGCCGGATCGAGGGTCCGGCGCATCGCCAGGACCGCGAGCAGGCGCACCGTGCCGTCGGCGTCGGCGGCGAGGGCCGCGCGCTCGGCGGGGGGGGCCGAGGCCGCCAGCGCCATGACGAGGGCGTGGCGGAGGTGGGCGTCGTCGGCGTCCCGTTCCACCCGCACGCGGCGAACGATGCCCGCGACGGCCTCCCGGCGGAGGTCGTCCGGGAGCGCGCCGGCCGCCCCCTGGCGGGCGATGGAGAGCGCCGCCGCGGCACGGACGTGGGGCTCACGGTCGTCGAGGAGCGGGAGCAGGCGTCGGGAGAGCGCGGGTGCGGGGACGTCCCCGGCCACGCGGGCCGCCACGGTCCGCACGCCGGGATCGGCGTCCGTCATCGCCGCCTCGACCGCCGCACGCGTCGGCCCGTCGTCCCCCGAACGGCGCCGCACCTGCCCCAGCCCCTCGAGGGCGTGGATCTTCGCCAGCCGCGGGGCTTCGCCGGAGGCGACGGCGCGGAGGGTCTCCGCCGCACCACGCCGCACGAGTTCGAACTGCGCCTCGCGGCGGACACGCCGGTCGGCGTGCCCGAGGAGCGCGCGGAGCCTCTCCACCGCGAGGGCCGACCAGTCGCCGCCGAGCAGCGTTCGCACCTCGGCCACCACGGCGTCGCGGGAGGGATCGGGATCGGTCGGGAAGAACCGCCACAGCCTTCCCTTCCCCTCCCCTTCCCAGCCCTGGACCCAGTCGCTCACCCACAGTGCGCCGTCGGGGCCGACCTCGACGTCGGTGGCCAGGACATGGCGGAAGGTCTCGTCGTGGTCGGCCATCTCGAAAGCGGCCCCGCGCGGACGGATCCGGAAGGTGTGGACCAGGCTCGTCGCCGCCGCGCCGCGGAAGTCGGCGAGAAAGAAGCGTCCCTCGAACCAGGGAGTGAGCCCGGTGCCGGGGTGGGCGGCGAAGCCGGCCGGCCCGGCGCCGACGTGGCCCACCGGCGGCAGGACCCAGGCCGGCTGGCCGTCGAAGGGGGTGCGCCAGAGGAGCTCGCGGTTGAACGGCCCACGGTCGGGGAGGTACTGCACCGGACCGCGCCAGCCCGAGTCCCCCCCCGGCATGACGTACACCAGCCGCGTCCGATCGCCGCCGTCGGTGTTGTTGTCGCAGGTGAAGCAGTTGCCCAGGTCGTCGAAGGCGAGCTCCTGGGGATTGCGCAGCCCCGTCGCCACCACCTCGAGCCCGGAGCCGTCCGGTTCGCAGCGGAAGACGGCGCCGCTCTCCGGATCGGCCAGGCGCTTCCCGGCGTGCTCGACGGAATAACCGCGGTCGCCGATCGAGAACCAGATCCGCCCGTCGGGACCGAGCGTGAGGCCGTGGAGATCGTGCCCCTGGATCGCCGTGCGCACCCCGTAGCCGGTGTGGAGGACGACGGCGTCCCTCCCCACGCCCGCCCCGTCGTCGTGGAAGCGCCACAGGTTGGGGATGCAGGCCAGGAACACGTCGCCGCGGCGCGCGAGCACCCCGGCGGCGTGCCCCTCGACGAGACGGTTGAAGCCGGTGGCGAAGACCGTGGCGGTGTCGCCCCGTCCGTCGCCGTCGGCGTCGACGACGCGCCGCAGCCGGTCGGTCTCGACGACCCAGTCCTTCGCCTTCTCGCCGAGGAAGGCCACCATCGACGCGAAGCGCTCGTCGACCGTGTCGTTGGCCAGGTCGGCGTCGAGCCAGCGCTCGTCGGCGATGCGGACGTTGTCCCCCACCCCCTTGTGGGCCCGGAAGGCCTCGCAGACGTACACCCGTCCCTGTTCGTCGATCGAGAAGGCGACCGGATTGGCCAGGAGCGGCTCGGCGGCCCAGGCCTCCGCGGCGAAACCGGCGGGGAGACCGAAGGTCGACGCGGCGGCCCCCGCCTCGTCCGAAGCTGCGGCGACCCGCGGCTCGCGCGGCGGAGGCGGCGGCTCGACCCCGGGGACCTCGGGGAACGTCGCGAGCGCCGGGCTCGAGGCGACCGTGCAGGCGACCAGCATCGCGAACGCCGGACGGCGGCGCGGGAGGGGCGGGAGGAGCATGGCTGGGCACCGGGGCCGCGCCCGATGCGGTCGCGCGGATGGCAGGGCGCTCGGTGCCGGTCCGCCCTCGGCACGCGGGGAGCGGGCCGGTCAGGAACCGGATCGTACCCTGTTCACCACCGCCGCCAGAGACTGCAGTGCCTCGCCGCGGGTCACCACGAGATCGGCCCCGGCCGCCGTCGCTTCGGCGAGCCGGTCGACGGCGACGTGGGGGCCGAAGGCCACGATCTTCGCCGGGCGCAGGTGGGCCTGCGCCTCGGCGAGCGACTTCGCGCGGGCCACGAGTTCGGCGGCGCCACGACCGGCCGCCTGCAGGTCGACGACGATCACGTCGTAGGGGCCCCCCTTCGGCTCGGCCGCCGGCCCCATCGACTCCACCGTGGCCGGAATCGGCGCCGCGGCACCGGCGATCCGGCTAGCCACCATCAGGTCGGAGGTGACCAGCAGGATCGCGAGCGGACCTCGGCAGTCGGTCGTCATCGTGTCGGCGGCTCCGTGCTACAGTCTCGGCAGCGTCACGCTGGCGTCGAGCACCTTCTTGATCCGGGCCTGCATCT
>CAZMOU010000264.1:0-3135 GCA_964567835.1 uncultured Chitinophaga sp. | reverse complement strand
AAGGGCGAAGGTCAGAAGGGCGAAGGTCAGAAGGGCGAGGGTCAGAAGGGCGAGGGTCAGAAGGGCGAGGGTCAGAAGGGCGAAGGGGAAGGCCAAGGTGGTGAGGGTGAAGGTGAGCCCGCCGACGGCGGAGCGGAGGGTGGCGCGACAACCGCAGGGCGACAGCGGCCCGATCGGGATGGATCGCCGGCCGGTCAGCCGAAGGGGGGCGGTGCGTCGGAAGGCGACCAGGAGGGGGGCGGGGGTTCCGATCCCGACAAGCCGGCCACAGGTCAGCCGGGCTCCGCGTCGGGCCCGACCGGCAGCGGCGGATGGTCGAACGGCGAGGGGCCGGCGCCCGAGGGGGTGCAACCGCTCGAGGGGGATGCCCCGTCGCGCGAGACCGAGTGGGGCGATCAGGACACGCAGCACGCCCGGAATGCGGCCGACCTCGCCGTGCGCACGCTCAAGGACGATCTCGCCGCGGGGCGCACGGAGGTCCTCGACGAACTCGGTTGGACGCGCGACCAGGCGCGGGCCTTCCTCGAGCGGTGGGAGAGGATGAAGGCGCTCGAGAGGAGCGCCGACCCGGTGAAGCGTGGCGAATACGATCGGGCCGTCCGCAGCCTCGGCCTCCGCGCCGAAGGTGCGAAGAACCGTCGCGACGTGCCCTCCGACGTGAAGGGTGGCCAGGCCGAGGGGCGGCGCAGCCGGCCGCCTTCCGACTACCTCGAGCAGTTCAAGGCCTACACCCAGGGGACCGTGGCGGAATGACCGAGAGCTTCGACGGTCCGAGGTATCTGGTCGCCTTCGGCCCGAAGCGCGTCCCCCACTGCTTCACCGACGTCCTCATCCTCGGTGGCGGCGTGGCCGGTCTGCGGGCGGCGCTGGCGGTCGATCCGCGCCTCTCCGTGACGATCGTCACGAAGGACGACCTGCTCACCTCGTCGAGCCAGTGGGCCCAGGGGGGGATCGCGGGCGTCCTCGACCCCGAGGATCGCTTCGACAACCACGTCGCCGACACGCTCGTCGCCGGCGGCGACCTGTGCCACGAGACGGTCGTCGATTCGGTCGTCCGCGAATCGCCGGGCCACATCGCCGAACTGATGGAGTGGGGGACGAAGTTCGACGCCCGTGACGGCACGCTCGAGCTGGGGCGCGAAGGAGGCCACAGCCACCACCGCATCGTGCACGCCCTCGGCGACGCCACCGGCCGCGAGATCATGCGGGCGATCATCGAGCGTGCCCGCGGCCAGGAACACCTCGACTTCTGGCCCGGCACCTTCTCGATCGATCTCCTCACGCACGAGGGGCGCTGCCGGGGGGCGCTCGTGTGGAGCAAGACCCACGGCAAGACGCTCGTCTGGGCGCGGCGCACGATCCTCGCCACCGGCGGCGCCGGCCAGCTCTACCGCGAATCGACGAACCCGGAGGGGGCCGTCGGCGACGGGCTGGCGCTGGCTTGGCGGGCCGGATGCGAACTGCGCGACATGGAGTTCATGCAGTTCCATCCCACGGTGCTTTACATCGCCGGCGGGTCGCGGAGCCTGATCACCGAGGCGGTCCGCGGCGCGGGTGCCAGGCTCGTCGACCGCGACGGCCGGCGCTTCATGCCCGACTTCGACCCGCGCGGCGAGCTCGCCCCTCGCGACGTCGTCTCCCGGGCGATCAACGTGGTGATGAGCCGGACGCACCACTCCAACGTCTACCTCGATCTCTCCCACCTCGACCCGGCCGAGGTCCACGCCCGCTTTCCGGGAATGGCGCAGATCTGCGCGAAGTTCGGCCTCGATCTGGCCCGCGACCGGATTCCGGTCCGCCCCGGCGCGCACTACATGATCGGCGGCGCGACGGTGGACGCGATCGGCCGGACCACGCTTCCTGGACTGTTCGCCGCGGGCGAGGTGACCTCGAGCGGCCTCCACGGCGCCAACCGTCTGGCGAGCAACAGCCTTCTCGAGGGGCTCGTCTACGGCGCGCGGGCCGGCAAGCAGGCCAGCGACGAGATCGTCTCCGGTCCCCCGGAGGACTTCCGCGTCCCGCCGCTCTCGAACGCCCGGCTGGCCGACGTCCAGGGCCCGCTCGATCTGGCCGACATCCGCAATTCGCTGCGCAGCCTGATGTGGCGGCACGTCGGCGTGGAGCGGTCGGGGGACTCGCTCGCCGAGGCCCTCGACACGGTGGAGGGCTGGTGCCGCTACGTCCTCCCGCGCCAGTTCGCCACGCCGGAGGGCTGGCAGCTCCAGAACATGCTCGAGGTGGCGCGGCTGATGATCTCCGCGGCGCTCGAGCGCGAGGAGACGCGAGGCGTCCACCAGCGTGCCGATCATCCCGGGCCCGATCCGAAGTGGCGCTGCCACGTCGCCTGGCGCCGCGGCGTGCCCGGAGCGTGGCACGAGGCGCTGCCGGCACAGGCACCGAGGGCCGCCCACCATGGCTGACTCGATCGACCACTATCTCCTCGACCACGACGGCGTCGATTGGCCGGAGGCCCTCGGGGCGTGGGCCTGGCTCGTGCCGGACCAGTTCACGATCTGGCTGGTGACACGGTTCGGCGACCTGTTCGTGATCGAGGACGACGGATCGGTCCACCGGCTCGACGTCGTCCGCGGCACCTACACGCGCGTCGCCGACGACCGCGAGGGATTCGAGGAGCGGCTCAACGAGGAGGGCAATGCCGGGAACTGGCTCTCGATGGCGCTCGTCGACGACATGGCCGACGCCGGGAAGTCACACGGACCGGGCGAGTGCTTCGGCTTCGAGACGCCGCCAGTCCTCGGAGGTGCCTTCACCGTGGAGAACGCCGGTCCCCGCGGGATCGAGGAGTATCTCCAGTCCTGCGGGTGGCTCCACGAGCAACTCCGGGACATCCCGGACGGCGAGCGCGTCAGCCTCTCGGTCGTGGATGGCAAGCCGGTCCTGCGGCGGGAGACGTGAGTCGTCCGATCATCGACGCGGCCGATCGGCCGACGCGTCCGTGGCTCGGGTGGGAATCGCGATCGGCCCGCCCCGTCGAGTCCACCAGCGCGAGGTGTCGGCCATGAACCGGAGAGCAATCCTGTGCGATTCCACCGAAGGGATCTTCTGGCCGGCGCCACCGGGGTGGCGGGCGGAGCTGCGGGGCTCGAGGCCGCAGCGCACCTGCTGCGCCCGCGG
>CAZMOU010000263.1:0-3193 GCA_964567835.1 uncultured Chitinophaga sp. | reverse complement strand
CGCCCTCGTCGACACCGGCAGCCGCATGGACGAGCTCATCTTCCAGGAGTTCAAGGGAACGGGGAACATGGAGTTGGTGCTCGACCGCAAGCTCGCCGACCGGCGGGTGTGGCCGGCCATCGACATCTCGCAGTCGGGCACGCGCCGCGAGGAGAAACTGCTCGACCCCGACACGCTCCACGCCTGCAACATGCTCCGGCGCACGCTCTCGAGCATGCACCATGTCGACGCGATGGAGCAGCTCACCAAGCAGCTCGCGAAGTTCAAGAGCAACCGCGAGTTCATCTCGCTCATCGCCAGTTCCCGCGGCGACTGACGCTCCGGCCTCCTCGGCGGCATCCGGCGTCGGTGACGACCGGCGGCAGCGCCGCGGCGGACCGTCAGCGTGGCGGGTCGTCGCCGGGACGGAGGCGGGCCAGCCAGTAGGCGTATTGCGGGTCGCCGCACCGGAAGGCGAAGACCGCGTCGGGCAGTTTCTCCGCGCCGGTGCCGCTCGAACGGACCCGCACCACGACGGCGCCGTCGTCCCGCCGCTCCACGCGGATGCGATCGTCGTCCGGGTGCTCGGACTCCATCTGGACTGGCGGCATGGCGGGATCCTCGGGGCCGATCGACGGCGTCGGGGCGGCGTCCGGTGGGCCACCCCGGAGGAGGCGATGGCGACGCGGGTCGGGCTCGACGGACCGAAGGGGGGAAAGGGGATCCGAATCGTCGGGCGGGGCCGACGGGGAATGACCCCACCGGCGGAGGAAGGTGGCAGGACTTCCGATTATGGCGATCGGCCGGCCGGCGCGGAAGGGGACGGCACGGAGGAGCCGACCGGGGCCGGGCCCGACGGTGCCGGCAGGGCGAATCGGCGGGAATCGGGCCGAATCGGCCCCGTTTTTGACACCTCCTTTCGGCGCCTCGTATATTCCCAGTGGTTTATCGCCCCCGGAGCGCACGTGCATGACGCCCTACGCGTCGCTGGCAGACGACTTCTACGTCAACATGAACCTGGCGACGGAGATGGATCTCCCGTCGCAGCGTGAGACGATCCTCCACTTCTTCGAGTGCCTGCAGAAGAAGTACCCGTCGATGCGGAAGTTCTACTGCCGTGACAAGCGGGATTACGTCCTCGAGGAGGACAAGGACCAGGGGCGGTACCGCTGGGCGGCGGTCGAGTCGAAACGCCTCTGCTCGGGCCAGGTCAATCCCTCGTCGCTCGAGTCGGTGATGGACCAGCACGCCCTCGTGCTCGACCTCGCCCCGGCGTTCCTCTCGGTGAGCCCGCTCGACTGCGAGGCCCTCGATCTGCTGTTCGGTTTCGATTTCGCCTACCGCGGCAACCACAACGCCCTGCTCGCCGAGGCCCTCGGGGTGGGGTCGGCGCTCGACCGCGTGGCGGAGATCCCCGGCGGCCGGGTGATCAATTTCGAACCCTCCCTGACGGTCGCCCTGGACGAGGACTGCCGCACGCAGGTGCGCATCAGCACCGAGACCAGGACGAACGCCTTCCAGGTGCGCACCGGGGAGTTCGCCGAGGAGCAACTGAGCGTCTACGTCACCGCGCGGCAGTACGGGAGCCTCGATCCCGGGACGAGCTACGTCGATGCCATCGGGAAACTCGCCCGGATCGCTCAGGAAGTGGTCGACACCTGCGTGATCGAGCAGATTCTCAAGCCGCTGGCGCGCACCATCTCGCTCAAGTGACGCCGCCGCTCATCGTGCGCCGCCGCGTGAGTTCGCGCCGCCGCATGAGTTCGCGCCGCCGCGTGAGTTCGCGCCGCCGCGTGGGGTGACGCCGACGTCAGGGTGCGCGACCGTCTGACGGGCTCTGGCCCTGCCGCGGCCTGGCGTGGTGATGACAGCCGCGGCCGTGTGCCGCCCGCCCCCGCCACGGTGCCGTCCCTGCCACGGCCCGGTCCCTGCCGGAACGCGGTCGCTGCCGCTCGAGTCCCGGCGAGCCATCGCCCCGGGGAGGGCACCACGCAGCCGGAGGCTCGTCGGTGGTCGATGCCACCCGGAGCCCCGGACGTGCGTGGACGGCCCCGGAAGGTCAGTGGCGCCCGCCGCGCTGGTCGCGCCGGCCGCGGTCGCCGTCGTCGCCGCGCCCCGGTCGGTTCCGGGCGTCGAGGTTGCCGGCGATGACGATGCCGATCGCCTCCACCCAGCTCGGCACGTCGGTGACGCTGCTCAAGCCGCTCTCCGCCAGCACCTCGTCATCCTCGGCGTGCCGCGTCTCGCGGCGCGGGGCGTCCCGCGATCCCTCGTCGACCCCGACGAGGAAGTCGAGGCCCTCGTCATCCTCGTCGTAGCTGCCCGCCACGGGGGCGAAATCGTCGCGCCGTCCCCGCGAGAGGCTCGAACTCGAGCGCAGTTCGCCCTCGCCACGACGGCCGCGGCCGCCGCGCCGGCGCGACGACTGACGTCCCTTCCCGTCGGACGACTCGCTCTTCTCGCCCCGTCCGGCATCCTCCTTCTCTCCCCGGCGACGGCCCCGCCGCCGTCCACGACCCTCCGAGTCGCCCGAACGGGGCGCGTCGGCCGGCTTCGCGGGCGCGGGGGCCCGACCGTAGCCGGAGGGGAGCGGTTCGTCGTCCTGGTCGTCGGTCGAGGGGGGCGGTGCGGCGTGGTCGGCGCCTTCGCGCGACTCGGCCCGATCGCGCCCGCCACGGCGGCGGCCGCCGCGGCGGCCGCGACGCCGCCGGCGCCGCCCCGATTGTCCGTCGCCACCGGCCTCGCCGACCGGGCGGCCCTCCCCCGCGCGACCCGTTCCCGCGGCCTCGTCGTCCCGGCCGACGTCGCGATCGGGAGTCCGTTCGGCCCGCTCGAGGGGCGCGTCCCAGTCGAAGCCGCCCCGGTCGGCCGCGCGTGGATCGCGGGGGGCGTCGCCCCGGGCGGCGTCACGTGCCTCCCGTTCGTCGCGGGGCGTGTCCCGTGGCAGCATCCCGTGTCTCCGGTTCCGGCGTACCCCCTGGCATCCAATGCCGTCGACGCGGAGCCGATCATTCCGCGCCCCGGGGCTGGCACCCTGGCAGGCGAGGGCACGGATACCGTCAATGCCAGCGTGAGCTACACCCTGGCGGTCAACGTCGAAAACCTGACGTTGACGGGCACAGCGGCGACCAGCGGTACGGGTAATGCCCTGAACAACAGGATGACGGGCAACAGCGCGGCCAACGTGCTCGATGGCGGTGCGGGCAATGACACC
>CAZMOU010000262.1:0-3241 GCA_964567835.1 uncultured Chitinophaga sp. | reverse complement strand
CGAGAAACGCGGCGTCGCCTTCTACAACACCGCCCGGGTCGTGCCCGACGCGCTGTTCCTCGCGAGCCGGGGGGCGATCGTCGCCCTCGGGCTCCTCGGAGTCTGGGCGGCCGGGCGGCGGCTGCGGTCCGAGGAGCGGCGCGACCGGCGCGTGGGGGATCCCGCCGCGCTCCTCACCGGGGTGTCGGCGGCCAGCGTGACCGTGCCGGCAGCCGTCGCCGCCCGCGGGTCGCTCCCGCCGGCGACCGTCTCCCCGCCGGGCCTCCTCGCCACCACCTGGATGGTGCTCCGCCGCGAGACGGGGGCGCTGCTCCGCTCCCCCGGCATCTGGCTGTTCGGACCGCTGATCCTCCTCCAGACCTGGGGCAGCACGGTCTTCCTCCCCGGGACGCTCGACACCGAGCTGTTGCTCACCGGCGGCGTGGCGGCGGCGCGGATGTTCGTCGTCGTGTCGGTGTTCCTCGCGCTTTTGACGCTCTTCTACACCGTCGAGAGCCTGTTCCGTGAGCAGCGCGTCGGCCTCGACGGGATCGCCCGCGCCGCACCGGTGCCGACGGCCGGATGGCTCGCCGGCAAGGCGCTGGCCAATGCCACGATGGCGATGGTGATCGTCGGCGGCGCCGCGGCGACGATCCTCGTCACGCTCCTCGTACAGCGGTTCACGACCGGGATCGCCGTCCCCCTCGACCTGCCGGCGATCGTCCTCATCCTCGGCCTCCTCACCGTGCCCACGCTCGTCGTCTGGACCGCCTTCGTCGCCTTCCTCGCGGCGCTGGTGCGCAACCGGTTCGCCGTCTACGGCCTGGCGATCGCGGCGCTGGTCGCCACGGGACTGGCCAACCAGTTCGGCTGGCTCAACTGGGTCACCCACTGGTATCTGGGGGGCCGGGCGCTCACCTGGAGCGAGCTCGACCGGCTCGGGGCGATGTGGCCGGCGATCGTCGCCAACCGGCTGGTGATGCTGGCGCTGGGCGCCACCCTGATCGCCCTGACGCTCGCGATCTGGCCACGGCGGATCCCCGACCTCCGCGCGACCTTCGACCGGCTCCGCCCGGCGGCCTTCTGGCGCGCCGCGCGCGGGCCGCTGCTGGTGGCCCTGCCGCTGGTGGCGCTGGGCATTTGGACCGGCCGGATGGTGCGTGCCGGCTACGAGGGGAAGCCGGCGCGCGACGCCGGCAAGGCCTACTGGCGGCGCAACAGCCTGACCTGGGAAAACGCCCCCGCGCCGGCGCTCGACCGCGTCGACGCCGAGGTGAAGCTCTTCCCGGAACGGCGCGGCCTCGAGGTGCGCGGCACGTATGTGATCCGCAATCCGCACCGGGAGGCGATGGCGGAGATCCCCCTCTCCGTCGGCAACCATCTCACCTCGCGCGACTGGACGGTGGACGGCCATGCGGCCGACCCGACGAAGAGCGATCCGCCGCCGCCGTCGGTGGAGAATCGCAGCGGCCTGTATGTCGTCCGCCCGCCGAAGCCGCTGGCGACCGGGGAGACGGTGACGGTCGGGTTCACGCTCGAGGGTTCGTTTCCCAAGGGCTGGTCGAAGGTCTCCAGCGGCATGGGGGAGTTCGTGCTCCCGTCGGGAGTCGTGTTGACGAGCTTCTCGCCGAGCTTCCTCCCCGTGCCCGGCTTCGTCGACGGCGTCGGCGTCGACGGCAAGAACCGACGCGACGCCAAGGAATACCCGCCCGACCACTGGAAGACCCGCGTCGACCCCGGTTTCGGCCCGGCGTGGTCGACGACGGTGCGCCTCGCGATCGAGGGGCCCGAGGGCTGGGTGCTCAACGGCTGCGGCGTGGAGGAGTCGCGGCGGAATCTCGAGGACGGCCGGCAGCGCGTCGTCTGGAAGACCGAGCACCCGGTGCGTTTCTTCAACATCGTCGGCGGTCCGATGAAGGCCGAACAGGGGCGGCGCGCGACGATCTACTACGACCCGCGCACCCCCCACAACGTGCCGACCATGGTGCGGGCGCTCGACGCCGCGCGCGACCGCTATTCCTCCTGGTTCGTCGAATACCCGTGGACGAACCTCCGCGTCACGGAGTTCCCGGGCCTGGCCGGCTACGCCCAGGGCTTCCCCGGCAACATCTCCTTCTCGGAGCAGATCGGCTACCTCGCCAAACCGGTGGAGAAGGAGGGCACGACCCCCGACGCCGACACGCTCGACGCCGCCTTCTACATCGTCGCCCACGAGGCCGGCCACCAGTGGTGGGGCAACATCGTCACGCCGGGCAAGGGCCCGGGGGGCAACATCATCTCCGAGGGGCTCGCCGAGTTCTCCGCCTGCATGCTCCTCCACCACGAGCTCTCGCCGGCCCAGGCGCGGGTGCTCAGGCGCCGCTGGGAGAAGCAGTACGTCGAGGGGCGGCAGCCCGACAACGAGCGGGCCATCAACCGCATCGACGGCTCGCGGCCGGGCGACCAGGTCGTCACCTACCAGCGCGCCGGCTGGGCCTTCTGGATGCTGCGGAACCTGATGGGGGAGGAGGCCATGCTCGCCGGCCTCCGCGACTTCATCGCCACGTGGCGCGCCGGTGTCGAGACCCCCGAAGGTCTCGACTTCCCCCTCATCGAGGATCTCCTCGCGAGCCTCCGCCCCCATGCCCCCGACGCGGCGGCGTTCGACGACTACGTCGGCCGGTGGATCCTCGGCAGGGACCTGCCCGATCTCGAGGTCCGCGACGCGCGGGTCGAGAAGACGGCGACGGGCTACCGGGTGACGGGCCAACTGGCCAACATCGGCACCGGGAAGGCCGACGTGCTCGTGCGGGTCGAGGGAAAGAAGCCCGAGGGAAAGGACGCGGTCCGCCCTGCCGCCGACGGGCTGGTGGCCGTGTCGGCCGACGCCCCCGGCATGATCACGATCGAGACCGACTTCCCCCCCGAGCGGCTCGTCGTCGATCCCGACGTCGCTCTGCTCTTCGCCGGCAGAAAACGCACCGAGACGGCGCTCACCGCCCCCTGACCGGGCGGAACACGCAAAAGCCCCGCTGGTCCGCCCCGAAAAACCACCACACCCTCCCGCCAGGGGGGATTGTTGGTCTTGAGGGCAACGAATACGCTCCTGCACATCAGGTGTGGAAATCCCCCGCTCCCGGGATCAGCGTGACTCCTGACGCGATCGTTCGATCCCGATCCAATTCGACCACTCGCCGCTTCATCCAAAGGATCCGCTCCTGCAAGCACCTGTCATTGCGTTCTGCTTCCTGCAGAACCACTGACCTCTTTCCGATGTGCTGCA
>CAZMOU010000261.1:0-3299 GCA_964567835.1 uncultured Chitinophaga sp. | reverse complement strand
AAGGCTCTCGCAAGGGGAGGGGAAGGGGAGGAGAAGGGGAGACGGGGGCGGGTGCACGGGCGGACGCGCCGCCCTCGATCCGCGATCCCCCCGCCGCTCATTGAACCGGCGCGGGGGAAAAAAGTCGCGGCGGTTCGTTCCGGAGGCTCACCGGCCCGGGGCTTCGGCCACCGGGACGAAGGCCACCGCGTCGGCGACGACATGACCGTCGGTGCCGGCCGTGGAGACCGTCACGGCCGTCTCCCGACCGGCCGGGAGGGTGAACACCCCGAGCGACACGGAGCCCGTCGGGCCGGGATCGACGCGCTGGTTCAGCGTGCGCTCCGCCACCACGACACCCCCCACCGCGAGTGAGACCGGCACGTTCGTGGCCCGGTTCGACGCCGGCGTGGAATGGATCCGGACCTCGTACCGGCCCGCGGCGGGGAGGTCGGGCACGTAGCGTGCCCGCTTCTCCCCCTTCGCCTCGTTCCCGTCGTGGAGGTAGTCGATGTGGACGAACCCGTCGATCGACGTGCTGGCACTCCAGGTGCCGCCGAGTTCGGCGGCGGTGTTGTCGACCACGACGCCGGGGACCGAGCGGAGATCGCGCCCCACGGCGGGACGGCGCACCGGGCCGGTCCATTCGAGGATCTGCCCGTCGGCGAGGAGGCGCGAGCGGAGCGCGTCGTAGGGGACGTCCTGCACGGCGACGCCCCGCTCGATGGCCATGACCGCGGCGGTGGCCGCCGACTGCCCGAGCACCATGAACACCGGCTCCATGCGGATCGACCCGTACGCCACGTGCGACGCCGACAGGCAGACCGGCACGAGGAGATTCAGGGCCTCCTCCCGCCTCGGCCTGATGCTCCGCCACGAGATGCGGTACGGCGAGACGCCCACCTGGATGTCACCCTCGTTGCGGAGCCGACCCCGCGCGTCGACGTGGCGGCGGACGTTGTGCGAGTCCATGTTGTAGGCGCCCAGGCCGACGGGGTCGTCGACCACGACGCGCTGCTGGCAGTGGTTCTGGTTCATGACCACGTCGGAGACCATCCGCCGCGCCTCGCGGACGTAGAGTTGCGTCGGCCAGTTCCCGTTGTCGGTGAACTCGTCGAGCGCCGGGCCGAGTCGGCGGAAGTGCTCCCGCACCCCCTCCGGTACGCGCGGGTGGTTGGCGAGCGTCCAGAGGAGCCCCTCCTGGTAGCGGCGGTGCGCGGCGACGATCTCCGCGCGGGCGGCGTCGTCGGCGAGCGGATAGGCGTGGCTTCCGCCGAGAAAGTCGGTGCTGACGGCGAAGTTGTTGTTCGTGTCGGTCTTCCGGTTGGGGAGGAAGACCGGGTTCCAGGGGACGCGCGTGTCGCCCGCCTCGAAATTGCGGAACAGGATCTCGTAGGTCCGCTCGTCGTAGCCCTCGGGCCGGCGCCACGCGCCGCGGTTGGCGGGCACGTCGGTGGTGCAGACGCGGAAACAGTAGGCCTGCACGCGCGCGTCGCCGTCGCCGTCGACGCCGGGGGGGGCGGGATCGACGAGGGGGAGGAGACCGCTCGACGGATCCCCGGGCACGACCCAGGGATCGACTTCGCGCGTGAACTGGTGGGCGACGGCGCGGGCGGTCTGGATGCCGTTGAGCGTCTCGCCGTGGAGGGCGTTGGCCTCGCGGCCGACGTGGAACGACACCCCGGCCGCGGCCATCAGGTCGCCCTCGTAGGTGGCGTCGATGAACATCGCCGCGGAGAACTCGCGTGGTGCGCCGGCGACCCCGAGCGGCGGGAGGGTGCGGATCGACTCGATCCGTCCCCCGCGCGTCGAGACGCCGCCGGGGGTGCGGTCCAGACGTCGCTCGAGGACGGTCTCCACGCCGGCCTCGGCGAGCCACTCCCGGAACACCCCCTCCGCCACGTGCGGCTCGAAGGTCCACATCTCCTCCTCGCCGGGCGCACGGCGGCGGCCCGCATGGTCCTCCGCCCGCTCGTGGACCCATGCCGAGGATGCCGCGTAGTGCCGGCCGACGCGCCGGTAGAACGCGCGCGAGAGGCCGCCGATGGCCCCCTTGTTGCCGATGTCGGTGGCGCCCAGACCGCCCGAGGTGAGCCCCCCCAGGTGGCGTCCCGGTTCGACGAGGACCACCGACCGTCCCATCGCCCGCGCCTGGATCGCCGCCACGATCCCCCCGGAGGTGCCGCCGTAGACGACGACGTCGTGGCGGGAGGCGTCGGCGGCGCGGCAGCGCGGCAGCGCGGCGAGGGCGAGCAGCGCCACGAGGAGGAGGGCACGGTGCGGCGGATGCATGGCGGCCTCCGGGCGGCATCCCGGGGATCAGTCGAAGAGCGAACGCTGCGCCGCGTCGGTCCGCCGCCGCGGTCGCGATCCCGGCGCCGGCCCCGACGCCTCGAGGGCCGCGAGCAGGTCGCGCGCCCGCTCCACCACCGGGCCGGGGCCGCCGGCGAGCCGCGCCACGTGCACGCCCCAGCTCTTGTCCGCGGCGCCGGGGCGCACCTGATGGAGGAAGACGAGCCGGTCGTCGTGCTGCTTGACGATCACCTGCACGTTGGCGACGCCCGGGAGGCGCTCCATCGAGGCCAGCTGCAGGTAGTGGGTGGCGAAGAGGGTGCGACAGCCGGGGACGTCGTGGAGCCATTCCACGACCGCCTGGGCGATCGCCAGTCCGTCGAAGGTGCTCGTGCCCCGACCGACCTCGTCGAGGATCACCAGGCTCCGCGGCGTGGAACGGTTGAGGATCCGCGCCGTCTGCGCCATCTCCACGAGGAACGTGCTCGCGCCGGTGGCGAGGTCGTCGCCGGCGCCGATGCGGGCGAAGAGACGGTCGACGATGCCGATGCGCGCCCGGGCCGCCGGCACGAAGCTCCCCGCCTGCGCCATCACCACCAGCAGCGCCGCCTGGCGGATGAAGGTGCTCTTGCCGGCCATGTTCGGCCCGGTGACCAGGAGCATCGAGGGGAGGCCGCGCGGCCCGGGGGTCGCGGCGTCGGGGAGCGTCGCGCCGAGCGCGAGGTCGTTGGCCACGAGCGTGCCGGGGGGGAGCAGCTCCTCGAGGACCGGATGGCGGCCAGCCTCGACGACGAGCGTCCCGTCGTCGGCGATCTCCGGGCGCACCCACCCGCGCGACCTCGCGACCTCGGAGAAGGCGACGAGGACGTCGAGCCGCGCGAGGATTCCCGCGGCCCGGTCGATGCGATGGCGCCGCGCCGCCACGAACAGGCGCAGCTCCTCGAGGAGCTCGAGCTCGCGGCGCACCGCCTCGTCCTCGGCGCCGAGCACCTGTCGCTGCCGCTCGTCGAGCTCCGGCGTGGTGTAGC
>CAZMOU010000260.1:0-3353 GCA_964567835.1 uncultured Chitinophaga sp. | reverse complement strand
CCAGCCGAGCTGCCGCGCCGCCGCGAGCCGGCGCTGGCCGGCGATGAGCTGGTAGCGTTCCCCCCGGGCCCGGACGACGATCGGCTGCACGAGGCCGTGCTCGCCGAGGCTGGCGGTCAACTCCGCGAGGGCGTCGTCGTCGACGACGACGCGCGGCTGCCAGGGATTCGGGTCGACCAGCGCCGGGTCGATCTCCGACACCGGGAGCGTCGCCGCGGCCTGCTCCACCTCCTCCGGCGCGTGGAGGATGAGTCTGGCGGCGCCGGCGCCCAACCCCCCGGCCGCCCGGGGGACCGCGTCGGGCGCGGAGGCCAGCGCCCCGGTGCCGTCGGTGCGCGGCGTGGCGGGCGTGGCCTGCGGGTCGAGCCCCGCGCGACCCAGCAGCGCCTCCAGTCCCCTGCCCAGTCGTCGTTCCCTACTCACAGTCGCGCACCTCCATGCAGAGTTCGGTGTAGGCCCGCGCTCCCGGTGAACGCGGCGCGTGGTCGAGGACGCTGCGGGCGTGGCTCGGGGCCTCCGACACCGCCACGTCGCGGGGAATGACGGTCTCGAAGACGATCTCCCCGAAGAAGTCCCGCACCTCCTCCTCCACCTCCCGGGTGAGGTCGAGCGAGTCGTCGTGCATCGTGAGGACGATGCCGCCGAACCGGAGCCGGCCCGGGCGCTCGTCCATCACGTCGCGGATCACCTCGATCATCTGCGTGAGGCCCTCGAGGGCGAAGTACTCGCACTGGATCGGCATCAGCACCTCCGTGCTCCCGGCGAGGGCCGTGCGCGTGAGATCCCCGATCGAGGGCGGGCAGTCGATGAGGCAGTAGTCCCAGGCTCCGAGCCCGCCGGCAAGATGCGTTTCCAGCACCAGGCTCCCGCGGCGGGCCTGCTCCGCGAGCCGCTCGACGTCGCGGACGCTGCGGCTCCCCGGGAGGAGGGTGAGGCCCTCGACGGCCGTCGCGACGAGCGCCGCCGAGAGCGGCCCCTCGGTGACCAGCGGATGGACCGGGGCGGGACGGGCACCGAGGCCGGTGGTCGCGTTGCACTGGGGGTCGAGATCGACGAGCAACGTCGTCAGCCCCCCCTTCGCGAGGCCCACCGCGAGGTTCGTGGCGGTGGTCGTCTTGCCCACGCCCCCCTTCTGGTTGGCCACGCACAGAATCCGTCCCACGCGCACATCCCTTCCAGGCGTCTTCCCACGCATCGGGGGAACAACCGGAATATCGGCCACCGACGGCACGATTCGTCGCGCGGCGCGGCGCCCGGCGGTCCAACCGCCGCGTCGCGCAAGGTCGCCCCAGGCGGCATTCCGGCGGCGATGGGGTACGGGGGCCCGTTCCACGTGAAACCGCACGACCGGCGCCGATTTCCCCGGCCGCGCAGATCACCGGAATCGCCCCGATCGCCGGGGCGGCACCGTTTCACGTGGAACCGACCGCTGTGCATCGAGCGCGGCGCCGGCCGGCCGATCACTCGAGCGGGTTGAAGACCAGCCCGCTCGCGAGCTTGGGATAGAAGTAGGTGCTCTTGGCGGGCATGCGCTCGCCGGTCTCGCTCACGGTGCGGATGTCGTCGACGCTCGCAGGCATGACGAGCGCGGCGAACGGATACTTCCCCCCGGCCAGACCGTCCACCACCTCGCGCACCAGATGGACGTAGCCGGGCGTGAGGATCTTCGCGGCCCCGAGCAGATCGCCGACGACGAGCCGGTGGAGGATCGAGACCCCGAGCGCCCGCCAGGCCGGCGAGTGTTCCGGGGCCACCTGCTCCATGCGGGCCACGCCGGCGGGGGTGATCCGGGCGAGCGTCCAGGCGCCGTCCCCCGCCGTGTGGAGTCCGAGCGTGCCCTGGTGCCCTTCCGCCTCGATGCGCTCCCAGACCTCCGCGGCCGCCGCCGGACCACGGCCGGCGGCTTCGCAGGTGAAGCAGGCTCCGAGCCTGGAGGCCAGTTCCGCGGCGGTCGCGACCGACGGCTCCAGGAAGAGCCGGTGCGTGGGGAGGACGACGAGCCCGGGGTCGCTCATCCCCACGAGCATCATGAGGACGAAGTTCGCCGGATGGTCGGGGGGGAGGCTGCCGCCGTTGGCCGCGGCGATCTCGTCCCGGTAGTTGCACGCGGTCTCGTAGCGGTGGTGGCCGTCGGCGATGAACACGGGCTTCGGTCCGAGGAGGCCGGCCACCTTCGCGGCGATCGCCTCGTCGGTCAGCGGCCACATCCAGCTCCGCACGCCGAGGTGGTCGGTGGCCTCGAGCGGAGGCTGCCCGGCGATGGCGGCGTCGAGGACCTCCTGCACCTCCCCCTGACCGTCCGGGTAGAGGCCGAAGACCTGGGAGAGATTGGCCCGGCAGGCCCGGGTGAGGAGGAGGCGGTCCTGCTTGGGGCCCGACATCGTCTCCTCGTGGGGATGGATGTTGCCCGTGCCGAAGCGTTCGAGCCTCACGCGGGCCATCACCCCCCGGCGGAGATGACGTCTCCCCTCCACCTCGAACTCCTGGTGGTAGACGTAGAGCGCGGCCGCCGGCTCCTGCATCACCACCCCCTGCGACCGCCAGTCGGCGAGGAAGCGGGCGGCGCGCGTGTACTTGTTCGTGCGTTCGTCGTCCCCCGGCTCCTCGCGGTTGAGCTCGATGCGGATCACGTTCGCCGGGTGCCGCTGGTAGAGGGTCTCCTGGAGGGCGGCGTCGATCACGTCGTACGGGGGTGCGATCACCTGCGACAGGGCGCCGACATGCTTCGGGTCGTACCGGAGACCGCGGAACGGGGCGACGTGGGGCATGGGTGGGACGGTTCCTCGTGGTGCGAATAGGGGCCCGGAACGGTGGCGGGATCGTAGCACATCCTCCCGCCCGCGGGCGGCTCCGGGAAGGGCCGGTTCCACGTGGAACGGGTGCCCGATGGCACCCGCCTCGCGCGTCGCTCCCGGCTGCGGAGACCAACCCCCCGCCCTTGGCGGAGCCGGTCGGGGCGGGGAGATGCCGGACCGACGACCGGAGGAGCGGGACGGGGATGACGGCGTGGAAAAAGAAGCGGGGGCGTCGTGCAGCACGACGCCCCCGCCAAGGGCCCGGGTGGCCGCCGCGAGGCGGCCGGGACAGCGATCAGGTCCGCACGATCAGTAGCGGTAGTACTCCGGCTTGAACGGTCCCTCGACCGGCACGTGGAGATACTCGGCCTGCTTCGGGGTCAGCTTCGTGAGCTTCACGCCCAGCTTGTCGAGGTGGAGGCGGGCCACCTCCTCGTCGAGCTTCTTGGGGAGCAGGTGGACGCCGATCTCGTACTTCTCCGACTCGTTCCAGAGGGCGAGTTCCGCCAGGACCTGGTTGGTGAAGCTCGTGCTCATCACGAAGGAGGGGTGGCCGGT
>CAZMOU010000259.1:0-3370 GCA_964567835.1 uncultured Chitinophaga sp. | reverse complement strand
CGATGCCGATGTCGGCGTTGTAGGGACGGGCGCAGGCGTTGGGGCAGCCGGTCATGCGGACCGTGAACGCGTCATTCGAAAGCCCGAGTTTCGCCACCTCCGGCTCGAGCGAGTCGATGAGACCGGGGAGCACCCGTTCGCTCTCGGCCACCGCGAGACCGCAGGTCGGCAGGGCGACGCAGGCCATGCTCCAGCGGCGGAGCGTCGAGATCTCCTCGGAGGTCTTCACGCCGTGGGCGTGGAGAATCTCGGCGATCCGCTCGCGGTCGCCCGCGGCGAGATCGGTGAACAGCAGGCTCTGATGGGCGGTGATCCGCACGCCGGGGGCGACGTCGCGGAGGATCCGCCGTAGCGCCGACTTGAGCCGGAACGTCCCCGTGTCGTGGACGCGTCCGTTCTCGACATTGAGCCCGTAGAAGTGCTTCCCATCCCCCTGTCCGCACCAGCCGATGTGGTCGTCGAAGCCGTGGACGTCGGCGGGATGGCAGGGTGGCAGCGGCTTGCCGAAGTACTCCTCGACCTTGGCGCGGAAGTTCTCCAGGCCCATGGTGTGGATCGTGTACTTGAGCCGGGCGGTCTTGCGGTCGGCGCGGTTGCCGAAGTCGCGCTGCACCTTGACGATCGCCTCCGCGATGGCGAGGACATCCTCGGGGAGAACGAACCCCAGTCGCGTGGCCAAGGCCGGGAAGGTCTTCGCCGCGCTCGGTGTCACCCCCATGCCGCCGCCGGCGAGGACGTTGTAGCCGAGGATCTTCCCGTTCTCGTGGACCGTGAGGAAGCCGAGGTCGTTGGCGTAGACGTCGACGCAGTTGTCCTCCGGCAGCGCGAAGGCGGTCTTGAACTTCCGCGGCAGGTAGGTGGGGCCGTAGATCGGCTCGATCGGCTCGGGACCGCCGGCCACCCGCTCCTTCTCGCCGGTCTCGGGATCGGTGAGCCAGATCTCGTAGTAGGCGCGCGTCCGTGGGGCGAGGTGGCGGGCCAGTTCGTCGAGCTTGGCCTGCATCTGCTCGCGGACGGTGTCGCCGTGGATCGGCGCCGGGCAGCACATGATGTTACGTTCCACGTCGCCGCAGGCGGCGAGCGTCGACATCTGGTTGGCGTGGACCCGCTGCATGAACGACTTCAGGTCCCCCTTCACCACGCCGTGGTGCTGGATCGTCTGCCGGGTCGTGAGGCGGATCGTGCCGTTGCCCAGCTCGTCCCCCATGTCGAGGGCCGAGAGGAGCTGCGCGGCGGTGAGCTTCCCGCCGGGCACGCAGGTCCGGATCATGAAGCTGATCTCGCGGACGCTCTTGGCCCCCTCGCGGCTCTTCCGCTGCTCGCGGTCGTCCTGCTGGTAGGTGCCGTGGTTCTTGAGGAGCTGGACGCTCCCCTTCCCGAAACCCGGGGCCCCGTCGACGAGTTCCTTGGCGATGTCGCCGCGGAGGTAGTCGCTCGCGGTCTTGAACCCCTCCACGGCACTCGGCTTGCTCGTCTCGGCGGGCTTCGGGTCGTCGGCCATGGTGGATCTCGTGGGGACGGGAAGGGAAATCCGGGCGAACGGGGCCCGTGTACGGCCCGTACGGAATGCCAGAATAGCCCCTGCCGACCCCCGCCGACACCCCGCTCCGACGGCTGGGAGGGGGGACGTCCGTGTCCGTGGGGGAACAAATGATCGGGCGAGGGAGACGAAAAACGGCCTGCCGCGGCTCCTTGAGGGGTGGACGGCCGCCCTGACCGAATCCGAGCCACCCGAAACCGTTCCGTGCCCAACTCCCCGACCGATCCAGACGACACCGCGATCGCACACGCCCTCGCCTCGGGTGACATCGAGGCGTTCGCGGTGCTGTACGACCGGCTCGGCGGCAGGCTCCATGCGGCGGCGCGCCGCATGACCGGGTCGAGCGACGCCGCAGACGAGGCTGTCCAGGATCTCTTCGTGGCCCTCGCGACGGCACGGCAGACGCTCCTCGGAGTCTCGGATCTCGAGGGATATCTGTTCACCATGCTCCGGCACGCCGTCTCGCGCAGGTGGCGCGAGGCGGCGACCGAACGGCGAGTGATGGAGCGTGTGCGGCGGTCGATCGAGGAACGACACGGCCCGGAAGGCCTTCGCGCGTCCCCGCCCCACCTTCCGGACGACCGGCTGGTCGATGCCGTGGCGAGCCTCCCGCCGCCGCAGCGCGAAGTGGTCGCAATGCGAGTCGAGGAAGGCCTCACGTTCGCCGAGATCGCCGCGGTCGTCGGCGCGAGTCCGAACACCGTGATGAGCCGATTCCGCTACGCTCTGGCACGTCTCCGCACCGCATTGGGAGCGGTCTGGACACAGGACTAGAAGGGGATGCCCAGATGACAGGCACTGAACACGTCCCTCCGTCGCATCTGCGCGAAAGGGTACTCGCCGCCGTGGCCGTGGAACTCTGCCGCGGCACACCCCCGGCGCCGAATTCCCCGATGGTCGGCATCTCCGTCTTTCTCGCGGCGAGTCTCGCAGCCGCGCTGCTGGTCGGACTCGTTCCGCTCACGTCGCTGGCCTGCTTCCGGCGTGTACCGGCGGCAAGTGTTTTCGCGAACCGGGCCCGTGCCGCCGGTGTCGATGTCCCCGGCGCCGACGACGTCTCCCCGACACCTCCGCCCACAGTGGCCTTCGGTCGGGCCCCGGTGGCTCCGGTCCTCACTCCATCGAGCGTACGTCTCCTCCTTCTCGGAGAATCCTGACCATGGGCTACCTCGCCTTCTTCCTCCTCCTCACGATCACGAGCCTCCTCTGGGCCGCCGCCTGCGTCGCCGCCGCGGCACGGGTCGAGCGGCCGCTGTGGCGGGGGCTGCTCGTCGTCGCGGGTGTCGTCCTGCCGCTCCTCACGCTCCTGCCCTGGCTGGCGGCCTCGGGCTACCTCGCCTTCGGGCCGCGGCTCCGCCCCAACTGGTTCGGGCCCACGCTCACGGTCGTCCTCTCGGCGCTCGCGGGGGGCATCTGCATCGCCCGGGGCGGGCTCTCGAAGCTCCCCTTCTCCTCCGTCGCGGCGGCAACCCGCTGGCCGGTGATCGGACTCTTCGCCCTGGCGTTCATCGCCAAGGCCACCGCCTTCGGCACGCTCCTGATCCTCGACAACGCGGTCGCGGCCGAGGCCCGCGCGATGCGCGTCGAGGCGGCGGCGATGATGCAGGCGGCGTTCCCGCCGGCGCCCACCGACGCCGACAACGCGGCCCGCCTCCATGCCCAGGCCGCCGCGGCGATCGCCGTGGCCCCCGAACTCACCGCCGCCGACGGCCCCATGTACGACCGGACGATCGACGTCACGAGCACGGCCGTCGGCGATCTCCTCGCCCGCCACGCCGCCCTCCTCGACACGATCCGCCGCGCCGCCGACCTTCCCGGCTGCCGATTCCC
>CAZMOU010000258.1:0-3608 GCA_964567835.1 uncultured Chitinophaga sp. | reverse complement strand
ACTACGAGCAGGCCTGGGACTACGGCCTCGACCTCAAGAACTTCCACGCCCCGAGTCACGCTCCCCCGATCTTCCCCGTGCTCTGCGCGACGGAAGCGGGGCCGGGCGACGCCCGCTGGAAGCCGCCCCACCCCGACGGCGTCCGCCCCCCGTTCCGCTGCGACGCCGCGGGCCTCGCGCGGGCGATCCGTCTGGCGCTGGACGCGGCCGGCGGCGTGCCCGGGGCGGCGATCGACCCGGCGACCTGGGGCGAGGGGGCCTACGCCCCGACGCCCACGATCATCGAGGCGGCCCGGTCGCTCTATTCCCGCCACACCGTCCACGACATCACCCGCAGCGACGCGGGCGCCGTGAACCTCGCCGCCACGAGCGCGTGCGTGGAGCGCGTGATCGCCGAGGCGAGGGAGCGCGGACGGAAGGCGATCGTCTTCGTGACCGGCGTCCCCGGGGCCGGCAAGACGCTCGTGGGCCTCAACGTCGCCACGCGGCATGGTCGCGAACGGGACGCCACCCATGCCGTCTTCCTCTCCGGGAACGGCCCGCTCGTGGCGGTCCTCCGCGAGGCCCTGGCACGCGACGAACTCGAGCGGCGGCGCCAGGGAGACCCGCGGGCCCGGATCGGCGAGTCGCGCTCCGCCGTCAAGGCCTTCATCCAGAACGTCCACCACTTCCGCGACGACACCCTCCGCGGCACCGCGGCGCCGGCCGACCACGTCGTCGTGTTCGACGAGGCGCAGCGCGCCTGGGACGCCAGGCAGCTCGCCGGCTTCATGAAGCGGAAGAAGGGGGTGCCGGGGTTCACGCGCACCGAGCCCGACGTCCTCCTCTCGGCGATGGACCGTCACCCCGACTGGGCGGTGGTGGTCTGTCTCGTGGGGGGCGGCCAGGAGATCAACACGGGCGAGGCGGGGATCGGCGCCTGGCTCGAGAGCATGGGCGGCGTCTTCCCCGGCTGGGACGTGCACATCTCGCCGAACCTCGTCGATTCCGAGTACGCCGCGGCGGGGGCGATCGAGCGGCTCCTCGCCGGCGGCGCGGCGCGGACGCGCTTCGAACCGGCCCTCCATCTCTCCACCTCGATGCGCTCCTTCCGGGCGGAGAAGGTGTCGCGGTTCGTCAAGGCGCTGCTCGACGGCGACGCCGCCACGGGCCGCGACCTCCTCGCGTCGTTCCGGGATCGCTATCCGATCGTGCTGACGCGGAGCATGCGGGCGGCGCGGACGTGGATCCGGCGGCGGCGGCGGGGCACGGAGCGGGCCGGACTCGTCGCCTCGTCGTCGGCCCAGCGTCTCAAGCCGCATGCGATCGACATCCGGGTGAGCATCGACCCGGTGCATTGGTTCCTGAGCCCGGCGAAGGACACGCGGTCATCGCTCTATCTCGAGGACGCGGCGACGGAGTTCCAGGTGCAGGGGCTCGAGCTCGACTGGACGATCGTGACGTGGGACGCCGATCTGCGCCGGACGAGCGGGGGCTGGAGCCACCACGGGTTTCGCGGGGCGAACTGGACCGCCGTCCAGAAGCCGGAGCGGCGGCGGTATCTGGAGAACGCCTACCGGGTCCTCCTCACCCGGGCCCGCCAGGGGATGGCGATCTTCGTCCCGCCGGGGGCGAAGCGCGACAAGACGCGGAGCCCGGCGTTCTACGAGGGGGTGTACCGCTACCTGACGGAACTCGGGGTGCCGGAGGTGTAGGAGGGCCCCCCCTCACCCCGGCCCCACGCGCTCGAAGCGGGGCACCGGCCTCCCCTCCACGAGCACCGTCTCCGCGAACATCGCCGCGGGCCTCACCCACAAGCCCCGCTCGCCGTACTCCGCCCGGTAGACGACGAGTTCCTCGAGCGACTCGCTGTGGCGCGCCGTGCCGATGACGGTGTACTCGTGCCCCTTGTAGTGGCGGTAGCGCCCCGGGATGATCGCGTCCACTCGGTCGGCTCCGGAGGGGTCCGGCCGGGCGTCGCCGCGGGCCGCGCGGTCGTCCGGCCGGGGTCGCCGGGCCCGGCTCTCCACCGCGGCCGACCAGCATAAAAAACACCCGCCGGGGCAGCCATGGGTCGGAGTGTCGTCCTCGCCGGTGCCCCGCGCTGCCCCGGCTGTCGACTCCCCCCCCGATGGTGCGTCTGCGGCCTGCTCGAACCGGTGGGGACGCGGCTCCCGGTGCACGTCCTCATCCACCGCGCGGAAGCGCACCGCCCCTCGAGCACCGGTCGGCTCGTGACCCGGGCGATCCCCGCGGCGCACGTGCACGTCTACCAGCGTGCCACGCGCGATTTCGCCCCATCGGGGCTCGACCGGGGCCTGCTCGAGCCGGGCCGCGAGACCTGGATCCTCCACCCCGAGGGCGAGGTCCTCCCCGCGCTGCCCGCCCTCCCCCCGCAGGTCGTCCTCCTCGACGGCTCCTGGCGCCAAGCGGCCGAGATGCTCCGCGCGATCGAGGGGCCGGGGAGACGGGTGCGCCTGCCGGACGCGGCGGCGGGGCGGAGCCGCTCCTGGCTCCGCGAGCAGCGCGATCGAGCGCGCCTCTCCTCGGCCGAGGCGCTCGCCGTCGTCCTCGAGGCCGCCGGAGAGACGGAGGGGGCACGGGGACTGCGGCTCTGGCTCGAGCTGCACGTCTGGGCCACGCTCCTCTCCCGCGGCCGCCGCGCGGCGGCCGACGCCTATCTCCTCGACTCCCCTCTCCGCGGCGTCCCGGGCATCGCCGCCCGCTTCGGAACGCGCTGACCGCCGACGGACCGGCTCGCTCGACCCCGCCCGGGGGCCGGCGGACGCGGGGATCCACCCCCGGCGAGGCCCCTCGACCGCGAGCGGCGGAATCCCCCTCCCCGGCCCGGCGCGGAGTGCTACATTGAGGGTCCTTCTGGCTGTGCTGACCCGATCTTTGGCGGACATCCCCGGAGTCTCCATGGATGCCCAGGAAGACAGCCCGGCCCGCGGCCCACGCCGCCCGGCCCTCGACCTACCAGTTCACGATCACCCTCCGCGACACGCAGCCCCCCATCTGGCGGCGCATCCGCCTCGGTGACGGCTCGCTCGACGACCTCCACGCCGCCATCCAGGCGGCGATGGGCTGGGCCGACAAGCACCGTCACTACTTCCACATCGACGACCGCCACTACGGCCGGCCGGACCGGCTCGCGGACCGGCCGTTCGCCGCCGACGTCGTCGACTCGGCCGCCACGTCGCTCGCCGACCTCCTCCGCGCCGACCGAACGCCGCTGCGCTTCGCCTACGTCTACGACATGGGCGATCGCTGGGAACACGACGTCGTCTTCGAGGGGTGCGTCGAGGCGGCGCCGATCGCCAGCTGCATCGACGGGGGCCGCGCCTGTCCGCCGGAGGATTGCGGCGGCGTGGGGGGCTTCGAGTACCTGCTCGAGGTCCTCGGCGACCCCGACCACAGCGAGCACCTCGACGCCGTCGAGTCGATGGGCAACTACGACCCCGCCGACTTCGACCCGGTGTGGGCCACGGCCCGGATGACGCGTTCGCTCAAGACGTCGGGGCTGCGGGCGTCGTGACTCCCTCCGCCGCACGCGTGGCGCGACGGGCGATCCCGGCGAGCATGCGGCGGAAGACGAGTTCGTGGAGCGGCCAGATCGCGTACCAGTA
>CAZMOU010000257.1:0-3641 GCA_964567835.1 uncultured Chitinophaga sp. | reverse complement strand
GTGATCAGCCCTGCAGCTTGTCCAGCCCCAGGCGCTTGACCGTCTGACGCTCGCGCTCGAGTTCACGCAGGGTCTCGGCAGTGAAGCTTGCGGGGCTTTCGCTTGGAACCACGATGCCACCCATGTTCAGCGCCGTCTGTTTGACGGAGTCGGACGTCAGCGCTTGTGTGATGGCCGCATGGACCTTTCGGACGACGCCATCGGGCGTATCGTGGCGGTGAAGGCGCTGGAGCGGTCGCGGTCGCGTGCCGGCATCGAGCGGCTCGGCAGGGCGTTGCGGGAAGACTCCTTCCGCGGCGTCCGCGAGCAGGCGGCGCTCGCGCTCAAGGCGATCGGCACCCCCGAGGCCCGCGCCGAGCTCGGGCGGTCGCTCGACCAGCCCGACGATCGCGTCCGCCGGCGCGTCGTCGAGGGGATCGCCGCCGCCTACCGCCCCGACGTCATGGAACGGCTCGTGGCGATCGCCGGCACCGAGCCGAACCCCGGCATCCGTGCCGTCGCCATTCAGGGGCTGGCGAAGTACCACGATCCCGCCGCGCGGGAGGCGATTCTCGACGCCCTCCGGTCCGACTCCTTCCGGCAGGAGGTGGCCGAGGCGGCGATGGACGCGATCGCGGCGTCCCAGGACGAGACGCTCCTCGCCCCGCTCGTCCGGCTGATCCAGGCCGAGCCCGAGCGGTTCCCCTCCAGGGTCCTGGCGACGGCGCTGGGCACCGCGGGACGGCTCGGCTCGCTCCGCGACGACAAGACGGCGGTGCGCGAGTTCCTCGAGGGGTGGCTCCACGACGCCAGGCCGCCGGTGAGGCTCGCCGCCATCTCCGCACTCGGGGATCTTGGCGACCGGCGGGCGGAGGCGGTCCTCGCCGGCTACGCCAGCCACGGACCCTCCGACCGGATCGGTCAGGCCGCCGGCAAGGCCCTCGAGGCACTGCGCGGCAGGCAGCCGCTGGTGCCCGCCGAGGTGAAGGAACTCCGGTCCGAGGTCCGGCGTCTCGAGGAGGCGCAGAAGCGGCTTCTCGACAAGGTCGAATCGCTGGAGCGTCGTCCGGCGCCGCGGGCCGAGTCCTCCCCCTCGACGCCCTGACCGGCCCGGCTTCGGTCAGGCCGCGATGCCGGGTGGAGCGGGTGTTCCGCTACCGTCCCGGATCGCCCCCTTCCCGCGCCGGCGAGGGTTCGGTGGCGACGTGGAGCGTCGCGCGGCGGACGAGGCCGGCGCCGGTCACCCCGAGCTTCCGTGCGATGCTCTTGCGGTGGGTCTCCACGGTGAGGCGGCTCATCCCCAACGTGGCGGCGATGGTGGTGCTCTGCAGTCCCAGGCCCATGAGCCGCAGGACGTCGCGCTCCCGCGGGCTCAATCGCTTCTGCACGAGCACGGCCGGGGTGGCCAGGCCGGCTTCGGCCACGAGGCGGTCGACGGCCTCCATGAGCCGTGCCGCCAGGGCGTGACGATCGATCACCTCCACCTTCGTGTCGTCGGCGCCGCTCCGCGGGAGAACGGGGTGTGCGTGAGGGGGATCGGCGAGGAGGACCAGGGCGCGCGGTTGGAAACCGGGGGGGATCTGCCGCGACGTCCTGCCGTCCGAGCCATCGGCGGTGATCACGGCGACCGCGGGGCGGGTGCCGGCGGAGGATGACGCCGCCTCGGCGAGGCTGCCGAACACGGCATGCTCACCGAGGTCGTGCCTGGCGGCGATCCAGCCCGCCAGCAGGAGCCCCCGCAACTGGTCACGATCGACGATCACGATCCCCGGCCCGACCGCCGCGGCAGCGGTCCGGGGAGACACGTCGTGCCCTGCGGGCCCCTCACGGTCCGCACTTCCGACTCGGTTCACATCCACCTCCGCCTACGAGGGATGAGCGTTCGGGGATCATCCTCCGGCGTCGAGGCGGGGTCTATGCAGCGTCGGACAAAAACCCCGCCCGCTTCCGGGGGCGTGCGGCATGACCGTGCCGACCGGTCAGTCTGCCCCGTGCTTCCGGAACCATTCGACCAGTCGTTTCCATCCGTCCGCGGCGGTCTCCGGGCGGTAGCTGGGGCGATAGTCGGCGTGGAACCCGTGGGGCGCGTCCGGGTAGAGGACGATGTCGCTCGTCCCGCCCGCTCCGGCCAGCGCCTCGCGCATCCGCTCGACCGACTCGTTCGGGATTCCCTGATCGGCACCGCCGTACAATCCGAGCACCGGCGCGTGGAGCGAGCCGGCCACGTCGAGGGGATTCCGCGGGTGGAGTTCGTCGGGCTGGGAGACGAGCCTGCCGTACCAGGCCACACCCGCCCGGAGCGCGGGGTTGTGCGCCGCGTACAGCCAGACGATGCGGCCACCCCAGCAGAACCCGGTGATCCCCAGGCGTCGCGGGTCGCCCCCCTGCGTGGCGGCCCACGCGGCGGTGGCGTCGAGATCGGTCATCACCTGCGCGTCGGGAACCTTCGAGACCACCCTGGCGATGATCTCCTGGATGGAGTCGATCCCCGAGACGTCCCCCTGGCGGAAGAAAAGCTCGGGGGCGATGGCCAGCCATCCCTGTTTCGCCAACCGCCGGCAGACGTCGCGGATGTGTTCGTGGACGCCGAAGATCTCCTGCACGACGAGGACCGTGGGGAACGGTCCGGCGCCGGCCGGGGCGGCACGGTATGCCGGCATCACCCCGTCCCCCACCGGGATCTCCACCACCCCGGCCTCGAGTCCGTCGGCGTCGGTGGTGATCGTCTCGGCCGCCACCGGGGTGACCGCCAGCGCGAAGCCGGTGGCGAGCGTCGTGACCGCCTCGCGTCGGGTGGGGATGGCAGGGGAAGATGGGCGGGATGGCATGAAAATGGGTCCCGGGGCGGTGGAAGGAGAGCGGCGGGAAGCGGACGAAGATCCCCTGCCCCCACCACTTTCATCCTATCAGCCTCTTTCGTCCCGAAGGTGGCAACCGCGCTCCCGGAGTCGGGCTTGCGGCGGGAACCCCGCCTTGCTCCGATCCCCGCCGCCCCCGAGGGGCATACGCCCGCCGGCGACGTGCGGCGGCGCGACGGTTTCCGTTCCCCGGAGTCTCGTCCCGTGGTTCCGTCCCCCGCGTGCCGCCCGATCCTCGTCGCGATGACGCTCTGGTGCCTCGCGCCGTGCGGGAAAGCGGCCGACGTGGCGCACGCCCCCGGCACCGGTCCGGCGCCGCTGCCCGCCCCCACCCTGCCGCCGGAGTTGATCGAGGATCCGCTGCGGACGCCGTTGGGGGGCCCCGCGGGCCTGTCGACGTGGCTCGTGCCCACGGGCCCACGGACCGACGAGGAGACGCCTCCCGCGATCGAGACGGTCGCCAGGCCGCTCGAGGAGTTCGTGAAGACGCCGTGGAAGGCTCCCGCCTTCGCCGCCCCCGTGCGCCCCGGATTCCTCGTTCGCCAGGAGCGCCGGTTGCCCTTCGGATTCGACGCCGAGTGGCGCGTCGGGGTGGCGGTCGACAGCCAGGGTCCGGGACGCGGCGCGGTGAGCGACGCGACGCAGTGGACGATCCGCAAGGCCCTCGCCGACGATTTCGTCGTCTACCTCCACGATCGGGGCACCGGATTCATGAAGTCGTTCGGGGAGAAGCTGTCGGTCTTCGGACGTTATTACTCCACGGGGGACAGGACGAATCCGGTGGAGACCCTGCAGATCGGGGCG
>CAZMOU010000256.1:0-3745 GCA_964567835.1 uncultured Chitinophaga sp. | reverse complement strand
CGAGGAGGTTGCGCAGCAGGCTCTTCTCGATGTCGTAGATGTCGTGGGCGCGCTGCGCGATGTGGTTGTCGAGGTTCTGGAAGGCCTTGGCGTAGCGGCGCAGCGTGCGGCTCACCGCGTACTCGGGCCAGAAGTTCCGGTCGCGGACGGCGCTCGAAAGCTCCTCCTGGAGCTTCGGATCGTGGAGCATCGCCAGATGTGCGGCGAAGATGGCGGCGTACTGGTCGCCGAGTTCCGCCTGGATGGCGTCGCGGTTGCGCTCGATCTCCCGGCTCGTCTCCTCGATCGCCTTGGAGAGGCGGGAGAGCTCGGTGTCGACGGCGCTGCGCGCCACGAAACGGCGCGGGATCCGGAAGCCCTCGGCGTCGAGGACGAGCGCCTCGCCGATCGTGACGCCGGGCGAGACGGCGATTCCCTGGAGTTTGAGCATGGGGCGCAGTCCGCCCGCCGGCGCCGAGGCCGTCGCCAGGGAGATCGCCCGTGGCCGGACGGCGCTCGAGGCGCCCCGGGCGGCGATCGGATCCCCACGCGGCTCGCGCCAGGCGGTTGGTCGCGGCTCCTGGATTGTGTCTTCGGTCGCGGCGTTTCGGCGCCGCGAGTCACGGGCAAATGGTCCGCCGCCGGTCGCGGGCCCGGCGGAATCGTCGCTGTCTTGCGGAATGGTCCCGCGTCACCGCGACGTGGCGCGCCCCGCGGCGTCCACGACGGTCTCCTCGTTCTCGTTGAAATTCGTCTCGAACAGCCGCACCAGCGCCTCGAGCGCCTCCCGGGCGTCGGGGCCGCTCGTCTCGATGACCAGCCTCGACCCCTCCTCGGCGGCGAGCGTCAACAGGTCGAGGATGCTCTTGCCGTCGGCACGTTGGTCGCGGCAGACGATCCCCACCTTCGCCTGCCAGCGCCGCGCCTCGCGCGCACAGCGATCGGCCGGCCTGGCGTGCAGCCCTTCCTTCAACCCCACCACGACTTCCCTGGAGAGCGTTTCTTCCATCGCGGACCCGTTTCAGGACACCATGCCGTGGTTGTCGGCCGCCTCCAGCAGGTGCTGGATGTCGGCCGGCGCCTTCGCCGCCTTGAGTTCGCGGCAGAAGGCGTCGTCGCGGAGTTGGCGGGCGATGTTCTCGAGCGCCCGGAGGTGCTGGCCACGCTGCTCGGGGGGCGAGACCAGGAGGAAGAACAGGTGGACCGGGTCACCGTCGAGGGACTGGAAATCGACCCCTTCCTGGCTCACCGCCACCGTGCCCACGAGTCGATCGACGCTGGGGTGCTTGGTGTGCGGGATCGCCACGCCGCGGCCGATGCCGGTGGTGCCCAGATCCTCGCGCTTCATGATCGCCTTGACGATCCCCTCGAGATCGGCGGCGGGGATCTTCCCCGCGTCGACCAGGGCGCTCGCCATCTCCCGGATCACCCCCTCCTTCGTGGAGGCATCGACATGGGCCCGGATGGCATCGACGGCGACGAAATCGGAAAACTTCATGCTGATGGTCTCGTGTCGGCACGCGCCCCGGTGCGGTGAGCGGCGGCCACGACCGGCCGTGCCGGCCGATCGACCGCCCCGGACGGTGGCCACCCGACGGGATCTCCCGGTCGGCAGGCCGTCCGGCACCGATCAGGACTCACACTTTCCGCGACGATTGCACATGCTTGTGATCGCGCGACTTTTCCTTGTGTTTCCGCAGCTGCTGCTCGAGCTTCTGCACGGCACCGTCGACGCTGCGCCACAGCTGCCCCGACGCCTCGCGGCTCACCATCTCGTGGAAGTGCTCCGCGGAGGCGACGATCTCGACGGCCGGCAGGGCGGGATTCTGGAGATCGACCGTCACGTTGAGGGCGGTGAGACCGTCGAAGTAGCGCTTCAGGCGCGACACCTTGGCCGTGATCCTCGACTGCGTGGCGGGGCTCAAATGGCCATGCCGGGCCGAAACGTTCGTCTGCACGCGGAACTCCCTCCGTGGCGATGGGGGACGAGGCGCCGCCCGATCGCGGGCGGCGTGACGGCGATCCCGGACCGCCGGGGGCCGTCGAACCGAGCATATCACCGGTTCGGCTGGTCCGACAAACCGGGCGGCTCCCGCGGCCGGGGCGGGCGTTTTCGACGGGTCCACCGCTCCCCGTCGCGCGTCAACGGGCACGGCGAAGGAGCCCCTTCTCCAGTTGCGTGCGCCACCACGCCACCCCCTCGCGGCGGGCCTCGTCGGGGGCGTCGGGGCGGAAGCGAGCCCGGTCGAACGTCGCGGGGCGGGTGACGTCGGCGAGGACGGCCAGCGCGTAGCGCCGCACCACGAGGGACGCGTCGCCGAGGGCATCGACGAGCGTCCGGTCGGCCCCGGCGGCGAGGTCGTCGTCGGTCGGACCGCGTCCCATCGCCATGAGCAATTCGGCGCGGCCCGGCGGCCCGTGGTCCTCCCACGCGCGCCGCAGCCGCTCCTCCGAGTCCGGACCGCGCTCGAGCGCGAGCGGCACCACCGCGGCCTCGAGCGCGGCCCACTGCCGCGCCTCGAGCTTGCGCCCCGGGACGTCGGCGGCGAGGAGCTCGGCGGCCACGCGATAGTCGCCGAGGAGCGCGAGCGTCACCGCGGCGAAGATCCGGTTCTCGACGCGCCGGTCGACGGCCATCGACTCGAGCACCCGACCCAGGCCGTCCGCGGGCGCGTCCCCGGCCGGCAGGGCGCCGAGCCGCCGCAGGAAGGTCTCGGCGGCGCCGCGTTCGAGCGCGTCGATGCGTGCCCCCCCGGCGATCCAGTCCGGCGCGGGCCCGTCCCGCTCCGCGAGCGTCGCCTCCCCCGGAGCCGACGAGACCGCCCCGAGCACCGAGCGCGCCGGGAGCGTGGTCGCCTCCGCGGGGTCGCCGTCGGCCCCGGTCCATCGCAGCGGCCTGGCCACCGGGGCCACGCGCACGATCGTGGCCACCTCCCGCCCGCCGGAGCCCCGCTGCCAGTCGGTGCCCGATTCCACCGCCACGCCCCCCTCCAGCCCGGCCACGATCCTCCCGGCGAGGGCGCCGGCACGGATGCCGATCCGGGCATCGCCCCCGGCGGCTCGTGCCACCAAGCGGCCCGCGACGACGTCGACCTGCGGCGTCCCGTCGGCATCGACGTCGAAGCGCACCACCGAGCGTGGCTCGAGGCGGATCGACAGCCCGCCCAGGTTCACCTCGGGACGCATGCCGGGGGGCACGACCACCTCCGCGCCGGCGGCGAACGGCGTCCCGACTCCGAGCGGCGTCCAGCGCACGAGGTCGCCGTCGGCGACCCGGGCGAGCAGGGCGCCGTCGGCCGAGACGAAGCCGATCCCGCCCGCTTCCGCCGGACCCTCGAGCCCGACGTCGTCGGCGACTCCCATGTCGGGTTTCTCCGGGGCGCGTGGCGGGGCGGGCCGCCCCTTCCGCACCCCGGCGGCGATCGCCAGCGCCTCCCCCGCCGGAACCTTCGCCGGCCCCCGTGCCAGCCCCGGTTCGGGAGCCGCGGCGGGATCCGGATCCGCCGGCGCGGCCGCGCCGGGATCGGTCTCCGCGGGAGTCGTTTCCACGGCGGCGAGATCGTCCATGCCACCATCTGCGGCGACATTCCCCCGTTCCCCCGCGGCGGCGACCGTCACCGGCGGGGTGTCGATCCGGGCCTCGGCCCCGTTCCCATCCGGGGGGGCGACGACGGCGCCGATCCCGCCGGGCGCGGGCTCCGTCCCCTCCACCGCCTCCACCGCGACCACGGCATCGGCGGGTGGGATCGCGGCCACCTCGGCTCCC
>CAZMOU010000255.1:0-3767 GCA_964567835.1 uncultured Chitinophaga sp. | reverse complement strand
GCGCTTGGCTCGCAGAATCCCGGGAGCGGGGCATGGGGCGTCGGCGGCGGCATCTCGTGGTTCCACATCACGGATTCCGGCCCCGGCCAGCCGCTCGAGATCGCCAACTGCACCGTCGAGGACAACTTTGCGGCGCGTGGCGGCGGCGGCCTCCACGTGCACAACGCCGGACTCGCGGCCGACATCGTCGACTCGTCGTTCTGCGACAACTCGCCGGCGAACATCTCCGGCGAGTACGACGACCTCGGCGGCAACGAGCTGTGCGCGAACTGCCCCGGCGACTTCGACGACGACGGCCGCGTCAGCGGCATCGACCTCGGCCTGCTGCTCGGCCAGTGGGGCGCCGTCGGCAGCAATTTCGCGGACCTCAACCTCGACGGCGTCGTCAGCGGCGCCGACATGGGCATCCTGCTCGGCGAATGGGGCTTCTGCGCGAACTGACGCTCACCGCAGCGTCGCCAGGTACTCCACCACGTCCCGCACCTCGCGGGGCGTGAGGACGGTGCCCATGGCGGGCATCGAGCTCACGGGGCCGAAGCCGTCCGCCACCTTCGCGTTCGGCTCGACCAGGCTGTCGAGCAGGCCCGCGCGGTCGTGCCGCGCGCCGACGCCGGCGAGGCCCGGGGCCGCGTGGCCGCCGGTGCCCTCCACCTGGTGGCAGCGCAGGCAGGCCGCCGCGCTGTGGAAGTTCACGACCTGCCGGCCGCGCTCGGCGTCCCCGCCCTCGAGCGCGAGCAGGAAGATCCCGGACCGTGACTGCCGCTCGAGCCCGGCCTTCACGCCGTCCGCGACCGGCTTGAGCGCCGCGCGCGCCTCGGCGGCCTCGTACGCGTCGAGCGCGATGCGCCGGTCGATCGAGCCGTCCGCGAGCGCCTTCGCCGTCTCGGCCAGCGCCGCGTCCGCCTCGGCCGTGCCGGCGGCCGCCAGCGCGGCGATCGCGGCCTGGCGCTCTGGCACCGTGCCGGAGGCGAGCGCCTCGCGGTATTCGCTCTCCGGAAGGTACGGCTCGGCGTCGTAGATCCGGGAGGCGCGGACGACCGCCTCCTCGAAGGGGCGGTGCTCGAGGCCGCGCAGGGGATTGAGGGCGACGAAGGCGCTGATCGGCCCCTGCGGCGGAAGGAGGGCCGCGACGTCATCGATGATCGACGCGATTTCGGCGTGCGAGTCCATGTCCCGATCCGTGGTGGGGTGCTGGCAGGGGGCGGCGTGATCCCGGGGCACACGGGGGCCCCTGCACCGGACCACCGGCGGGGCGTGCGCCGCAGGCACCGCGCGTGGGCGCGGGATCAGCGCGCGGCGGGGGGACCACGGACGAGCGTGGTCAGCGGGGAATCCGATCCACGGGGGAGCCGCTCGGGGGGGGCCGCCGACGGGAGGTGCCCGTCGGCGCGGACGGCCGCGGAGGAATCGAGCGCGAGGAGCGGATCGCGATCGTCCTCGTCGTCCTCGTCCTCCCCCTCGCTCTGCCCGGCGAGCCGTCCCGATCCGTCGTCGTGACCGTGATCGTGATCGTGGCCCGGACAGGGAGCGGCCTGGACCGACGTTCCCGGCCACCGCACACCGGCGGAAGGGACGAGCATCCCGACGAAGAGCGTCGAGAGGGCCACCACGACGACGATCGACGCGCGGAGCGTGCGTGGGAGCATGGGGAATCCGTGACTGGATCGATCCGCCTTTAACTCGAGTGTACGACGCGCGGCATGGCATTCAAAACCGTTCGCCCCCAGCGCATTCCCGTAAGCATCACGCCGTCGAGCCGATTCCCCCCCCCTCCGCGTTGTCCACGACCGCCGCCCCGAGCTTCGCGACCGCCGCATGATCGGCCGGAGAGAGCCGCCGGCCGACCGCCCGCGAGAGCGCCGTCCGGCACCAGACGTCGGCGAGCTGCGCCGTGAAGGCGTCGCCGCGGACGTCGGCGGTGTGGGCGACCGCCAGCACGCTCGCGGCGTCGCGCACGGTGCCCGACAGCGCGCCGATCTCCAGTTGCCGCTCGCCGAGCCCCCTCCCGTGGCGCCGGATCGCCCTGTCGATCGAGAGCGCCGTCCGCCCGAGCACCGCCCGGGCCGCGCGCGCGTGGTCGCGCAGGCGTCGGTCGAGGATCCCGGCATCCCCGCGCGATCCGCCGAGTCGCGCCACCCGCCATGCCAGCCAGCCCGCCGCGGCCCTCGCCTTCCCCCCCTCGCGGAGGCGGGCCGCGAGGGGATGGCGTCGCGACAGTCCCTTGAAGAGCGCCAGTCCGAGGAGGTCGCTCTCCCCCTCGTAGACCCCGACGGCGAAATGGTCGTGGAAGGCGTCGCCGAGCGGATGGCCGACGAGGAAGGCCCTGCCCCCGTGGACGCCGAGGGCGTCGACAGCCGCCTCGCGCACCGCCGCCCCCGCCACCACCTTCGCCGTGATCGCCTCGAGGTCCCCCCCCGGCACCCCCGCCGCCGCGGACCGGTCGACGGTGTCGGCGGCCCAGGTCGAGAGCGCCTCGCAGGCCAGCACGCCGGCGGCGATGCGCGCCAGACGGCCGTGCACGAGCTGCCGCGTGGCGATCGGCCGTCCCCAGGTGACGCGCTCGAGCGCGAACCGGGCGGCATGGCGACAGAGGAGCCGGAGCGTGCCGGCGGCCTGGGCGGCGAGCGTGCAGCGCCCCCTGTCGAGGCCGTGCCAGACGATGGCCATCGCGTCTCCCCCCGGTGCCGTGAGGATGTCGCGCTCGTCGATCTCGAACCCGCGGAACTCGAGCGCGTGATTGGGGGTGTGCCGGAGGGGATGGAGCGCGTAGGGGAGGAGACGGAAATGCTCCGTGTCGCGGTCGGGGAGTCGCGCGAGCACCACGGCCGGCTTGCCCTCGCGCGACACCAGGAGCTTCACCAGCCGTCCCCACGTGGCGTTGGTGATGAACATCTTCGTGCCGTCGAGCACCAGCCTGCCGTCGCGTGCGGAGAGCGTCGTCCGGACCGCGCCCAAGTCGCAGCCGGCCTCCGGCTCGGTGGCCCCGAACACGGAGAGCGGACGCCCCGCCGCCAGCGCCGGGAGGAGCCGCGAACGCTGGTCCTCGGTGCCGAACGCCGCCACCGACGAGACCGCACCGATCGTGGAGTGGACGGCGAGCATGCCGGCGGCGGTCGGCACGTCGGCCGCCAGACGGGTCACCCCGCGGACGAGATCGAGCACGCTCCCGTCGGCGCCGCCGTGCGCGGCGGGGACGTGCAGGCCCCACAGGCCGACCTCGCCGAGCCGGTCCTGCACGGCGGTGGCGAGCATTCCCCGCGGGGCCGGCGGCGCGTCGGCGAGGGGGGCGGCGGGCAGACGCACCGACGGCAAGGGGGCGTCGTGGAGCGTGCCCGCGGCACGGGCCTCGGCGATGACCCTCTCGGCCGCCTCGAGGAGGGGGGCGATGGCCCCGGGGAGCGGCGCCGCGGCAGCCGCGGCGGCCGCGGCGAAACCGCCGTCGGCCGCTCGCCCCCCCCACAGTGCGCCGGCGATCCCATCCGCCGCGCGCACGCCACGTTCCGGGGGGCCGACCGGCACCACGGCGACCCCGGCGGCGGGCGGGGACGCGGACGCCGCCTCGAGCAGGGCGGAGTGACCCGCGGCGACGGAGCGACGCTTGAGTTTCATCGAGTGGGTCATCTCCCCGTGGGCGGTGTCGAAGGGCCGGCCGAGCAGCACCACGCGGCGCACCTGCCACGACCGGGGGAGGTGGCGCTGACGCGCGGCGAGGCGCCGCGCCACCCAGCGGAGCAGGCGGGGGTGAGCGAGGGCACCCCGCCGCGAGA
>CAZMOU010000254.1:0-3791 GCA_964567835.1 uncultured Chitinophaga sp. | reverse complement strand
ACGAGGGGATCGACATGACCACGACCGAGGCCCTCTGCTACGGCCTGGCGCGGCGGTACGACCCCTTCATGATCAACAACGTCACCGGCTTCATCGGCCCGGAGACCCACGCCGACAACTTCGAGCTGCTCCAGGCGAGCCTCCAGGATCTCTTCCTCGGGAAGCTCCTCGGCCTGCCGATGGGGATCGGCAGCTGCTACACGCTCCACGCCGGCAGCGGGCTCGAGGGCCAGCAGGCGACGACCGGGCTGCTCGCGAGCGCCGGTGCCACCTACTTCATGGACGTGGCGCTGAACACCGACCGGATGCTCGCCTATTTCGATACCAGCGCCCACGACAACCAGACGCTCCGCGAGATCCACGGCCGCGAGCCGGCGGCGGAGTTCCGCGACTGGTGCCTCGCCCGGGGGATCCTCGCCCGTGCCGCCGACGGCGGCGTGGTCCGCGGCCCGGCCTGGGGCCGTCCGCAGGACTTCTGCGAGTCGGCGGAGGAGTTCGAGGAGGCGGTCGCCGCCACGCCCGCGCTCCACGGATTCGACCTCGCCGGCCCCCGACCCTCCGACACGGTGGCGCGGCGCGTCCGCTTCCACCAGGCGGTCGGCAGGGCCGCCGTCCACGAGCCGCTCGACCCGGCCCGTCTCCGCGCGCTCGCCCCCTTCCGCGAGATCGCCACCGCCGCGACGACCCACGAGGCGCATCTCGCCGCTCCCGCGCTCGGGGCGCGCCCGGCGCTCGCCGCACTCGACGCCTTCGCCCCCGAGCCCTTCCCCGTGCAGATCCTCGTCTCCGACGGCCTGTCGGCGGCGGCCGTGCACCACAACCTCCCCGACCTCCTCCCCCTCCTCCTCGAGGGGCTCGCGGCCCGTGGCATCCCCACCGGAGCGCCGCTGCTGGCCCGACATGGCCGGGTGAAGCTCGCCGAGCCGGTGGGGGAAAGGCTCGGCGCCGACCTCGTCGTCCACCTGATCGGCGAGCGGCCCGGCGGCGACGCCTCGGCGGCGCGGAGCCTCTCGGCCTACCTCGTCTATCGGCTCCCCGGGTCGGAGCGGGCCGCGGCGGCGGCGGAGAGCGGCAATCCGACCCTCCGCCACGAGGTCACGGTCATCTCCAACATCTCCCCCTGCGGCACGCCTCCCGTGGAGGCCGCCGTGACCATCGTGGAGAAGGTGGCGGAGATCCTCCGCCTCCGCGCCGCCGGCAACCGTCTCGAGAAGATCCTCGCCGCCACACGGTGAGCGCCGGTCGGTCGTGGCGATCAGTCGGGCAGCCGAGCCGCCGCCTCCGGGCGTGACGGATCGACCCCCAGTTGCCCGAGGAGGTCCACGAGGCGCTGCCGCAGGGCGTCGCGGTCGCGGAGCTGCTTCTCGGAGGCCGGCTGGCGCGACGGCCCCATGCGGAGCCCCCGGCACGAGGCGGCCACGCGGTAGCCCTCGGGAAAGTCGGCACCCTGCATGGCAATATCGAAGAGGCGGATGACGTCGAACTGGTAGCGCATGGCCCCCGCCATGTCGCCCCCCTGCACGAGATCCCAGACGCGGCGCGTCAGTTCGGGCAGGATTCCGGAGGTGGCCACCGTCGCCCCGCTGCACCCCACCGCCAGCATCGGCGCGAGCGCCGGATCCCACCCGGTGAGGAAGGCGAAATCGGGCCGCTCCGGCCGCACCGCGGCCATGAGGCGGAGCATGTGGGAGATGTCGCCGCTCGAATCCTTGATCCCGACGATGCGGGGGAACTCCGCCGCGAGCCGGCGCACCACCGGGATCTCGATCGGCGAGGCCAGCATCGGGATGTGATAGAGCGTCACGTCGATCGGCGAGTGGCGGGCGATCTCGCGGAAGTAGGCCTCCACGCTCTCCGCCGAGAGCCGGTAGTAGTGCGGGGCGACGATCGCCACGGCACGGGCCCCGGCCTCGAGACAGTGCTCGCAGGCGCGGATCGTCTCGGCGGCGGTTCCCTCGGCGGCGCCGGCCACCACCGGCACCCGTCCGCCGGTCGCCGCACACACCACCTGCACGATCCGCCGCCGCTCCTCCGGCGTGAAGCGGAGGAACTCGCCGGTCGAGCCGTTGGGGTAGAGGCCGTGGACGCCACGATCGACGAGCCAGGCGACGGACCGGGAGAGCTCCTCCTCGTCGATCCGCCCGCGGGCGTCGAGGGGCACCATGTGGGGAACGAGGATGCCGGAGATGGAGGGGGTCGTCATGACGGGGCTCGTCAGGGGGATACGGGGACGGTCAGTCGGGCAGCGTAACGCCCCTCCACCGGGATCGCCACCCGCAGTAGCATCATTCCCGAGCGTGACCGCCCCCGGAGTGATCCCGATGTCCGCCGACGCCCGCCGCCACGCGTTCGACACCGTCCCCACGCCGGCGCTCGTCCTCGACGCCGCGACCGTACGGGCCAACGTCGCGAGGGTGGCCGGGTACGCACGGGAGCACGGGATCGCCGTCCGTCCCCACACCAAGACGCACAAGAGCGTCGCCATCGCCGGGCTGCAGCTGGCCGCCGGGGCCGTCGGCCTCACCGTGGCCAAGGTGGGGGAGGCGGAGGTCCTCGCCCGCGCGTTCGCCGATCGGGAGCCCGACATCCTCGTCGCCTACCCGGCCGTCGACCCGGCGCGCACGACGCGCCTCGCGGCGCTTGCGCGCACGGCCCGCATCGCCGTCGCCGTCGACACCCTCGAGGCCGTCGCCGCGCTTTCCGCCGCCGCCACCGCGGCGGGCACGACGCTCGGGATCCTCGTCGATCTCGACGTCGGCTCGGGGCGCACCGGCGTCCCCACGGTCGAGCGCCTCCTCGGCCTCGCCGTGGCCGCCGACCGGGCCCCGGGCCTGCGGCTCGACGGCATCTTCTTCTATCCCGGACACGTGACGTCGTCCCCCGACCGGCAGGCGGGCGCGCTGGCGGCCGTCTCGGAGCGCCTCCGTGCCGCCATCGACGCCTTCGACGCCCGGGGCCTGCGGCGCGGGACCGTCTCCGGCGGATCGACCCCCACGCTCTTCCGGTCCCATCTGGTCCCGGAGGGGACGGAGATCCGGGCCGGCACCTGCGTCTACAACGACCTGAACATCGTCCGCGGCGGCTTCGGCGAGTTCTCCGACTGCGCCGCGCGGATCGTCGCCACCGTGGTCAGCGACGCGGTCGCCGATCAGGTGATCCTCGATTCCGGTTCGAAGACGCTGACGATGGACCGCTGCGGTCCCGCCCCCGATTCGGGGCACGGCCTCGTCGTCGAGTATCCAGAGGCGATCGTCGCCAAGCTCACCGAGGAACACGCGCAGGTGGACGTCTCGCGCTGCCCCAGGCGCCCCCGGGTGGGTGAACGCGTCACCGTGATCCCCAACCACGTCTGCCCGGTGGTCAATCTCTTCGACCGGGCCTGGTGGCACGAGGAGGACGGCTCGCTGCGGGAACTGCCGATCGACGCCCGCGGGCTCCTCTCCTGACGCCCGAACGCCGTTGCCGCCGGGTTTCCCATGGCGGCATACTGCCCGGCGGGGCGGCCGCCCCCGACCGCCCGCCGCCCGACCCGACGTCCGGAGGTTCCATGACGATCCGATTCCGTGCCCCGGCGAGCACCTGGAGCGTGCCCCTGGCGATGGCCCTCGCCACCGCCGCGGCGTGCGTCGCGAGTCCGCCGGTCGCCCCCACCGAGGCGCTCACGCCGGCCGAGGAACGGGCCAGGTTCCGGCTGCCGGAGGGCTTCGCGATCGACCTGGTCGCCGCCGAGCCCGACATCCAGAAGCCGATGAACCTCGCCTTCGACGCCCGGGGCCGGCTCTGGGTCACCC
>CAZMOU010000253.1:0-3820 GCA_964567835.1 uncultured Chitinophaga sp. | reverse complement strand
GCGCCTCCCATTCCTCGTCGGACAGTGGCGCGCCCTCGACCCGGATCCGCGTCGATGTTCCCGCGCGCACCGCCTCCGCCTGCTCGGCGAAGGAGGGCCCGTCGGCGATCGCGGCGATGGCGAAGAACCACGGAACCGCCGCCGGCACGAGCCAGTGGATGCAGGGGACGGCCAGGCGGCAGGTTCGGCGCGGGGTGTCAGTCATCGATCGATGGATGTCGTCAAGGAGGCGTCTCGAGGGAATGAGAGGTTCGGATTCGTTTCCAGGAACGGTTCCCTGGCGACGATACCGGAAGCGGCGCTGGCACGCCTTCGCCACCACCTCTGTCGACGCAGTCTGCGCGATCGGATCGCGCAAGAGAATCCGACGCGACGAGGGAGGCTCGACGTGGGCTCGGCGCATCCTGGCAGCAGGGCGCGATCGGCCACCGGCGACGGCTCGGCCCACGTCCTCGCAGCCGACGTCGACGTGCACGTTCCCGACGAACCGGTCAAGGGCGATCCGCAAGCCCGCCGAACGTGCCCCCGCGACCGCCATTCGCCCAGGCTGCCCCCCCGTTTTCTGGGTGGCCCGCGGGCAGGGGCCCTTCCGCCCCCGGTCGCGTCCCTTCGGCCAAATGGGCCGTTTTTCTGGCCGTTTTCCGCGGTGGCCAAAAAAATCGCGACGTGTCTGACGTGATCCGGGGCCGGCCGTCGCACTGCCTCACGACGGCGGGCGTTCCCGAGCCGTACCGGGGCCGATCCTCGACGCCCCCTCGACACCCCCCCAACGAAAGACCCCTGCCATGCGTACCCTCCGCTCGAACAAGGTCCGCCCGTCGTTCACGATCGAGACCCTCGAGGACCGCCGGCTGATGGCCGTCGCCGCATCGGACGACACGATGTCCGCGATCGTCACCGCGGGGAACCACGCCGTCGCGTACGACGACGTCGCCGTGGCGGCCCCGATGCCCGTCAGCCGGTCGGCGACGACCGCCTCCCACACGGTGTCGAGCCTCTCCGATGCGATCTCGCGGGCCGGCATCAGGTCCGCCACGTCGATGACGCTCGTCGGGGAGGTGCCGGGCGGGATGCGCGGTGAGAAGACGCCGTTCACCGTCCTGCTCCGTGACGCCGCCGGCAAACCGCTCGCCGGACAGAAGATCGACTTCACGCAGGTCTACCGCGGCCGTGACAGCAGTCTCGGCAGCGTCACCACCGACGCCTCCGGCCAGGCGACGCTCACCTACAAGATCCCCACCGAGTCGTGGGCCGAAAAGGTCTCCCTCACCGCCCGCTTCGGCGGCACCTCGAACTACAAGTCCTCGTCGTACACGGTGAGCCGGGTGGAGATCGGGCGGAAGAGTCCCGCGGTCGACGTCTCCGGCCCCTCGGCCGAAGTCGACGAGGGGAGCGGCGCGACCTTCACCTTCAGCCTCACCGAGGCCGCGAAGACCCCGGTCACCGTCACATACGCCACGGCCGATCGGACGGCGGTCGCCGGCTCGGACTACGTCGACGCCACCGGAACGATCACGTTCGCGGCCGGGGAGCGGACCAAGAAGGTGACGGTCGCCACCCTCACCGACGCGGACGTCGATCCGAACGAGTCGTTCACGATGAAGATCGTGTCGGTCAAGGGGGCCAACGTCGGGTCCGCGCCCTCCACGACCGCCACGATCCGCGACACCACGCCCCCCCCTCCCGCCGCGACGGGCTCATGGACGGTCCTCGTCTACATGACCGGCTCCAACCTCAACGACTTCGCCCGGGACGATATCAACGAGATGGAGAAGGCGCTCCAGTCGCTCCCGGCCGGCGTGCGGATCGTCGTCGGCTGGGATCAGCCGGCGGGGCTCACGGACCACGCCACCGGCGGGGGAGCCCAGGCGGCGTGGGGAACGTACGGGCGGTCGGTCCTGAACGCCGACTCGAACATGTCGTCGATCGTCTCGACGTTCGATCTGTCGCTCGGCGAGCGGAACACGGGCGATCCGACGACGCTCGTCGACTTCGTGAAGTGGGGAGTGGAGAAGTCCCCCGCCCAGCGTTACGTCCTGCAGATGTGGGGGCACGGGGCCGGGTACATCGGGTCGCAGTTCGACACGGAGTCCCACGGAGACGCACTGACGATGGCCGAGATGGTGACGGCGCTGGCCACGCCGGGGATGCCGCGGGTCGACGTCCTCGCCTACGACAATTGCCTCATGGCCATGGCGGAGGTCGGGGCCGCGGTCGCGCCGCACATCGGCGGGGTGTTCGTGGCGTCGGAGGAGGTGGTCGGCGGTGCGGGCCAGGACTACACCACCGCCTACGCCCGGTTGGCGGTGGCGAACCCCGAAAAGGTCACACCCGTGCAAATCGCCGAAGGCATGGTGACGAGCTACCAGAGGCAGTACCAGGGGAGTCCCTTCAAGCAGGACACGCTGTCGGCCGTGTCGACGGCGGGGTACGCGGCGCTGAACGCGGCGCTCGCAGGGTTCGTGTCGGCCTCCCGCGGCCTGACGGACCAGCACCGCACCGTGCTCGTGAAGGCCGCGAAGGCAGGCCCGTCCTACGCCTCGGATGACGGGTACTCCAACGTCGACCTGTCCGCGTTCATGACGCGGGTCAAGAACAACCAGGCCCTGCCCGAGGCGGTGCGCTCCGCGGCGGCGGGGGTGAAGACCGCGTTGGCCGCGATGGTGACCTCCCGTACGGTCGACCAGCGGAAAAGCGGTGGAGTCGCGGTCTACCTGCCGACGAGCGCGGACGACGCCGATCTCGCGTCCTACCCGACCGACGCGGCCGACTTCTGCCGGGCCACGGGCTGGGACCAGTTCGTCCGCTGGATGGCCACCGGCGACAGGACGGCCCGGTCGTCCGGTTCCGGCGGTTCCGGTCGCGCGGAGCGGATGGACGGTGGTGCGATCGCGGGCATCCCCCAGGCTGCCTGGGCTGCGTACGCCGCCGAGTGGGCCACCGGCACGGCCGTCGAGACCCCGAACGGCCTTCGTCGCCCCCGCGTCTGACCGATCGGGGAGTGGGGCCTTCGGACCGTCGGGCGCGCGTGGAGGCGATGCTCCGCATCGGGACGGTCGGGGGGGACGACTCGGCGGGCGAGGGAGGCTCGAATCGCGGGCGCGGCGAGGGCCGTTCCGGGGGGAGTGAGCCGGCGTGGGGGAGCCGTCCGTGTCAGGGCTTCTCGATCGCCTCGCCCCCGTCGCGGCCGTCGCCGTTGAGTTCGACGTGCAACCACTTCCGCGCGGTCGACCAGAGGCGGTCGATCGAACTGGGCGAGCAGTCGAGCTCCTCGGCGATCTCCGGAACCGTCATCCCGCCGAAGGAGCGGAGGAGGATGACCTTGGCGGCCCGGGGATCGACCTTCTCGAGCTCGTCGAGCGCCCGGTCGAGATCGAGAATCCCGTCGATGTCGGCGTCGGCGACGAGCTCCACGTCGTCGATCGGCTGGCGCACCATGCCGCCGCCACGCTTGTCGGCGTTCCGGGCCTTGGCGTAATCGACGAGAGTCCGTCGGATCGACCGGGCCATCGAGGCGAAGAAGTGTCCGCGGGAGTTCCACTCCTGGGCCCGACCCTCGGTGCCCAGGCGGATCCACAGATCGTTGACGACGGCGGTGGCCTGAAGGGTGTGGTTGGTCCGCTCGAGGGCCATCCGTGACCGGGCATACTTCCGCAGTTCGTCGTAGAGCAATTCGAACAGCCGCTTCGAGTCGAGCGGCTCGCCGCCTTCCGCACCCGCGCTCATCGCTCGGTCTCCATGTGGCCGCCAACTGCGTCGCCCGGGCGTGCCATGATCCGCCGAGAGCCGCCGCGGCTCAGGGCCGGCTCGAGCGATCCCG
>CAZMOU010000252.1:0-3828 GCA_964567835.1 uncultured Chitinophaga sp. | reverse complement strand
CCCGGTCGGGTCCGGTGCTACGAAGCCCTCGTTCGGCGGGACACCGAAGGGAGCAGCGGCGCATGGGTGACGCGGGTGAACAGGCCGACGGGGCCGTCGGCGGCTATCTCCATGGCTACTCCGCCGCCGAACAGGCGCGGCTCGTCGAGCAGGCGACCTACTGGCGCGACACGCTCATCCTCCCCGACCTCCCCTACCGTCCCGGCGAGCGCCTCCTCGACGTCGGCTGCGGGTGCGGGGCGGTCCTCGGGATCCTCGCCGCCGCCCACCCCGGCATGACCTTCGCCGGCATCGACCGGGAACCGCGTCAGATCGACGCGGCGCGGGCCCACCTCGCCCGGCTCGGGGTGGGGAACGCCGACCTCCGCGTCGGCGACGCCCGGAGCCTGCCCTGGCCGGACGGCACCTTCGACCATGCGTACCTGATGTGGTTCGTCGAGCACGTGCAGGGGATCGAGCCGATCCTCCGCGAGATCCGCCGCGTCCTCCGCCCCGGCGGCACGATCACGATCAACGAAACGGAGTACGAGTCCTACCACGTCTGGCCCGAGAGCCCCGACTGGGAGCATCTCGAGGAGGCGATGTTCCGGCACTTCCAGGCCCATGGCGAGGCCCATGCCGGCCGCCGCCTCGGGCCGCTCCTGGTGGAGGCGGGGTTCACCGACGTGCACAACCGGCTCGTCGGGGCCCACTTCTTCGTCGGCTCGGGCGACGATTCCCTCGCCCGCCACACGCGCTACACCGCCGACTACATCGCCCCGGTGCTCGGGGAGTTCGTGCGGATGGGCTACGACGAGGCCCGGCTCCGCCGCGGCCTGGCCCACCTGCTCTCGATCCACGAGGACCCGCACGGCGCGTTCACGCAGTTGGTCTACCGGGCCCGGGGCAGGGCCTAGCAGGCTGTGGATAAAGTGCTCCGCCGCTGGATGCGGCGGCCGACACCCACGAAAAACCTTGGCGTTTTCGGGGGTGCCTCGAGTGGAAAAAGGTCACGGATGACTTGTTCCACGGACAGCTCGGTGGCGACGCCGCGCGGGTGAGGTCAGGCGTCGTCGTCCGCGCCGTCGGGCACGGGGGGATAGGGGCCCTCGCCGTCCCCCTCGTCGTCGTCGCGGGGTTTCTCCGGCACGGAGTAGCCCTCGTCGAGCCAGCGGCCGAGGTCGATGAGTCGGCAGCGTTCGCCGCAGAAGGGGGGCGTGGCGGCGGTGGCCAGATCGACGGACGCGTCGCAGACGGGGCAGCGGGGCATGGGTGGGGAGAGGCTCCGGGGAACCGGGTCAGTCCTTGCCTCCCGATCCGCCGCCCGACTTCTCTCCCGACGACTTGCCCCCCTCGGCGGGCTTCGCGGGGGCGTCGGCCGCGGCTCCCTTCTTGTAGGAATCGCTGCGGTAGTCGGTCTGGTAGAAGCCCGATCCCTTGAAGACGATCGCCCCGCCGGCACCGATGAGCCGGCGGAGCTTCTTCTTCTTGCACTCCGGGCAGGTCTTCTTCGGGGAGTCGGTCATCGACTGGAACAGCTCGAACGCGTGCCCGCAGCCGTCGCAGACGTAGTCGTAGGTCGGCATCGCTTCATCCCTCCTTCGAGACGATCACCTGCGCCGGGCGGACGACGCGGTCATGGAGACGGTAGCCCTTCGTCGCCACCCCCACCACGGTGCCGGGCACCGTGCCGGCGACGGGTTGTTGGAGGATCGCCTCGTGCACCGTCGGGTCGAACGGCTGCCCCTCCGCCTCGATCGGCTTGCAGCCATGGATCAGGAGCAGCTTCTCGATCTGCTGCGCCGTCATGCGGAATCCCGCCACGAGGCTGTCGACGTCGGCCGTCTTCGCCGCGGCGTCGAGGGCCCGCTCGACGTTGTCGAGCACCGGGAGGAGGTCGCGGAGCAGGTCGATCTCGCGGTAGCGACGGGCGTCGTCGAACTCCCGCTGCGACCGCTTGCGGAAGTTCTCGAGCTCCGCCTGCGTGCGCAGCAGCCGGTCCTCCGTCTCGCGCAGCCGCTCCTCGGGGCCGGCGGGTGCCGCCTCCGCGATCGGCTCGTCCGCGGCCTCCTCGGGCCGCTCCTCCGCTGGGCCGGCGTTCATCGTCGCTCACCGCGCTCGGGCGCGGACTCCTCGGGATGATCGGGTGAAGCTTCCTTGGGCTGGAAATATTCGGCAAGACGGCTGAAGAAGCTCGATCGCTTCGGGCTCACGCTCGCGTGCTCCTCGGCGGCGAGCTCGCGGAGGAGCTGTTCGGCCCGCGGCGAGAGTTGCTTGGGCACCTCGACGTGCACGTGGACGTTCAGGTCGCCGACACCGCGGCCGCGCACCTCCGGCATCCCCAGGCCGCGGACACGGATCACCTCGCCCGGCTGGGTGCCGCGGGCCACCTGGAACGGCTTGGGGCCGTCGAGCGTCGGCACCTCCACGGTGGCCCCGAGCGCGGCCTGGCTGAAGGTCACCGGGACCTCGCAGTGGAGATCGCGGCCGTGCCGTTCGAGGAAGGGGTGCGCCTCGACCTCGATCACGCAGTAGCAGTCCCCCGGCGGTCCACCGTTGACCCCGGGCTCCCCCTCGCCGGCGAGGCGGACACGGACGTCGTTGTCGACGCCGGCGGGGATCGGCACCTTGCGTTCCACCCGGGCCTCGACCACCCCCTCGCCGGCACACGCGGGGCACTTCTCGCGGATCACGTTCCCCGCGCCACGGCAGGCGGGGCAGGTGGTCTGGAGCCGGAACACGCCGGCCGATTGCACCACCTGCCCGCGGCCGCCGCAGTACTCGCAGGGGGCCGGCTTGGTGCCCTTCTTCGCGCCGCTGGAGTCGCACTCGTCGCACGGCTCGTGCCGCGTGAAGGAGACGGTCTTCGTCGCTCCCCGCGCCGCCTCGAGGAGCGTCATGGGAAGCGTGCAGAAGACGTCGCCACCCTGCCGCGGACGGTTCGCCCGGCGGCGTGGGTCCCCGCCGAACATGCCTCCGCCGAAGATGTCGCCGAAGGCCTCGAAGATGTCCGAGATGTCGTTGAACTCGTGCGTCGCGCCCCCCTGCAGCCCGGCATGGCCGTAGCGGTCGTAGCGGGCACGCAGCGCGTCGTCGGAGAGCACCTCGAAGGCCCGTGCCGCCTCCTTGAAGCGGTCGGCCGCCTCGGTGTTGCCGGGGTTCTTGTCGGGGTGGAACCGGATCGCGAGCTTCCGGTACGACTCCGAGATCTGGGCGGTCGTCGCGGTGCGCTCGACCCCCAGAACCTCGTAGAAGTCACGCTGTTGGGCCATGGCACGGCAGGGGGGCCCTCGTGGGGCCCCCCCTCCTTCGACTGCTTGCCGGACTCGGTCCCAGCCCCGGGGGCGGCGGACTACCGGACGCTGCCCTCGACGCGCTTCCGCTTCGACTCGTCCTTGTCGAGATTCGTGACGAGCGCCTCGGTGGTGAGGAGCAGGCCGGCGATGCTCGCGGCGTTGGTGAGCGCCACGCGCACCACCTTCACCGGATCGATGATCCCCGCCTTGAGCATGTCGACGTACTCGCCCTTGTTGGCGTCGTAGCCGACGTGCATCGGCTTGTCGGCCACCTCGTCGGCGACCACGGAGCCGTCGATGCCGCCGTTCTCGGCGATCTGCCGGATCGGCGCCTCGAGGGCGTGGAGCACGATCTCGACGCCGATCTTCTCGTCGCCCTTGGCCGAGGAACGGGCCTTCTCGACCGCCTCGCGGCAGCGGAGCAGGGCCACGCCGCCGCCGGGGACGATCCCCTCCTCGACCGCCGCGCGGGTGGCGTGGAGGGCGTCCTCGACGCGGGCCTTCTTCTGCTTCATCTCCGCCTCGGTGCCGGCACCCACCGAGACGATCGCCA
>CAZMOU010000251.1:0-4104 GCA_964567835.1 uncultured Chitinophaga sp. | reverse complement strand
GGTGCCGACGGCATCGTCCGCCTCTTCGATCCTTCCACCGGCGGGGCGCTCGCGAGCTTCCCGGCGGCGCCGGTCGATCCGGCGGCCCAGGCCCGCTCCGCGCTCCCCCTCCCCTGGCCGGCCGACGCGGGTGTCACCGCCGATCCGGCGCCCGCCGGTGTGGTGGCGCTCGAGGTGGAGCCGAAAGAGCTGCGTTTCGACGGCCCCTTCGCCACCGTGCAGATGGTGGTCACCGGCCGTCTGGCCGACGGCCGGGCGCTCGACCTCTCGCGCTCGGTCGATTTCGGCGTTCCCCACGACCCGGCGGTCGCGCCGATCGTGTCGGTGGAGCGGGGCGGCTTGGCGCGGGCCGTCGGCGACGGCGCCGTCACCATGAGCGTCTCGCACCGCGATCCCGCCACCGGGGCCCGGGTCGATGTCGCCGTCCCCGTGTCGGCGACCGGGATGACGTCCGTCCCCGACGTCGACTTCATCCGCGACGTCACGCCGATCATGGCGAAGATGGGATGCAACCAGGGCACCTGCCATGGCGCGGCCAAGGGGAAGGCCGGATTCAAGCTCTCGCTCCGCGGCTACGACCCGCTCTACGACGTCCGCGCCCTCACCGACGACCATGGTGCCCGCCGCGTCGACCTGGCGAGCCCCGACGACAGCCTCATGCTCCTCAAGTGCTCGGCGACGGTCCCCCACGCCGGCGGCCAGCTCGCCCGCCCCTCCGATCCGGCCTACCAGGTGGTGCGCCGCTGGATCGAGCAGGGGGCGAAGCTCGATCCCGCCACGCCGCGCGTCACCGGCATCGGCGTCTTCCCCGCCGAGGCGGTCGTGGAGACGCCGGGGCAGAAGCAGCAGTTCCGCGTCGTCGCCACCTACGCCGACGGCACGACGCGCGACGTGACGCGGGCGGCGTTCCTCGAGAGCGGCAACGGCGAGGTGGCGGCCGCCGATCGGCAGGGCCTGGTCACGGCGCTGCGCCGCGGCGAGGCGCCGATCCTCGTCCGCTACGAGGGGGCCTACGCCGCCGTGACGCTCACCGTGATGGGGAACAGGGAAGGCTTCGCCTGGAAGGAGCCGGAGACGTGGGGGCCGATCGACGAACTCGTGGCCGCCAAGTGGCGCGAGATGAAGATCGAGCCCTCGAAGCTCTGCTCCGACGACGAGTTCCTGCGCCGCGTGACGCTCGACCTCACCGGGCTGCCGCCGACGGCCGCCGAGGTGCGGGCCTTCCTCGCCGACCGGCGCGACACGCGCATCAAGCGGGCCGAGGTGGTCGCGCGGCTCGTGGCCAGCGACGCCTTCACCGAGCATTGGACGAACAAGTGGTCCGACCTCCTCCAGGTGAACCCGAAGTTCCTCGGGGGCGAGGGGGCGAAGGGCCTGCGCGACTGGATCCGGGGACAGGTCGCGGCAAACACCCCCTACGACCGCTTCGCGCGCGAGATCCTCACCGCCACCGGCTCCAACCGCGAGCATCCCGCCGCCGCCTACTTCAAGACGCTCCGCGATCCGCTCCTGACCATGGAGAACACCACCCATCTGTTCCTCGGGGTGCGTTTCAACTGCAACAAGTGCCACGACCATCCCTTCGAGCGCTGGACGCAGGACCAGTACTACGAGACCGCCGCCTTCTTCGCCCGCACCGCGCTCGAGCGCGATCCCGAGAGCGGCGACCGGACGATCGGTGGCACGGCGGTCGAGGGGGCGAAGCCGCTCTTCGAGGTGGTCGTCGACCGCGACGCCGGTGAGGTGACGCACGAGCGCACCGGCAAGCCGGTGGCGCCGAGGTTCCCCTTCGACTGCGCCCACGCGTCGGCGGAGGGGATGACGCGCCGGCAGCAACTCGCCGCCTGGATGACCTCGCCCGACAACCCCTACTTCGCCCGCAGCTACGTCAACCGCCTGTGGGGCTACCTCTTCGGCACGGGGATCATCGACCCGATCGACGACATCCGCGCCGGCAATCCCCCCACGAACCCGGCCCTCCTCGACCATCTGACGCGCTCGTTCGTCGCCGGCGGCTTCGACATGCGGCGCGTGCTGACGGAGATCTGCACCTCGCGCACCTACGGCCTCTCGGTCGACGCGACGAAGTGGAACGACGACGACCGGATCAACTACTCGCACGCCATCCCACGCCGTCTGCCGGCGGAAACGCTCTACGACTCGCTCCACGCCGTCGTCGGATCCCCCACCCGCTTCCCGGGGTATCCCGAGGGGACGCGGGCGGCGAGCCTGCCCGACATCTCCACCGCACTCGGTGCCGGGTTCCTCCAGACCTTCGGCAAGCCGACCCGCGAGAGCGCCTGCGAGTGCGAGCGCTCGGGAGGGGTGGCCCTGGGGCCGGTGATGGCGCTGGTGAGCGGCCCGGCGGTGGGGGACGTGCTCGCCGATTCGTCGAGCACGCTGGCGAAGCTCGTCGCCGAGCAGCCCGACGACGACCGTCTCGTCGACGAGGTCTTCGTGCGGATCCTCAACCGTCCCAGCCGTCCGGAGGAGGTGGCCGCCGTGAAGCGGGCCGCCGAGGAGATCGCCGCCGACCACGAGGCGCTCTCGGCGGAGCTCGCCGCCGCCGAGGCATCGTGGAAGGTGCGGAAGGACGCGCTCGAGGCGGAGCGTGCCGGCCGGATCGCGGCGGCGAAGCAGGCGCTCGCCGACGGCGTCGTGGCCCACGAGCCGAAGCGGATCGAGCTCGAGCACGGTCGGGCCGACCGGCTGGCCGCGGCCGTCGCGGCACTCGAGGCCTACCGGGCCAACCCCTGGGCGGCGCTCGAGCGGGCCGAGGCGGAGGCGTCGGCTGCGGCGAAGTGGCAGGTGCTCGTGCCGTCGGCGTTCCACTCCCGAGCCGGGGCCACCTTCGCCGCGCAGCCGGACGGTTCGATCCTCGTCGGGGGCAACCGCGCCGACGACACGACGATCCTCACGATCCCCCTCCCCGCCGGAACCTGGACCGGCCTGCGGCTCGAGGTGATCCCCGATCCGTCCCTCCCCGGCGGAGGCTCGGGGCGGGCCGACGACGGCAATTTCGTCCTCACCGAGATCCTCGCCGACACCGCTCCGGCCTCGCGGCCCGAGGCGCGCACGCAGATCGAGTTCGGCCGCGCCGTCGCCGACTTCGCCCAGCAGAACCTCGGCGTGGAACTGGCGATCGACAAGAACGCCACCAATCCCGGCCAGGGATGGGCCGTCCACCCGCGGATGCAGGAGCGGCACTGGGCGGTGTTCGAGTTCCGCGAGCCGCGCGTCCTCGCCGAGCCGGGGGTGCTGATCGTCGTCCTCGAGCAGCGGTTCCAGGGGGCGAAGTGGAATCTCGGCCGCTTCCGTCTCTCCGCCACCGGGGCGGCGGGGCCGCTCCCCCTGGGCCCCGACGCCCGGATCGCCGAACTCGCCGGCAAGCCGCGCTCGGCCCGGACGCCCGACGAGCATGCCGAACTCGCCCGCCTCGTCGACGCCGCCGACGGCGTGCGGCAGAAGCTCACCGCCGACTTGGTCGAGGCCCAGCGTCCCCTGCCCCCCGATCCGGGTCTCGTGGCCCTCGAGGGGGCCATCCGGGTCGCCGAGCAGCCGGTGCCCGACGATCCGGCGATCGTCCGCCTGCGGGCCGACGTCGCCGCGAGCGCCAACCAGATCGCCAGCCGCCGCCTCACCACCGTCCAGGACCTGGCCTGGGCCCTGATCAACAGCCCGGCGTTTTTCTTCAACCACTGACCGTCACGAGCCGATTCCGACCACGGCGGGATGCCCGCCGCCGGATCGGCCCCACCCTCCCGGATCGATCCGGGGCAGTCGCAGGAGAACGAATCATGCTCGTCATCCCCGGACGTTCCGGCAACGACCTCTGCGACCGCGGCGTGCCCGCGAGCCGCCGCGCCATCCTCCGCGCGGGGGCGACCTCGCTCTTCGGACTGTCGCTGCCGCGCCTGCTCGCGCTCGAGGCGCGGGCCAACGAGGCGTCGAGCGTGCCGGCACGCAGCGCGGCGCCCGGCTGGGGCCGGGCGAAGAGCGTGGTCATGGTCTACCTCCAGGGGGGGCCGAGCCATCTCGACCTGTGGGATCCGAAGGAGAACGTCCCCGACAACGTCAGGAGCGTCTTCAAGAACATCCCCACCA
>CAZMOU010000250.1:0-4107 GCA_964567835.1 uncultured Chitinophaga sp. | reverse complement strand
CATGAAGCGTTCCTGGATGAGGGCGGCCACCGGAGCGGCGTCATCGAGCCCAAAACGCGGCACGCCGTCGCAGTCGATCTCGTCGTTGTCGGTCACGAGGGCGACGAGCTCCTCGGGCGGGTCGTGCGGATCGTGGGGCAGCATCGGGGCGTACCAGACGAGGAAGCGCTCGCCGGCGGCGGCGCGCCCGCGGACGAAATCGCGGATCGGCTCCATCGTCCGGCGACCGATGACGAGCCCGTCGTCGCCGTGGCGCTCGCCCCGCGTCATCCCCTCGGTGAAGCCTCCGCGCGAGTAATCCCCCTGCCACCACTTCCCCGTCTGCAGCGACCGGACGCCGGCGGGGGCGAGGAGGCTCGGGAGCAGCGGCCATTCGGCGAGGTGGCGGTTCATCGCCTCGCGACCGGCGGCGAAGCGCGCCCGTCCCTCGGGGCTCCCCCGCGGCGGGCGGTCGGTGCCGGGAGGGTCGTTGCCGACGATGCGGTGCTCGTGGGGGAACCGGCCCGTGATGAGCGTCGCCAGGCTCGGGCAGCAGAGGCTCGACGGCACGTATCCGCGCCGGTAGAGGAGGCTCTCCCGTGCGAGGCGGTCCAGATGCGGCGTCCGCAGCCGGGGATGGCCCATGAAGCCGTAGTCCCGCCAGTGCTGGTCGTCCGAGACGACGAGGACCACGTTCCGCGCGGGGGGCACGTCAGGCGCCGCGGCGCGAGCCGCGGCTGGCTCGGGCAGGGCCGCGAGCAGGAGGAGCGCGAGGAGGCGGCCGGGAGCGGGCACGGAACACCGATGGGCACGGGGGCCGGGGCGGCTGACCTGCCGGCGGCGACGGCCCGGGAATCCTACCGGACCTCTCCCGGCCCGCGAAACCGGCCGGCCCCGCCCCGGACGATCGGCACGACCTCCCCATCCTTCCCGCCACCGGGCCGGAAACCGAACGAAACCTTGGGCAGCCACGTATCTGCCCGTATCCTGGGGATCCGGGGCAACGCAGCGCTTTCTCCGCCTTGTTTGGATCCTCCGATGCTCCACCGCTTCTTCTCCCCGAGAGCCGCGCTCCTCCGCAGCCGTGGGACGGCCAGGGGCGGCCGCCGCCGTCCGGCGGCGATCCACGCCCCCGAAGCGCTCGAGGCGCGTGCGGTGATGGCGGTCGCCGTCTCGGGGGCGCTCCCCGACGTCGTCCTCGCCCCCTCCGCGGAGGCCGCGCCGATCGACACCGCCTCCACGTTCGCCGTCAGCGGCGTGACGCTCCAGGGAACGGTGGTCAGGTTCACGATGCAGGCCGGCGACGAGGGTGCGCTGCGGCCGCTGTTCATCGAACTCTACGACAAGGAGATCCGCGGGGCCGGCGACACGCTCGTGCGCTCGGCGGCACCGGTGTCGACGGGGAACTTCCTCTCCTACGTGAACGCGGCCAGCTACGACTCCACGTTCATCCACCGCGCGACCGACTTCGCCGGCGACGGGACCGGGTCGTCGTCGAAGTTCCTCCAGGGGGGCGGGTTCACGAACACCGCCGACGGGGTCTTCTCGGTGCAGACCGGCGCGCCGATCGCCCTCGAGTGGGCGGCCGACCGGCCCAACGCCGCCGGCACGATCGCCTACGCCCGCACCAGCGACCCCAACTCGGCGACGAGCGGCTTCTTCTTCAACGTCGCGGCGAACACGATGTTCGACGCGCCGGGCAACCAGTACGCGGTCTTCGGCCGGGTCGTCGGCGACGGGCTCGCCACCCTCGCCGACTACGCCAAGCTCACGCGCGTCAACGCCACGGGCGGCAACCCGAACAGCCCCTTCGGCACGCTCCCGGTGAGCGACACCGACGGCCTCACCTGGGACAACCTCACGGCGCGTCTCCTCATGCTCCGCTCGGCGACGGTCGTGGAGGCCCCGCGGACCGCCTTCGGCGTGGCGGCGTCGAGCTCCGCCCCCGGCGTCGCCAGGGTGACGGTCGACGCCGACGGCCGGCTCCTCGTCGCGGCGGGATCGACCCGTGGCACCACGACGATCACGGTCACCGCCACCGATCTCTCCGGCGCGACGGCGACGGACGAGTTCACCGTCTCCGTCGGCGTGCCGGGGATCGACGTGGCCGCCGGCGGAAAGGCGCTCGCGAGCGGGCAGGCGACGGCGGTGGCGCTCGGTGCCGCCGTGAAGGACACCGTCGCCGCCACGACGACGTTCACCGTCTCGAATCCCGGCGACGTGCCGCTCGCGCTCGGCACCCCCGGTCTCCCCGCCGGCGTCAAGGTGGTGACGGCGCTGCCGGCGAGCATCCCGGCCGGCGGTTCGGCGGCGTTCGTCGTCTCCCTCGACACCGCCGCGATCCGCGCGGTCTCCGGAGCGATCACGATTCCCTCGAGCGCGCCGGCGGGCACCTTCTCGATCCCGGTGAGCGGCTCGGTCTACTCCAAGCCCGCCGCGCCGACGGGCGTCTCGGCCTTCTGGGCCGCGGCCAACCGCGTCACCGTCACCTGGACGACGGCGGTCGACAACGGCAGCCCCCTCACCGCCTCGAGCATCTGGGCGATGAACGTCAACGTCCTCCCCTTCACCTGGAGGAAGGTGCTCGACGTCCCCTCCGGCGTGACCGGCGCCGACGTCCCCTCCGTCGACTCCACCGGCAGGACGCTCCTCGACATCACCCAGCAGTGGGCCTTCAAGGTGGCGTCGCGGAACGCCGCCGGGGTGAGCCCCCTGTCGGTCGGCTCCAAGTACCTGATGGCGCCGAACGTCCCCGCGACGATCGCCGCGTCGGCCGCCGGCCCCGGTGCCGCCGTCGTCACCTGGCAGCACGCCGCACAGCCGTGGGACACGATCACGAGATCGTTCCGGCCGCTCACCGGCTACGTCCTCTCCTACCGCGAGGCCGGCACCACGACCTGGATCCGCTTCGGCGATCTGCCGGTGGTGGAGAGCGCCACCGTGACCGGCCTCGTCACGGGGAAGTCGTACCAGTTCGTCCTCCGCGCCAGGAGCGAGTCGGGGGGGAGCGTCCTCTCGAAGACCTCGAACATCGTCAAGATCCTCTGAGCCCGCGACCCCGGGCGGCCGCCACACCCCCGGGGTCGCGGCGCCGGGTTCAGGGGTTCGGCGCCGGCCCGGCGGCGGGAGCCGACCACACGCCCGGTCCGGCCGACTCGATCGCCTGCTCGACGCGGTCGCGGAGTTCGGCCGGCACCTTCTCGATGTCCCCCGGCGCGAACGGTCCGGCGTACTGCTGGTTGCCCGCGGTGTCGAGGACCGTCACCGTGCGCACGCCGCTGGAGTCACGGAGGACCACATGTCCCTCGTCGTTGGCGAACACGCTCGTCGACTCGGTCCGCGTGATGCCCGGCGGATTCACCAGGATGACGCGGCGGTTGCCCGGCATTCCGCCGGGGGGCACCGCCAGGGCCGGCGGCGCCGCCTGGATGCCCGGCGGCACGTTCGGACCTCCCGGCACCGGGTTCTGCGGGAGGGCGTTCGGAAGCGTGGCACTCCGGGAGCGGAGCTGCTCGAGCAGCATCCCCTGCTGGCCGAAGCCGCCGGCGCCGGCGCCGCCCGGAAACGGCACGCCCTGGACCATGATCGCGGTCGACGCGTGCTCGCCGACGGTCACCTCCACCGGCATCTCCCGGCCCGCCCGGATCACGGTGAGCGTGGCCTTGTTGCCGGTGCCCGTGCGCTTGACGAGCGCCGAGAGCTGCACCGGCGCGCAGAGGATCTGGTCGTCGTACCTCGCGAGCACGTCGAACGGTCTCAGGCCCGCCTTCTCCGCCGGGCTGCCCGGGGAGACGAAGTCGACGGCGAGACCGGTCTCCTCCGGAAGCGCGGTCTGCGCCCGCACGGCGGGCTGGAGCGGCGAGGCGACGATGCCGATGAACGGCACCTGCCGCGCGGGGCCGGCCTCGGCCTCACCCGGCGCAGCGCCGCCGAGGATCCGGACCGCGAGCGGACGCTCGTCGCCGGATTCAGCGACGAAGATCCCGAGGTTCCCCCCCTCGATCGCCTGGACGGCGACGTTCGCGTCGCCGCCGAGCGCCCGGGCGACGGCGCCCGAGACCGCGTCGCCGGCCAGCTGCTCGCCATCGGCCTCGACGGCGGCGGCGACGGCGGGCTCGCCGGCGCCGA
>CAZMOU010000249.1:0-4148 GCA_964567835.1 uncultured Chitinophaga sp. | reverse complement strand
CATCAAGGTCGAGCCGCCCGACGGCGATCCCGGCCGCCACATCCGGCCGGCCGAGGAGGTCGTCCGACGATTCGATTCCGACGCCACGGCCGGACTCTCCCCCGACGAGGCCGCATGCCGTCTGGCGGAGACGGGGCCGAACGAGCTCGTCGGACCACCACCCCCCTCGCGCGTCGCGCGCTGGCTCGCCTTCTTCCTCCAGCCGGTGACGTCGATCCTCGTCGTCGCGGCCGGGATCGCGGCGCTCCTGGGGGACGTGGCCGATGCGGCGCTCGTCGCCACGATCCTCGTCGTCGACGCGGTGATCGGGATGGCGATGGAGGAGCGTGCCACGCGCGCCATCGAGGCGCTGCGGGGGCTGGCGGCGCCGCGGGCCCGCGGGGTGCGCGGCGGGGCTCCGTGGAGCGGGCCGTCCCACGGCGTGGTGCCGGGCGACCTGATCGACGTGGTGGCAGGCGACGTCGTGCCCGCCGACGCGAGGCTGCTGGAGGGGTGGGGGCTGCGCGTCGACGAGTCGTCGCTCACCGGCGAGTCGGGGGCCGTCGGCAAGGATCCCCAGGCGCGCGTGGCGGCCGCCGCGACCGTCGGCGACCGCAAGACGCTCGTGCACGCCGGCACGACGGTGGCGGCGGGACGGGGCAGGGGGATCGTCGTCGCCACCGGCATGGGGACCGAATTGGGGCGGATCGCGGGGGCCGTCGCGCGGCCCTTCGACCGGGCCACGCCGCTCGAGCGGAGGATGGAGCGGCTCGGCCGGGTGCTCGTCGCGGTCTGTCTCGCGCTCGTGGTGGTGATCGCCCTCGTCGAGGGGCTGCGCGGGGCGCCGGCGGTCGAGGTCCTCGCGCGGGCGCTGTCGCTCGCGGTGGCGACGGTGCCGGAGGGGCTGCCGGCGGTGGTGACGGTGATCCTGGCGGTCGGTGTCGGCCGGATGGCGGCGCGCCACGTCCTGGTCCGCAGGTTGCCGGCCGTCGAGACGCTCGGCGCGGTCACCGTGCTCTGCACCGACAAGACCGGCACGCTCACCACCAACCGCATGGCCCTCGCGGCGATCGCGGCGGGGAGGGGGGAGTGGTCGTCGGATGCGGGCGACGGCGGCGTGGCCTGGTTGCCGACGGCGGCCGGGCCGCCCGGCGCCGACGCCGATCTCGAAGCCTTCCTCGCCTGTGCCGCGGGGGCCGCCGCCCCCCCGGCGGCAGCCCGCGCCGGCACCGATCGACGGGCGGAGGGGGATCCGATCGACGTGGCGCTCTCCCGCGCGGCGGAGGGGGCGGGCGTGCACCCGCCGGGCGAGGCGCGCCGCGAGATCCCCTTCGATCCGATCGGCCGGTCGTCGGGGGTGGTGGTGCGGGAAGGTGACGGGGGGGAGACGGAGTTCCTGAAGGGCGCGCCGGAGGCGATCCTCCCCCGCTGCCGGTACGAGCGGCTCGACGGCGCCGTGGTGCCCCTCTCGGCCGAACGCCTCCGCGCCTGGCACGCGCTCGCCGGAAGGATGGCCGCCGGGGGAATGCGCGTCCTCGCCCTCTCCCGTCGCGATCTCCGCACGGCCACGTCCGCGACGGAGGACGGCGTGCTCTCGGGACTGGCAGGGATCGCCGATCCCCCGCGGGACGACGCGCCGGCGGCGGTGTCGGCCTGCCGGGCCGCGGGGGTGCGGCCGGTGCTGATCACGGGCGACCATCCCGCCACGGCGCTCGCGATCGCCCGGGCCATCGGGATCACCGACGGCCCGGAGCGGGTCGTCACGGGCGACGAGGTCGACGCCGCGGACGACGCCTCCCTCGGGGAGATCGTCGGCCGCGCCGACGTCTTCGCCCGCACGAGCGCGGCGCACAAGACCAGGCTCGTGGCGGCGCTCAAGCGCCGTGGCGAGGTGGTGGCGATGACCGGGGACGGCGTCAACGACGCCCCGGCGCTCCGCGCGGCCGACGTCGGCATCGCCATGGGGGAGGGGGGCTGCGACGTGACGCGCGAGGCGGCCGACATGGTCCTCACCGACGACGCCCTCGGGTCGATCGTGGCGGCGATCGGCGAGGGGCGCACGATCGACGACAACGTCGGCCAGGTGCTCGGCTATCTCCTCGCCTGCAACGGCGGCGAGGTGCTCGTGATGTTCGCCGCCGCGGTGGCCGGCCTGCCGGCGCCGCTCGAGCCGGCGCAGATCCTGTGGCTGAATCTGGTCACCGACGGCGCGCCGGCCCTGGCCCTCGGGCTCGAGGACCACGATCCGGAGGCGATGCGCGAGGGACCGCGGCCGCCGGGGGAGCGTCTGCCGACGACGGGGCGCTGGACGGCGATCCTGCCGGTGGCGGCGGCGGTCGGGGGGGTGACGCTCGCGGCGTTCGTCGGCGTGCTCCGTGCGGACGGCGGCGCGGAGTCCCTGCCGCGGGCACGTGCCACGGCCTTCGCCACGATCGCCGCGGCGCAGCTTCTCCTCGCCTTCGGCTCCCGGAGCCGGCGGCGGGCCCTGTTCTCCCCCGGACGCGCCGGGAACGGCTGGCTGGCGGCGGCGGTCGTCGTCTCGACGCTGCTCCAGGCGGCGGCGATGGCCTCGCTCCCGCCGGGCGCACGGCCGGCGGCGGAGGACTGGTGGTGGGTGGCGGCGCTCGCGCCTTTGCCGCTTTCGGTCCTCGAGGCGGAGAAGGCGTGGCGGCGCTGGGTCGCCCGGCCCCGCCGGTCACGACCCTTGCCCGGCGGCCGTCTCCGCGGCGACACTCTTGCCTCCCCCGGCGCGGCCGAAGGGACCGCGTTCCCGGGCGAGGAGTGACCGCAGGATGCCGCCCGTCCCGAGCCCCTCCAGGAGCGCGACCGACGATCTCCGCGGTGAGTGGGCGGTGCTGTTCACGCTCGCGGCGGTGCAGTTCACGAGCATCGTCGACTTCATGATCGTGATGCCGCTGGGGCCACGCCTCATCGGCTCGCTCGGGATCGACACCGCCCGCTTCGGCTGGATCGTCTCCTCCTACACGTTCGCGGCCGGCATCGCGGGCCTCGCCGGGGCGGCGATTCTCGACCGCGTCGACCGCCGGACCGCGTTCCTCGTGCAGTACTCCGGATTCGTCGTCGGCACCCTGCTGTGCGGACTGGCCGATGGGTTCGTCCCGCTGCTCGCCGCGCGGATCGTCACCGGCGCCTTCGGCGGGGTGCTCGGCGGCCAGTCGCTGGCGATCGTCGGCGATCTGTTCCCCGCCGAGCGGCGCGGACAGGCCACCGGCACGCTCATGTCGGCCTTCGCGGTCGCCTCCGTCGCGGGCGTGCCCGCCGGGATCTGGATGGGGAACGCGTGGGGGTGGCAGGCGCCCTTCCTGGTGCTCGCCGCGGCGAGCCTGCCGCTGCTGGCGCTGGCGGCGTGGGCCATCCCGCCGCTGGCCTCCCACGTCGGCGACCCGGGCGAACCGGCGCTCGTCCGGCTGCGCGGCACGCTGACCCATCCCGACCATCGGCGCGCGTTCTCCCTCGTGAGCGTGCTCATGATCGGGGCCTTCGCGGTGATCCCCTTCATCAGCGCCTCCTACGTGGCCAACGTCGGCGTGTCGGAGGAGCGACTGCCGCTGGTGTTCGTCGCCGGGGGGCTCGTGACGCTCCTCGGATCGCCCGTGATCGGCAGGCTGGTGGATCGCTGCGGGGCCCTCGCCGTGTTCCGGGCCATCGTGCCGGTGTCGGCGGCGATGATGGTGGTGATCACCCACCTGCCGGCCGTCGGCGTGGCCGTCGCGGCGCTCGCCACGGCGCTCTTGATGCTCGCCAACACCGGGCGGATGGTGGCGGCGATGGCGATGATCAACGCCACCGTGGCGCCGGCCCGGCGCGGCGGCTTCATGGCGGCGAACTCCTCGATCCAGCACGTCGCCTGCGGCGTGGGGACGGCGCTCGGCGGGGCGCTCGTGAGCGGCGTGCCGGGCGAGCCGCTCGTCGGCTACGACCGCGCCGGATGGTGCGGCGCGGCGGTCACGCTGGCGAGCCTGTGGTTCGCGGCGCGACTGCGGCCGGGGCCCTCCGGCCCGCCATCGACGCCGATCCGCAGCCTGGCGGCGGCTGCCGAGGCGGAAGCCGCCGCCGGCGAGGGGATGGCCTCGATCGAGGCCGAGTGACGTGCGCCGGGCCGGGTCGCGCGACCGCCGCCGGATGCGGCGGTGAGTCGAAGCGCGGCG
>CAZMOU010000248.1:0-4151 GCA_964567835.1 uncultured Chitinophaga sp. | reverse complement strand
GCTGGCCTGGATCGTGCCGACGGCGAGCCTGGCCGCCGCGGCGCTGCTCGGCCTGATCGGCGTCGCCAGCGTCCGCCGCGTCGAGCCCACAGCGGCGGCGACCGAACTCGTCCGTGCCACGCCGGCCTCCGGCGAGGCATGGCTCGACGCGCCGGTGGCGGTGTACGACCGGGAGTCGCGCCCGGCCGGGTGGTCGGGGGAGGAACGGGTCTGGGCCCTGCCCGCCGCCTCCGGCGGTCCGGCGCAGGAGCGCGTCATCTGGCTCGACGACGACACCGAACGCACGCTCGGCTCGACGACCCACGCGGGGAGCATCGACAGCCTCCGCGCCCGCGGGGTGTCGAGCGTCGGACCCGGATTCGCGGCCCGGGCCCGCTTCGGGCCGGAGGGCCTCGCCGGCGTCCTCGACCGGGGCACGCTCGGGGAACCGCGCGACGCGGTGATCGTCGGCCTTCCCGGTCCGGCGCTCGGCGTCACGCTCGGTGCCGGGGGGGCCTTCAGCGCCGGCCCCGACGCCCTCCTCGCGCCGGGACAGTACGTCGGCGACGCCATCCTTTCCGACGACTCGCGCCGCAGGCAGGAGGCGACGCGGCGTCTCCTCCAGTCGCCCGAGGCGCTGCTCGCGGAGTCGGGCCGCCCCCGGGGCCAGGCGCCGGCGGGCGTCACCGGCGTCCAGGCGCTCAGGCGCCGCCCCTGGCTCCTCTTCTGGGCCGACGCTCGGCCCGACGGTGAATGGGTCGTGCCCGAGGGGTTCGCCAGCCGGGAAGCGACGCTCGTCCTCGCTCCGCTCCTCCTCGAGCCCACCCCCTCCGGCACACCCTTCCGGATCCCGGCGCCGTTCCTGCCGCCGCGCGTCGCCTCGGGGGCCCAGGGGAAGTCGACGGCGTACGACGTCCGCCGCGGCGAATGGGTGAAGGGGCTCACGAGCCCCACCGAGACCGCGCTGCGGTTCGAACTGCCCGACGTCGTCCAGCCCTGCCGTCTCGACCGGGGTCGGCTGTCGCTCAAGATCAACGCCCCCACGCGCGTGGTGGAGATCGGCGTCCGTCGGGGCGGCGTCGCCGTGACCCTCGCCCGCCTCGAGGAGCCGACCGGGCTCTACGAGTTCGATCTCGACGCGGCCGACCTCGGCCTCGAATCGGGGGGCGTGCCGGTGAGCGTCTCCGTCAGTGCCACCGCGGCGGAACGGGCCGCGGCCGCCAAGGGGGAGCGCGACGGTTTCTCCGCCGCGATGACCGACACCTCCGTCAGCAGCACCTGGGACATCGACCACGTCCGTCTCACCGTCGACGGCCACACGCTGGAACGCTCGCCATGACCCCCACCGACGCCCCCGTCCTCGACATCCGCCGCCTCGGCAAGCGGTACGGCGAGTTCACGGCGCTCGACGACCTGACCCTCTCCCTGCACCGCGGCCAGATCCTCGGCTTCATCGGCCCCAACGGCGCGGGCAAGACGACGACGATCAAGATCCTCGTCGGCGCCATCCGCCCCACCAGCGGATCGGCCTCGATCGCCGGCGCCGACTGCGTCCGCGACGCGCGGCGCATCAAGCGGCTCGTGGGCTACATGCCCGACACGTTCGGCGCCTACGACAACATGCGCGTCCGCGAGTACCTCGACTTCTTCGGCGCCGCCTTCGGCATCCCCCGGCGTGCCAGGGTGAAGCGGATCGACGAGGTGCTGGAGACGACCGGGTCGGCCTGGATGCAGGACCGCTACGTCGAGGCGCTGTCGCACGGCATGAAGCAGCGCGTCGGCGTGGCCCGCACACTCCTCCACGATCCCGAGGTGCTGATCCTCGACGAGCCGGCCAACGGCCTCGACCCGCAGGCGCGGATCGAGATGCGCGATCTCCTCCTCCGACTGGCGCGGATGGGCAAGACGCTCGTCGTCACCAGCCACATCCTCCCGGAGCTGTCCCGCATCTGCGACGTCGTGGCGATCATCACCCAGGGGAAGCTGCGGGCCTTCGGCACGCTCGACCGCATCATGCGCGACCTGCGGCAGCGCCGCACCTTCGAGGTGCAGCTCTGCTCCGCGGGGAAGGTGGAGGCCGCGGCGGAGGCCGTGCGCGGGGCGCTCGCCGCGGACGAGCGCGAGGGGGTGGCGACGCTCGGGCACGAGGGGCTCGTCCGCTTCGACACCGCCCTCGGCGACGCCGAACTGTCCGCCCTCCTGGCGGCGCTCGTGGGCCGGGGCGTCGACGTCGCCCAGTTCCGCGAGGTCCCCAAGGACCTCGAGGACGCCTTCCTCACCGTCACCCGACGGGAGCCCGCCGCATGATCCCCGTCCTCGGGCGCGAGTTCTCCGGCATCATCCGCTCCCCGCGCGCCCTCCAGGCGCTCGTGGCGGCGGCGGTGGCGTTCTCGGCGCTGGTCCTGGCCCGCTGGCCGGCCGGCGGGATCGTCGACCTCTCCGGGACGGGATCGCGCGGCGCCTTCCTCGTCTTCGCCGCGGCGCTCACCGGCGGCGTGCTCCTGCTCGTGCCCGCCTTCCCGGCGGCGAGCATCGTCCGTGAACGCGTCCAGGGGACGCTCCTCCTCCTCTTCAATTCCCCCCTCACCGCACCGGGCATCTACGCGGGGAAGTTCCTCGGGGTCCTGGCCTTCGCGGCCCTGGTCTTCTTCGCCACGCTCCCGGCGGCCGCGGCCGTCTACTGCATGGGGGGGGTCGATCCGTGGCGGCAGATCGGCACCCTCTACGCCGTCCTCGCGGCCCTGGCCGTCCTCTGCACGGCGATCGGGCTCCTGGTCAGCGTCCGCGCGTCCTCCACCGACGCGGCCGTGCGCGTCACCTACGGCTTCGTGTTCGCCGTCGCCTTTCTCACCCTCGCCCCCCACGCCCTCACGCGCGGCACCAGCGGGACGCTCGCCACCGCGGCGGAATGGCTGCGCCGCCTCTCCCCGCTGCCGGTCGTGATGAACCTGGTCGGCCAGGGGGGGGCGGGGAGCGGCGGCCTGCTCGAGCGCGGGTCCGGCGTCTGGCAGTTCCTCGTCGGCAGCCTCGGCCTGGCGGCGGTCCTGGCCGTCGCCACGGTGCTCCAACTCGACCACCGCCTCTTCGACCGCTCGCGCGACGCCGGCCGGATCACCGACGACCGTTCGCTGCTCGTGCGCGTCGGGCGGCGCCTCTTCTTCCTCGTCGATCCGCAGCGGCGCAAGGCCTCCATCCCCTGGTTCATGAACCCGGTGATGGTGAAGGAGTTCCGCACCCGGCGCTTCGGCCGGTTCCACTGGCTCCTGCGCCTGGCCGCGGTGTGCGCGGTCGTGTCGCTCCTCATGACGCTCGCCGCCACCAACGGCACGATCGACTGGGGGGTGGAGACGATCGGCGGGCTCCTCGTCCTCCTCCAGACCGCGCTCGTCGTCCTCCTCACGCCGAGCCTGGCGGCGGGGCTCGTGGCGACGGAGCGCGAGCGGGGCGGCTGGGCCCTCCTCCGCGCCACGCCGCTCTCCGGCTGGCGCATCGCCATCGGCAAGCTGGCGAGCGTCGCCTGGACGCTGCTGCTCATCCTCGCCGCCACGGTGCCCGGATACCTGGTGATGACGACGATCAAGCCGACGATGTGGAACCAGGTCGTGCTCGCGCTGGTGTCGGTGCTCCTGGCCGCGTGGCTCACGCTCGGGCTCTCGGCGGCGATCGGCGCCTTCCAGTCGCGCACCGCGGCGGCGACCGTGACGGTGTACGTGGTCCTCATGCTCCTCTTCCTCGGGCCGCTCGTCGTCTGGGCCTTCCGCGACGACCCGTTCAGCCCCGCGGTCGTCCAGGCCGCGCTCACCGTGACGCCCCTGGGGGCGGCCCTCGGGGTGATCGGCATGCCGGGGTTCCGCGAGTACGAACTCATCCCGCTGGCCTGGCAGGTGGCCGCCGTCGCCGGCTTCGCGGCGCTCGTGGTGTACGTCCTGCGCGTCTTCCGCCTCCTCCGTCCCGACTGACCCCGCGAGACCGTCCGGGGCTCCCCGCCATGCCGTCGATCGCCACGACTCCGCGCGTCCTGCGGGCAGCCCTGCTCGCCGCCGCCCTCACGCCCGTCGCCGCGCCCCCCCACGCCGCGGCGTTCGAGTTGGCGATCGACCAGGCACAGGAACTCGATCCCCCGGCGCGACGTCTGGCTGGGCATGCTCGACCGCACCGACCCCGCCCTGCGC
>CAZMOU010000247.1:0-4178 GCA_964567835.1 uncultured Chitinophaga sp. | reverse complement strand
TGTGTGGAGCTGACGAAGGCCAGGATGGCTTCGTCAGCGTCTTTCGGACCGGCCCGGTGCCGCCGCAGGACGCGGCGGCTGTGTGGAGCTGACGAAGGCCAGGATGGCTTCGTCAGCGGTAAAGTGGAGGCGGCGGGAGTCGAACCCGCGTCCCGTGATGAGTCAGAACAGACGTCTACGTGTGTATCCGGTCGATTTGAGTCTCGTGGACGCGCCCCCGGCCGGCAGGGTCCGTCGTCCACCAGCCAGGAACTTTTTTAGCCCCGCCCGTACCCGGCGGTGGAACGGGGCGAGTCGGATTTGGCGACCGATTGGGAGGCCCTTCCGACTGGGGCCATCGCTCGGGGCGGCTTAATTAAGCAGCCAGGGAGAACTGAGCTTCGGCAATTGAAGCTTGGTCGACTTTTTTCGTGGCCAGCCGACCAACCACGACACGCAATCTGAACCTCGTGCATCCGGTCGAAACCGGTACGCCCCCGTCTCGGACAGGCGCGGATCGCGTGGTACGCGAACCGTCCCGCCAAGTGTCTACGGCCGGCGGCGAGCGGCGGTTCGTCGGTCCGACGATTCCACCCTCCACCGCCCCGGACACCGCGGACCCCATCGGGCCCGGGCGTCCTGTCGCCACGCGACTTTCCCATCGTAGCAAACCTTCGGGCCTGTATCGGTCCTGGCGCGGAAGGAGAGCGTTTTTTCGGTGGAAAAGCGGTGCCGACACCCTCCTTCGGCCACGGGGGGGGAAAACTTGAGCGGAGGGGGGCTCCGTCGGTCCCCCCAGTCCCCCCGAGCCCCGTTGACTCTCTTTCCATGGCATCCGTACCCTTCCACACGCGATCCGCGGGGGGTCCTTCCACCTCCCCGGCCCTTCCCGGTGACATCCCCATGCGCTCCCACCGCCGCCTCCCCGCCCCCCTCCTCCCGTCGCTCCCCCGGCGTGCGGCAGCGCTGGCCTGCGCCGTGGCCCTCACGCTGTGCGGCGCCGGCGTGGGTCGGGCCCAGGACTGGGCCAAGCAGATGTTCGCCGAGACGAACCACAACTTCGGCAACGTCGCCAAGGGGGCGAAGACGGAATACCGCTTCGTCTTCCGGAACAAGTACAAGGAAGACCTCCACGTGTCCGGGGTCCGTACGAGCTGCGGCTGCACCACCCCGAGCATCACGAAGAAGGACCTGAAGACGCACGAGACGGCGGAGGTCGTGGCCGTCTTCAACACCAAGACGTTCGTCGGCCAGCACGGGGCCACGCTCACGGTCACCTTCGACAAGCCCTTCCACGCCGAGGTGCAGCTGCGCGTCTCCGGCAACATCCGCGGCGACGTGACGTTCGATCCGCCGTTCATCGATCTCGGGAACGTCGATCTCGGCAAGGGTGCCGAGAAGAAGGTGCGCGTCACCCATTACGGCGCCGCCCCGTGGGAGATCAAGGACGTCCGCAGCGTGAACTCCGACTTCGTGGTCATGCTGTCGCGCCCGATCCACACCGGGACGCAGTCGGCCTACGACCTGACGCTGCGGCTGAAGCCGGAGGCGCAGGCCGGGTACGTGAAGGGGCAACTGCTGCTCGTGACGAACGACGCCCGCGCGCCGCAGATCCCGATGGACGTCGAGGGGCGGGTGGTGGCGGAGGTGACGGTGAGCCCGCAGTTGCTGGCGCTGGGCACGGTCCAGCCCGGTGGCACGGTGACGAAGAACGTCGTGGTCCGCGCCAACCGTCCGTTCAAGGTCACCGGGGTGGAGTGCGGTCCGGACGGCTGCATCACCTGTCCCGTCAAGGAGACGCCGGCCCCCGTCCACATCCTGCCGGTGACGTTCCAGGCGGGCGGTGCCACGGGGAAGGTCGAACGCGAGTTGCGCATCAACACCGATCTCGGTGCCGGTGCGGTGCCGGTGGTGACGGTGCAGGCCACGGTGGACGGTCAACCCGCCGCGGAGGATCCCCCGGCCGCCCCGCAGGCCGCGCTCGCCCCGTCGGCCGCCACCGCGGCGAATCCCTGACCGGGCGCTCGGGCCTGCGCTTCCGATCGACGTGGGGCCGCCGCGGGGAAGACCCGCGGCGGCCTCCGCGTTCACCCCCGGGCGGTCAACGACGTTCCGCCGGCACCCATTCCCGCGGCGCGGCGCCGCAGTAGACCGACAACGGCCGGATGAGCCGGTTGTCCTCCGCCTGCTCGACGACGTGGGCCGTCCAGCCGCTCATGCGGGCCACGACGAAGATCGGCGTGAAGACGCAGACAGGCAGTCCGAGGGCGTGGTAGACGCGGGCCGCCGGCCAATCGAGATTCGGGCGGAGCCCCTTGCGCTCGAGCATGAGGCGCTCGACGGCGTCGGCGAGGTGCTCGAGGCTCTCGCCCGGACCGCCGGCGACGAACCGGCGGCAACGCTCCCCCAGCAGCTTCGCGCGGACGTCGCCGTCCTTGTAGACGCGGTGGCCGAATCCCATCACCACCCGCTTGGCGGCGAAGCGTTCCTCGAGCCAGGGGACGACGCGGTCGGGCGACCCGATCTCGGCGAGTTCCGCGAGCACCTGTTCGTTGGCACCGCCGTGGAGCGGCCCCTTGAGGGCGCCGATCGCCGCCACGATGGCGGAGTGCATGTCGGAGCCGGTGCTGACGACCGTGCGTGCGGCGAACGTGGAGGCGTTGAACTCGTGCTCGGCGTAGAGCACGAGCGTCGTGCCGAAGATCGCCTCCTCCGCGGCAGAGGGGCCGCGCCCGGTGAGCCGCTCGAGGAGCGCACCCGCGAACGGGCGGTCCGGCCACGGCGCCACCGGCCGGCCGGCGACGAGGTCGAGCCAGGCGGCGAGCAGGGCCGGCGTTTGCCCGAGGAGTCGCTCCGCCCGGGCCACCAGTTCGGTGCGGGGCCCCAGACCCCGGTCGGGTTCGATCTGCCCGAGCATGCTCACGCCGGTGCGCAGGGCGTCCATCGGCGAGGCGTCGGGGGCCCGGGCGGCGAGGACGCGCAGGGCCTCGAGCACGCTCGGGTCGACCGACCGCGCCGCCGTCGCCACACGTGCGGCGAACGCCGCCTTCTCCGCGGGGGTGGGCAGTTCGCCCCGGAGGAGCAGCCAGGCCACCTCCTCGAAGTCGCCCGCCAGCGCGAGCTGGCCGATCGAATATCCCCGGTAGCGCAGGTCGCCGTCGAGCGAGCAGATCGCCGTCCGTCCGGCGACGACGCCGGCGAGGCCGCGGGCAAAGTCGCCGCCGGGGGGATTGGATGTCATGGGTGGCGGGCTCCGGGGAGGCCGGGCGGAGGACGGTGCGACGCGATCCACTCCTCCGGCCGGGCGGGGTCGTAGTCGAGCAGGTCGTAGAGTTCCTCGCGGGTCTGCATCAGGTCGAGCAGGCTCGATTGGGTGCCCTCGTCGGCGATGACGGCCAGGGCCGCGTGCATCGCCTGCATCGCCACGCGGAGGAGCGTCACCGGAAAGAGCACCGCGGCGAATCCGAGTTCGGAAAGCTCGTCGACCGGGAGCAGCGGACCCACGCCGAACTCGGTCATGTTGGCCAGCAGCGGGCACTCCGTGCCGAACTCGGCACCGAGGCGGGCGAACTCCTCCCTGTCGCGTGGTGCCTCGGGGAAGAGCCAGTCGGCGCCGGCGGCGCGGTAGGCGGCCATGCGCGCGAGGCACTCGTCGAGCCCGGCGACGCCGCGGGAGTCGGTGCGGGCGATGATCACGGTGTCGGGGGAGCGGCATCCCGCCCGGGCCGCGGCGATCTTCTCGCACATCGCCCCGGCGTCGATGACCCGCTTGCCGGCGAGATGGCCGCAGCGTTTGCCCCCCCCGGCGCCGCTGGGGGCCCCCTCCTGGTCCTCGATCTGGATCGCCGCGGCGCCCGCCTCCTCGAGGACGCGGACGCATTCCTCCACCTCCCGCGGGCCTCCGAAGCCGGTGTCGGCGTCGACGACCAGGGGCAGGTCGGCGGCGGCGGCGAGGATCCGTGTCTGCCGGGCGAGATCGTCGAGCGTCACCAGGCCGATGTCGGGCACGCCGTGGACACCGGCCGAGAGGACGGCTCCCGAGAGGTACATCGCCGGGAATCCCTCCCGTTCGACGAGCTTGGCGACGAGGGGCAGCGGGGCGCCGGGGATGGGAACAGTCCCCTCGGCGACGAGTCGGCGGAGGATCGCGGCCCGATGGGCGGTGGGGGAGGGCATCGGGGCGGGTATCCTGTCCGGGG
>CAZMOU010000246.1:0-4186 GCA_964567835.1 uncultured Chitinophaga sp. | reverse complement strand
TCCCGTTGGACCCCACGAGAAGCGCCGGGCCGCCACCCGGCCCGGTGGAGTGGATGGTGCCCGAGTTGGCGAGACGCTGCAGACGGCCTTCCGTGACTTCCACGCCCGAGGCCCCGCCACGGATGGTGCCGGCGTTGGCCACGGTGCCCGACACGAAGGTGGTGCCGTAGCCCCCGACCCGGAGGCCGACCCCGTCGGTCGACTCGATGATGCCACCAGCCTCGTTGGTGGTCGTGCCCGATTCGTCCTCGATGACGAGACCGGCACCGGTGGTGCCGCTGACGACGCCGCCGCTCTTGTTGGTGAAGGGACCGAAGGCGAAGTAGGCGCGGACGCCGTTGACGCCCCCCTCGATCCGCCCGTGGTTGACGTAGTCGGTCAGGGAGGACTCCCCCACGTACAGGCCGGAATCGGTTCCCTGGATCAGGCCCGTGGCGGCGTTCGTGAGGGTGCCGATCGCGCCCCCCTTCTCGAGGCCGAAGAAGCCCGACATCGTTCCGCTGTTGGTGAGCGACGTCACCGAGTCGCCGACGTAGAGGCCGGAGGAGGCGTTGATCGCGAGGCTGCGGATCGTGCCGGCGTTGTCGAACGTGCCGACGCCGTCGCCGTACAGGTACACCCCCTGTTGATTCACCGACTCGATCAGTCCGCCTGACTCGTTGGTGAACGACGCGAGCGTCGAACCGGTGAAGAGGCCGTAGCCCGCTCCCGTGCCGGTCACGACGCCGGTGGCACGGTTGACGAACGCGCCCGAGGCCCCCGGCAGGGAGACGCCGCTCGGCCCGGTGATCGTGCCCGCGTTGTCGATCGTGCCGAACGTGCCCGCGCCTTCGATCCCGGCCAGACCGTCACCGCGGATCAGTCCGCCGGCCTGGTTGAGGAGCGATCCGATCGACGCGCCGGCGGCGTTCATCACGCCGGCGTTGCCGCCGGTGACGGTGCCGGAGACGGTCGCCGTCGTGACCGTGCTCGCGGCGTTGTTGATGAAGCCGTTCGAGGCCGCGCTGACGCCCCCCTGGACCGTGAGGGTGGTGATGGCGCTGGTGGACGAGGCGATGATCCCCTGGCCGCCGCTCGTGATCGAACCACCGGTGGTGACGGTGAACGAACCGCCGTCGCCGTACTGCGGGCCCACGACCGCGGTCGAGATCGTGACGCCGGCCCGGGCGGCTGGCGCCCACGCGGCGAGCGCCAAGGCCACGAGGAGGACACGGCAGGGCAGCCAACGGCGAGCGAGGGCAAACGGACGGCGCATGGGCTCGGCTCCTTCCAAGACGGTCCGATCCCCGAAGGGATCACAAGCTGACCGAATCGTTATATGAGTGGAGCCTGGCCGGGGGCAATCATTCGCAAGGTTTCGTCCGGTCTCCTCGTTCGCCCCGGCAAAAGTCCCGCGTCCCCCGGGGCCCGCTCCATCGCGAAGGGGGAGGCTGTGGCCCGCCGCTCCCCGCGGGATGCGGGCACCGACCGCAAGGGTCAGCCGGCCCGCCCCCGGATCCGACGCCGCTCGAGGAGGCCGAGAGCCCCGGAGGCGAGCGCCAGAACGGAGCCCAGGCCCGCCGGGTCGATCTCCGGGACCGGGGCCGCACCCGACACCGAGAGACTCATGCCCGTGGAGGTCCAGATCTCGCTCAAGGTCAGCGCCCCGTAGGCCCACTGGCCTCCGCCGAGCGACGCCAGCGGCGTCCCCATCACCGAGAGCCCGAGGAAGTCGCCGACGCGCGAGGCGAAGGTGAAGAGGTCGTAGGTCTGCCCGGCGGCGATGGCTCCGCCGACGTCTCCCAGGTCGAGCGTGCCGCCGAACGAGGCCGTGCCGGTGGCGGCCAAGCTGCCGTAGAGGCTCGAACTGTTGATGGCCGACACGAAGGTGCCTGCCGGCGACAGCGTGAACGACCCGTCGAGGGCGCGGGGTCCCACCACGATGAGCGTGCCGTCGACGGTCATGGTGCCCGCCCCGGGGATGCCGCCGGCGGACGACACGACCATGTCGGCCTGGAGCATCGTGTTGCCGGAGGCGAAGTGGAGCGAGCCGTTCGAGACGGTGAGCGTGCCCCCGTCGAAGACGCCGGCGGTGCCGGTGGTGAAGGGGTTCCCGCCGCCTCCGTGGATGAGGAGATTCTGGTTCGCCACCGTCATGCCGCCGTAGACGACACCGGTGTTCGTAAACGTGCCGATCGAGGCGCCGGTGCCGGTGCTCGTGAGCGCCGCAGCGGTCCCGTCGCCGATCGAGGACGCGTTGACGATGTCGCCGATCGAGCCCGAGTTCGTGATCCTGTCGATGTCGCCGCCGCTCGAGACGACGAGGGCCGGGCCGCCCGTCGTGGAGCGGATCGTGCCGGAGTTGGTGAACTGCCCGAGGTGGCCCCCCTCGACGGAGAGGCCGACCGATCCACCCTCCAGGATGCCGGCGTTGGCGAGCGTCGTCACCGAGCCCGTCCCCACCACGGACATCCCCTGGGAACTGCCGGAGATCGTGCCGAAGACGGCGTTGTATTTTTCGTTCACGAAGGAGTTGACGGCGCCGGCGACGACGACGCCCGAGGATCCGCTCACGGTCCCGAAGCTCGAGAAGGTGCCGATGCCGCCGCCGGGTCCGACGAACAGTCCCATGCCGCCGTTCGAGCCTTCGATCTTCCCCGTGTCGTAATTCCACAAGGTCGTGATCGTGCCGCTGGTGGAGAGGCCGTCGACGCCCTGCAACGTCCCATGCATCGTCAAGAAGCCGATCGAGGCTCCGGCGGCGTTGTCGATGCCCGGGCCCCCTCCGCCGATGACCCGGGCCGGCGTTCCCACGTCGAAATAAGCGATCGTCCCGCTGTTCAGTATCCCCGTCCCGCTGCCGCCAGAGACGAGCCCCTGGTGGACGGAGACCTGCTGCGCCGAGCCGCTGTGGAGCAGGCCGAATGTCCCACCGGCGCTCGTCCCGGTCACGGCGATGAAGCTGAGGGGGGGAGCACCCGCGGCGATCGCGATGCCCTTGTCAGCGGCATCGATCGACCCTTGCACCATCAGTTGCGTGATCCCGTGCGTGGCGTCGCCCACCACGCCGTCGCCGGTGCTCGTGATCGTGCCGTCAAAGCCGAGGATGAAGGAGCCGCCGTCGCCGTACTGCGGGCCGCTGACCGCGGAGTTGATGAAGACGTCGGCGTGGCTCGCGTCGGGCAGCCCCACGACCGCGGCGAGGAGAAGGGCCAGGGCCCGGAGCCCCGGGCGGTCCGGACGACGGAAGGAGGAGGCGTGGCGGCGCATGGGTCCCTGGTTCCCGAGGGGGTGATCGGGGCCGTCGTGAGCCGAGGCCCTCCGACACCCTTACGGATCGAGGGACGGAAACCTGACGCCGCCGAAAGAAATCGCTTTTTCGGCCGCGATTCTGCAGTCCGCCGTGGCCGGACGCCCCTCCAGATCCCCTACTGGAGGGGGGGCGAAACGACGGCGCCCGGCCCCCTCGGGGAGGCCGGGCGCTCGCTGGGCGAGGGAGCCGGTGATGCACCGGGCGGATCAGGCGGCCGAACCGTTCCCGCCGCCGCGCCGGGCGAGCCGACGCCGCTCGAGGAGCGAGACCACCCCGGCGACGAGCGTGAAGACGCTCGCGATGGAGGCGGGATCGATCTCGGGGATGGGGGTGGCGCTCCTCACGGAGATCCCCATGGTGGTGCTCGTCCACTGCTCGGTGAGGATCAGGGATCCGTAGGCCCACTCGTTGCCGCCGAGTGACGACAGCGCGGTGCCGTCGACCGAGAGCCCGAGGAAGTCGCCGACGGAGGCGGCGAAGGAGAAGAGGTTGAAGGTCTGTCCGTCGGCGAGGCTCAATCCGCCCTGGACGAGGTCGAGCGTGCCGGCGAAGGAGGCGTTGCCGGTGGCCGCGAGGCTGCCGTAGGTGGAGACGCCGCCGAGGAGGGAGAGGAAGGTCGCGCCGGAGGACTGGGCGAACGATCCGGTGAGGGAGCGTGCTCCGCCGAGGAGCAGCTTGCCGTCGTTGGTCATGCTGCCCGCGCCGGGGGTGCCTCCGGTGGAGGAGACGACGACGTCGGAGCCGAGCTTGGTATTGCCCGAGGCGAAGGTGAGGGAGCCGTTCTGCACGGTGAGGGTGCTTCCCACGAACTCGCCGAAGGTGCCGCCGGTGCCGCCGTTGACGAGGAGATTCTGGTTGGCGACCGTCATCCCGCCGTTGATCGTGCCGGAGTTG
>CAZMOU010000245.1:0-4188 GCA_964567835.1 uncultured Chitinophaga sp. | reverse complement strand
CCCTGCGGACCACCACCCTGCGGACCACCACCCTGCGGACCACCACCCTGCGGACCGGCACCTGGAGCACCGGCACCTGGAGCACCGGCACCTGGAGGACCACCACCCGGAGGCCCGCCCCGTCCGCCGGGGCCGCCAGGGCCACGGCCCCCGCCGGGCATGCCCGGCCCGCGGCCCGCGGCACCGGCCGTCTCCTCCGACCCCTCCTCACCGAGGGCCTTTCGCGGATTGAGGATCACCGCCTCGCCATCCTCGAGCCCCGAGGTGATCTCCACGAGTTTGTCGTTGCCCATGCCGAGGACCACGCTGCGCCGTTCGATGGCGTCCCCCTTGCGCACCGCGCAGAAGAACTGCCCGCGCTTCTCCATCACGGCCGCCACCGGGACGGAGATCACGTCGGCCAGGTCGGCGACGATGATCTCCACCTCGGCCGTCACGCCGGGGCGCACCTCGCCCGGCTCGCCGTCGATGCGGACCTGGACGACGTACTTCTTCGCCGTCGACATCCAGTTCGACTGGGGCCGGTTGGCGACGGCCGTCACCGTCCCCTCGAACTCGCGCCCCTGCACCTTGATGCGGGCGCGCATCCCGGTGCGGATCTTGTCCACCTTCGATTCGTGCACCTCCACGTCGGCCCGCATGCGCTCGAGGTTGGGGAGGCGGAGGATCGTCGTCCCCTCGTTCACCTTGGCGCCGTTCTTGATCTCGGTCTCGGCCTGGCGGTTGCGTTCGTTGGCGTAGATCACGAGCCCGTCCTTCGGGGCCTTGAGCGTGCACTTGGCGAGCTGCGAGGTGAGCCGCTCGAGCTTCGCCTTCTCGAGTTCCAGCGCCGCCCGCTCGCTGTCGCGCTTCGCCTCCGTCGCGTCGCGCTTGCTCGCCAGCTCCGTGATCATCTTCGGCTTGGCGAATCGCTCGAGGACGTCGAGGGCGATCTCGGCGGTCCCCAGGTCGAGATCCGCCCGCTCCACGGCCGACTTCTGCGCGTCGAGCTGCTGCGGCGTGATGTAACCCTTGCGGAACATCCGCTGCCCGTGCTCGAGCTGGTTGCGCGTCGACTGGAGCCGCTCCTTGGCGGCGGTGACGTCCGACTCCGCCTTCCGCAGCTCCTTCTTGTAGGTCCCCTCGGTGTACTCCTCGACGGCGATCTTGGCGGCGGCGAAGTCCTTCTCCGCCTGGATGTTGGCCGCCCGCGCCTTCTCGAAGGCGATCTTCTGCGCCGAGACGTCCTCGGAGAGCTTCGAGCTGTCGAGGCGGACGAGTTCCGTTCCCTCGGTGACGCGGGCACCGTCGTCGATGAGCCAGATGACCGTGGCCCCGCCGGCCACGCCGCAGACGATGTCGACGTTCTCGTCGCTCACCATGCTCCCGTCCTCGGTGACGGAGATGGTGAGGGGCCCGCGCGTCACGACATGGGCCGGCAGGGTGGCGAGCGGATTGGCGTTCCCGCCGCGTCCGAGGCTGGCGAGCACCCAGGGGGCTCCGGCCACGCCCCCGCCGAGGACGGCGAGCGTGAGGAGCGTCCGCCAGGGGAAGCGACGCCGCGGGATCGGCGCGGCGGCATCGTCGGCGACCGGGTCGCCGAGGATCCCGGCGATCGCGGCGACGTCGGCCCCCGCCGTCGGGGTGGGCTCGGGAGCGCGGTTCTTCTCGGCCATGATCGACGGTTTCCGAGGGGTCGGTGCGACGCCGGCCTGGGCCGGCTCCGGGGAGTCTCGTCAGTCTACCCGCCGTGGCGCGGCGGCAGCTTCCCGGCGCGCCGCCTTCCAGCCGTCCTGGCTCCGACGCGACGCGGAGGGGAGACCGGGAATCCGCAGTCCCGGCAGGCGCGACGCGTCGGGCGCGGGCCCTTCTCCCCCCCCCTCCCCGTCGGCGTCGGGGGGCGCGGGGATCGGCTCGGCGCGGACGTCGGGGCGGACCGCCGGGACTTCCCCCTTGCCTTCGTCCCCCTGCCGGGGCCTGGCCTTCGCCGGCAGCGGCGGCGGGGCGTCGATCTGGTCGAGGTGCTCGAGCCACTCCTGCGGCACCGGCGGCGGCAGGGGCAATTCGTCGGCGGTCGCCCGCTCGGCGCAGGCGAAGGGGGTGTCGACCCACAGCCCGTCGTCGGTGAGCTGCATGACGCCGAGCTGCTGGGCGAGCGACGCCCGGGTGGCGTAGTAGTTCACCCAGATGCTCGTGAAGGCGTCCTGCGAGCTCCGCAGGTCGTTGAAGGCGAAGATCAGGTTGAGCGTGGCGGTGGGTCCGAGCTGGCCGGCGGTGAGGTCGACGATCCCGGTGGGGCCGGGGGCCGGCAGCGGCGGCGCCGGCTGCGAGAGGGTGAGCCGCGTCTGGTCGACGCGGCGGATGGCGACGATCATCGCCCGGCGCTGCGTCTCGAGGTTGCGCTTGTCGAGGTCGAGCTGGCGGAGCGACTGCCGGATGGCGAGCTTGATGCGGTCCTCGTACTGGATCTGCTGCCGGCGCACCTGCTGGTAGTCGAGGATCGCCTGGCGGAAGTTGTTGCGCTCGGTGAGACGGGTGAAAGGGGCGTCGAACTGCACGCCGCCGGAGAGGTACCCGGTCGGCGACTGGAACTTCGCCGGGTTGTTGCCCACCGTGTTCATGCCGCCGTCGACGACGATGTCGAGCCCCGCCAGGAGCGACATGGCGTTGAACTGGATCAGCCGCCACTGGTCGACGAGCGCCGCCCGGTTGTTCATCCAGTCGAGACGGTTGGCCCTGGCGATCTCGAACGCGACGTCGGGGTCGAGCGGCTCGACGTCGATCGACACCGCCTCCACGCGGGCCCGGGCCTGGATCAACGACATCTCGTCGACGGCGGCGGAGACGTCGGCGACGAGCTTCACGAACTTGTCGGAGGTGGCCCGCAGGTTCTCCGGCGTGAGGCCGTCCCGGAGCCGCTCCATCTCGGCCTCGGCCTCGTGGGCGCGCTTCGCGAGGCGTCCGAGATCGTCCTCGAGGAGCTTCATGTCGCGGGTGAACGTCTCGCGTTCCGTGGGACGCATCCCCGCCAGTCGCGACGCGGCGCCGGAGCGGGCGAGCTTCAGGTCGGCGGCCACGGCCGCGGCCTGCTCGTCGACGCGCTCGCGCAGCTCGGCGAGGCGTTCCAGACTCCGCTCGACGAGCCTCCGGGCGGCGGCGTCCTCGTCCTCTTCGGTGTCCTCGTCCTTCCCCTCCGCCTTTCCATCCGCCTCCGCATCCCCGGCGCCCGCGTCCCCCGCGGCCTCCGGGCGGTCGGCGGGCTCGTCGGCCGGCGCCGGCTCGCGCCGCGCGGCGGGCGGCGCGTCGATCTCCTCCGCGTCGCGGAGCGATTCGGTGTCGCGCGGGTCGTCGGTCTCCTTCAGGTTCTCCTCGTCGCCGAACGAGTAGGCGGCCAGGAAGCCGCCGAAGTCGTTCTGCAGCTGCTGCATCTCCGGGCTGATGAACTGGAAGGGCTTGATGAAGGTCTCGTCGAGGGTCACCGGGGTGTCGGACGGCAGGCAGAGGATGTTGACCTTGTAGCTCTCGAGCGTGTTCGTCAGCGAGGTCTTGGCCTGGAGGAGCCCCGCGCGGTTGGTCTCCACGTTCTGACGCAGCTGATCGACCTGATCGAGGCCCACGGTGCCCGCCTCGAGGTTGGCGTCGAGGAGCGCGAGTGCCCGCTCCTGCGCGAAGAGGTTCTGTTCGGCGTTGCGGATCTGCTGGCGCAGCTGGAGGAGGCCGTAGAAGCCGCCGACGTTGCCGGCACCGCCGCCGGCGAAGCCCGACCCGCCGGTGCCGCCGCCCCCCACCTGGAGCCCGACGCCGTTGCCCCCGAAGAACACGCCGCCGATGTTGCCGAAGCCGCCGATGCCGGTGCCGGTGAAGCCGGTGAAGCCGGTGCCGCCGAAGAATCCGCCGCGGCGCTGGAGCTGCTGGGGCGTCGATCCGCCGAAGGCCACCTGGAGGAAGAACCCCTGCCGGTAGAACTGCAGCGTGCGCAGGTTCGCCAGCAGCGCCCGCTCCACGATCGTCAGCGGCTCGAGCGCCACCGAACGCCCCGCGCGCTGGAGCAGCGGCTGGACGAAGTTGAAGTTCACGAGCGAGACGTTCGTGTATTTGTCCGGTCCGGCGAACTGCCACATGATCGAGTTCACCACCCCCACGATCATCGTGCCACCGGTGGCCAGATAGCGCCGGGCCGTCACGCCCGTCCGGGTCGCCCAGGTGGTC
>CAZMOU010000244.1:0-4190 GCA_964567835.1 uncultured Chitinophaga sp. | reverse complement strand
GGCGGCGTGGTGGCTCCGAACGGCCGCATCTACGGCATCCCATCGACGGCGTCGAACGTGGTGGAAATCGATCCCGAGACGGATTCCGTCGGCACGTTCGGGGATCTTCCCGGCGATGGCTACAAGTATTCAGGTGGCGTGCTCGCCCCGAACGGTCGGATCTACTGCATGCCCGACCATGCCCGCCGATTCATGGTCATCGACCCCGATGACCGAACGGTTGCGTACCTCGACCACGACCTGGGCGAAGGGGCAGCAAAGACGTTCGGTGGTGTCCTGGCCCCGAACGGAAAGATCTATTCGGGCTTGGCGGGTGCCGGCAAGGTGTGGGTGATCGATCCCGCCGATGACAGCATCGAGGTGATCGCCGGGTTGCCCGACGGGCTTCGCTACGTCGGCGGAGTGCTCGGCCCGGATGGCAAGATCTACTGCGTGCCCAGCAGGTAGGTGCCGCTGTTCGTGATCGACCCAGAGACCCATGAGTGCGGGCCGATCGCCGGGTCGCCGGTTCTCGGCAACGCCTGGGGGGGCGTGCTTACGACCCATGGGTCGATCGTCTTGGTGCCGTGGGACGCCACGCGATTCACCACGATCGACTTCGGCGTGAGGGTGCCGCGCGACTGGGCCTTGAGCCGGCTTTTCAACCGATTCTGACGCCGCCGCCGGGCGGGTCGCGTCATGGCGCGGCCGGTGCGGTTTCGGTGGCGGAGTCCACCGTCCCGTTTCCGCTCGGGGCCGCCTCGTCCTCGATGGCCGGGTCGTCGGGGGGCGGATCGCCGAGGCCGGTGGTCGTGAGACGCGCCGATTCGCGGCCGTCGGTCTCGAAGAACTCCACGCCCCCCTCGCGGCGTCCGGGATTCGTGCCGATCGCCACGACGTCGCGCCCCTTGCCGTCGCGGATCTCGATCCGCCCGCCACCGCCGCCACGCACCTTGCCGGCATGCACGAGCGTCGTGCCGTCGTCGGCGTCGACGCGCAGCTCCCGGCAGACCACGAGCGCGGCTTCGAGCGCGTCGAGGCGCACCATGCCGTCGATCCCGGGGGCCAGCGGCTGTCCGCGCAGCGCCAACCCGATCGCCAGGAAGAGCAGTGGATAGACCGTCCAGCGTTCGCGCGTCGTCATGGGGCCTCGGGGTCACCCCTCGGGGGGCTTCGGGGGAGCCGACGGGTCAGTCGCCGTGTGCCTGCCGCAACCGCGCCGAGAGCCGCAGCATCAGGTGCACACGTTCGAACTCCCGCAGCCAGTCGTCGGTGGCGGCGGCCAGCGCCGTGGCGGCCGGGGGCACCAGGCCGGTGGGACAGGACGATCCCAGGCTCGCCGCGGCGGCGGCCCGGTACGCCGAGAGGGTCCGGTCGCCGTAGAACAGCACCGGGGTGAAGTCCTCGCTGAAGAACGCCACGGTGGGCACGCGTTGCCCGCCGCAGACGCGGAGGTGGGCGGCGATGTCGGGCCGGGCGTCGCGGTCGAGGAACTTCAGGTCGATCGCCGGCGACGCGGCCGCGAAGTGGGCGAAGATCGGGCACTGGTTGACGCAGTCGCCGCACCACGCCCCGGCGAGCACCAGCACCGGCATGCGGCGCACGAAACCGGCCAGGATCCGCCGCGCGTCGTCGGTGAGCCCGATCCGCTCGTGCACCGCCTGCCAGCGCGAGCGCTGCTCCGCGGTCGCGTGCCGTTCGAGGAACTGGGCGTAGGGGAGCGCGGCGTCGAAGGCCGTCCGCCACGCCGCGCTCGTCGGCGGCACGCCGGCCCCGGGGGTGGTGGTGAGGAGGGTCGGTTCCATGGGACGGTCGTTTCGCGCGGAGGGAGGCGGGAGGAGGGCGTGGTGGGTCGGCACGGGAGGCGCGCCGGGGGCCCGCAGACCGGCAGAGCATAGCCGTTCCCTGCCCCGACCGCGCCGCCTGCCGGGGCTGCCACGCCACGGTCTCCCCGAGAGCGCCAAGATCGCCCCGTCGACCGGAAAAAAGCGTGGAAACAGGGCGCGGAAGCGGCCTTGACCCGGCAAAACCGCTTTCCTACTGTCCGCACCACCTTGAGGTTGACGACTGGTGGTTCACACCGCCGCTCGTCACGGAGGGCCTCGGGTGGCACGGATGCCGCCCGCGGCCCCCCGAAATCGGTTCCCCCGAGAGACCGACGCCGTCCAATCGCTCCCGGAAACGGTTCAGGTTCCCCGCCCCCCTGGGATCTGGACCGTTCCGGGGGCCTTTTTTTTCCTCCGGCCCGAGGGATCGCGGGGCGATTCCCGCCGACGCCCGCCGGCGAGGCACGCCGCGGTACCGGCAGGGCGGCGCCGCGGGGGCACGGGTCGTCTACAGTGAGCGTATGAGCACGCCCACCCCTGCCGACGCCGATCGCATCATCCGTGGGATCATGATCGCCGTCCTCGTCTGGGGATCGATCCTGGCCGCCGGATCCTGGACGTTGAACCACGATCCACGGCGGCCCGTGGTGGTCATCGGGTGCGTGCTCGCCTTCCTCGGATTCTGGAAGGCGATGCTCGCCGCGCGGAACCGCCGGGTCGGGCGCGGCGAGTGAGCGTCAATCCGCCGCGTCGGCGCCGGCCCTCCGCAGGACCGTGCTCGAGACGTCGTCGCGGAACTCACCCTCCCCCACGAACGTGGAGACCGCGCGAAGCGGCTCGGGGACGGCGAGTCGCGCTGGATCGACGAACACGCCGTCCCTGACGCGCCCGAAGACCACGAGCCCCCCCGAGTCGCGGGCGATCCGCTCCACGGCCTCCCTGGCCCGGTCGGGGGAACCGCCGTAATAACGCGGGTCGCCGAGCCGCAGGTAGGTGTCGGCCCCCACCACGAACGGCGCCCCAGGAAAAAGAGCCACCTTCTCCACGAAGGTCGGTGCCGCGGTGAGCCAGGCCCCCGCGTCGGCGAAGGTGGCGGCGCGGATGCCGACCTCCAGCCAATCGAGCGCCGGCTTGTCGACGTTGCGCAGCGAAAGCTCCCAGGCGACCGGCAGTCGGGTGATCCGCGCGGCGATGTGGGCCATGCGGCGGTGGCCGTCGTGGAGCGGGTCGAACGATCCGGGGAAGATCGCCTCGCGCCCCGGCGGCGGAGGTCCGAGGCGTGCCTTTCCGGAGGTGCCGGCGAGCACGGCCTGCCATTCCGCCGGGGCCTCGCGGCGCTCCACCACGAGGCGTTCGCCGGGGAGGAGCAGGCGATCGGTCGCCGCCGGCGCATGTCCCGCGGAGACGTGTGCCGCGAGCCGCTCGAGGAGGAGGGTCGCGGCCAGATGCTCCTCCTCCGCCCGCGTCCGTCTTCCCTTCGCGAGGACGACCGTCGCCACGGTGGTGAGGGGCAGGGTCTGCACCGCCACCGCCACGCGGTGCTCGCCGCGCTTGGCACGCGTGGTCGCCAGGCTCGCGGTGCAGGCGGCGCCGACGGCCCGGGCGGAGGCGCCGCCCCAGCGCCGGCCGCGGTCGAGCGCGGCCATCGCCAGCCGGCGGGAAGCCCGCGAGCCGCAGTACGACTCCTGCGCGCCGCCGAGCAGCGCATCCACCGCCCCCCGCGCGTAGGGCACGAGCGCCTCGTCGATCGCGGCGCTCGCGCCGGGAATGGAGAGGAGCGCGGGGATCGCCGCCGACCCACCCCCCGTCGCCACGATCACCACCCGGCACTCCCGCGCCGTCAGGGTCGCCAGGCACTCCCCCGCGTCGGGGATCGCGGGCGTCATCGGCACGCCTCCATCGGGAGCTCCACGACCGGGCCGGGGGAAAATGGGGGGGCGGCGGGGGTGGTGGGGGACGTCGCCGGCGCGGCGCCGTCGGGCAGGCAAGGTCGCCGGTCGTCCGCACCGTCGGCTAGAGCCCGCGGCTCCCGGGGTCCGATGGACCATTCGGGGGGAACCACACGTGCGCATCATACCGGCCGGCTTGCCGCGGGTCCTCCGCGGCGGAATCATCCTCGCGTCGTTCGCCATCGGCCCTGCGGTCGTGGAGGCCCGGCAGGATGCGGCCGTCGATCCCCCCGCGGCGACGCGGCCACGGGGAGACGGCTGGAAGCCCAAGTCCACGGCCGCCGCCGAGGACGGCGCGGCCGACCCCGCGCCGATCCCCGGCCCGACGGCCGGCAGGGCGGGTGACGGGTCTGCGGATTCCAAGGCGGGGGTGCCCGCCCCGGGTGGAGCCCGGGAGGGCCGTGGCGGGCGAGTGGCGGCGAAGCCGGCCGGCGAA
>CAZMOU010000243.1:3842-4205 GCA_964567835.1 uncultured Chitinophaga sp. | reverse complement strand
CTGGAAGACCAACCCCTAACTTGAAACCTGGTGCCATTCGTGGGGGCAGGTCAGTGTTTGCGAGCGTGGCTGTCTCCATCGTGCCCGGGGCTGTCTCCATGGCGGCCCAGCCTGTCGAGATGGCCCGCACGGTGGCGGAAGACGCAGGAAATCCGGCTGCGAACCACGGATATCCGCGGCGGAAACCAGAAGCTATACTCCCGCGAGCCCGCGGTTTTTCGGCCTCTGCCGCTGCCCACGGACGCCGGATCGAGCGACTCCCAGAGCCCGCCCCGATCCGGCGGATGATGTGGACAGCGATGTAGACCAGCCGAAAACCATGCGTGTGGAGGGTAAGCGAATGGCTAGCGGCCACACTGGAAA
>CAZMOU010000243.1:0-3832 GCA_964567835.1 uncultured Chitinophaga sp. | reverse complement strand
ACGGCGGCGGTAGGGGGAATGCCGCTGCGGCGGCCGATAGGTATACTCCTGCAAGCCAGCGTGGGTTTTCGCCCTCGACCGCTCGCTCGTCCAACCAGGTCTGCTGGGGGGACAGCGGGGGGGACCGACGAAAACACCGCGTTCGGAGGGTAAGCGAATGGCTAGCGGCCACACTGGAAATGTGGTGCCGGGAAACCGGTTGTGGGTTCGAATCCCATGCCCTCCGCTCTGGTGACGTCCGCCGTGTTTCACGGCCGACGCCATCGATCAGGCGCCAGACCGCCCCGCTCTGGTAGCCGCTCACTGCGCACCCACACCCCGCGAGCTGCCACCCACGCCGCCGCCTCCGCTGAGAAGTCCCGCCTCCGCTGAGAAGTCCCGCCTCCGCTTCGACTCCCGCCTCCGCTGATAAGTCCCGCCTCCGCTTCCACCCGCCCGAGGCGAAACGCTCCCCCCTTCGATGGCCGTTCTCCTCGACATCCAGAACGCCTCGAAGCGGTACGGCGAGCAGGTCCTCCTCGACGACGCCTCCGCCACGATCACCGACGACGGCAAGATCGGCTTCGTCGGCCGCAACGGCGCCGGAAAGAGCACCCTCCTCCGCGTCATCCTCGGCGAGGAGGAACTCGATTCCGGCGAGGTCGTCCGCCACCCGCGTCTCCGCCTCGGGTACCTGCGCCAGCACGACCCCTTCCTCCCCGGGGAGACGGCGCTCGAGTTCCTCATGCGCGATAGCGCCCAGCCCGACTGGAAGTGCGGCGAGGTCGCCGGGCAGTTCGAACTCAAGACCGCGCAGCTCCACGGGCCCGTCGCCAAGCTCTCCGGCGGCTGGCAGACCCGCGTCAAGCTCGCGGCGCTCCTCCTCCACGAGCCCACGCTCCTCCTCCTCGACGAACCGACCAACTTCCTCGACCTGCGGACGCAGATCCTCCTCGAGCACTTTCTCCGCGGCTACAAGGAGGCCTGCCTGATCGTCTCCCACGACCGGGCCTTCCTCGCCGCCACCTGCGACCAGACCCTCGACCTCTCCCACGGCAAGCTCACCGTCTTCCCCGGGAAGATCGACGCCTTCCTCGCCTTCCAGGCCGAGCAGCGCGAGCACGTCGAACGCACCAACGCCGCGGTGATCGCCAAGCGGAAGCAACTCGAGGACTTCATCGCGCGCAACAAGGCCCGGGCCTCGACCGCGTCGCGCGCCAAGTCGAAGGAGAAGCAACTCGAGAAGCTCGAGGTGGAGGAGATCGCCGCCGACGCCCCCGTCGCCGCCATCCGCTGTCCCGCCGTTCCCAGTCCCCGCAAGGGGCCCGCCGTCCGCTGCCGGGAACTCGCCATCGGGTATCCCGGGAACACCGTCGCCTCGGGGATCGACGTGGAGATCGTCCACGGCTCGCGGGCCGCGATCGTCGGGGACAACGGCCAGGGGAAGACGACGTTCCTGCGGACGCTCGTGTCGTCGCTCGAGCCGGTCGGCGGCGAAGTGAAGTGGGGCTACGGCTGCGAGATCGGGATCTACGCGCAGCACGTCTACACCACCCTGGCCGAGAACGACACCGTCCTCGACTACCTCGAGCGCGCCGCGGCGACAGGCACCAAGCAGCAGCAGATCCTCGATCTCGCCGGCGCCATGCTCTTCCGCGGCCGGGCGATCGAGAAGAAGGTGAAGGTCCTCTCCGGCGGCGAGCGGGCCCGGCTCTGCATGGCCGGCCTGCTCCTCGGGTCGGCCAACGTCCTGGTGCTCGACGAGCCGGGCAACCACCTCGACGTCGAGACCGTCGACGCCCTCGCGCAGGCGCTGCTCGACTACCGCGGCACCGTGATCTTCACGAGCCACGACCGGTCGTTCATGCAGACGGTGGCCACGAACGTCGTCGAGGTGAAGGACGGCCGCGTGGTGAATTGGCTCGGCGACTACGCCACCTACCTCGCCGCGGTGACCCGCGAGATCGACGACGCCGAGGCGGCTGACGGACGGGGCCGGACGGCGCGCAAACCGGGGCCTGCCGACCGCGGGCCGAAGGGGAACGCCGCGACCGCCCCGGCGAAGCCGAGGAACGACCGGGACCTGCGCCGCGAGATCTCGAACCTCGAACGCACCATCGCGAAACTCGACGCCGAGAAGAAGGAGGCGAACGCCGCCCTCCTCGCCGCCGTCGATCCCGCCGAGGCCCTCCGCCTCCACAACCGCGTCACCGAGATCGGCGGCAAACTCGCCGAAGCCGAGGAACGCTGGCTCGCCCTCCAGGAGGAACTCGGCGACGGCGCCTGACGCCCCCATGCCCATGGGGTGGGCGCTTTTTCCCGCTGCCCCGTGGCAGAAGGCCATGGAGGGCTTTTGCCCCGTCGCGGTGTGGGCGTCGATCGGGATATCCGCCGCAGGAGGCGGCGGCAGGCGGCGGGAAAAACCTCGGCTTTTTCCCGCTGCCCCGTGGCAAAAGGCCATGGAGGGCTTTTGCCCCGTCGCGGTGTGGGCGTCGATCGGGATATCCGCCGCAGGAGGCGGCGGCAGGCGGCGGGAAAAACCTCGGCTTTTTCCCGCTGCCCCGTGGCAAAAGGCCATGGAGGGCTTTTGCCACGTGAAGCTAGAACAGCCGTCGCAGGTCGGCCGGCGGACGGCAACGGGCCGTGGGAAAGAAGCGGTTGACCGGGGCGGCCGCGGGGCGGACGAAGTCCTCGGGACGTGTCACCAGGGCGATCGGCCGGGTGGCGACGCCTCGCGAGGCGAGGAAGTTCGCCCGGTCGAGGAGTTCCAGCGGCGACTCGTAGAAGGCCGGCAGGTCGTCGTGGTCTTCGTGGGGATCGACGAAGGCGGTCGTGCCGGAGTCGCCGAGGCGGTAGAGGAGCGCCCAGCCGTACATCTCGATCGCCGGCCCCCGCGGCCGGAGCGGCCCGCCGACGTCCGCCCGCGGCGAGGCCGGCATCCACCGGTCGAGGCCGGCGTCGGCGGCGCGGTCGGCGTCGTCCCCAGCGCCGAGGTCCGCCGCCGACACGAGCGCCGCACCGATCCGGCAGGTCTCCCCCGCGAGGCGGCGCCAGGCGACCACCCGCTCGACATCGATCGCCCGGTCGGGGGCGTCGGGCAGGAGACGGGCCCCCGGGGCGACGTCCACCTGCCAGCGCCGCCGTCGATCGACGGCAGCCGGGAGCCGGGTGAGGATCGCGGCCCCGACCACCAGTGGGCGGTAGATGGCGGGCCCAAGGCGGGCGCCGTCTCCACCGGTGCCGACTTCCCCAATGCGACGGGCACTTCCCAGCAGGCGCATCCGGGCGGAACGAAACAGCGCGGGGCGGCGCGGCATGGCGGGATCCCCCTTCCTGGTGGGCGAGGTGGCCGAGGGTGCCGGCTGACTCGAATCGCCGACCGGCACCGGCCTCACTTCTTAAGGCGTATGACGACCGCAAAAGCGGACAGGATTTTTTTTCGCTCGCCGCCGGATCACTCGCTCGGGTTGGCCAGCCCTGTGGATCGATCCCCCCGGCGGTGGCGATCGGGGGGCGGGTGGTCCGGTTTCCGGGCCGGGGCGAGGGTCGGTAAGCTGCGGCCGCCGGGTCGCCCTCCCCTCGCGGCGCCGGCCCCGTCCCCGTCGGCCCTCTCATGCGCTGGTTCTGGATCGATCGATTCACCGAGTTCGTGCGGCACCGCCGCGCGACGGCCGTGAAGGCCGTGACGCTCGCGGAGGAGCACCTCCACGACCACTTCCCGGGCGTGCCGCTGGCCCCGACGACGCTCGTCCTCGAGGGGATGGCGCAGACCGGCGGCCTGCTCGTCGCCGACGACCTCGATTTCCGCAAGCAGGTCGTCCTCGCCAAGGTGGCGGCGGCCGATTTCCATTTC
>CAZMOU010000242.1:0-4270 GCA_964567835.1 uncultured Chitinophaga sp. | reverse complement strand
GGGCTTGCGGCCCAGGTTGGCGACGTTGACGGCGATGCGACCGCCGGGCTTGAGCACCCGCCAGCACTCGGCGAAGACGTCACGCAGCATCGCGAGGTACTCGACGTACGACGCCGGGACGTGGCCCTCGCCGAGGGCGGTCTCGTACTCCTTGCCCGCGAAGTACGGGGGTGAGGTCACGACGAGGGCGACCGACGCGTCGGGCACCCGGTCGTGGGAGTTGGTGACGAGCGCCGGCCGCACGATCATCTTCGGCCCCGCCCCGGGGCGCGAGGTGGAAGGGGAGGCGACGGCGGCGGCGAAGATCGCCCGCCTCCGGGCCCTCTCCGCCGGGCCCATCGCCCCGGCCGGCGACCCGATCGATCTCCGCACGGCGGCGACCGGGCCGCGTGCTGCCGGCGGGGAAGGGGTGGCCCAGGAGTGACCACCGGCCCGGTCAGCGGCCGACGACGAGGGCCCGCACCGACTGGAAGGCGGGGTGTTCGGCGGTGCGGCACCACTCGAAGAGGATCGCCTCGGTGGTCGTGGGGATCGCCCCGGCTCCCTCCAGCCGCCGCAGCGCCGTCTCGTGGTCGATGGCGTGACGCGAGGCGACGGCGTCGACCGCCACGTGAACCCGCTTCCCGCGCGCGAGGAGGTCGAGGGCGGTCTGCGCCACGCAGACGTGGGTCTCGAGCCCGCAGAGCACCACCGCGGCGTAGGGATCCGAACCGATCGCGATCCCCTCGCAGGCCGCGGAGCTGAAGGAGAGCTTGTTCCGCGGCGCCGGGAGGAGCGGCGTCAGGCGCGAGTCGGTGGGGCCGAGCCCGCGCGGGTACTGCTCCGTGAGCACGGTCCGGACGCCGAGCAGCCGGGCCGCCTCGGCCAGGCGCGCGGCGCGGGCGACGACGCGATCGGCGTCGGGGATCACGGCGAGGAGCCGCTCCTGGATGTCGATCACGGCCAGGAGCGTGGAGGAGGGGTCGAGGAGCATGCGTCTCTCCGGGGGGAGCCCGATTGTACGGCGTCCCACGGGGCGGCGCCCTCGCGGACGGCTTGTCGCCGTCGCCGCCGATCGGCTATCTCCATGGCTGGGCCGGGCCACGGGCCCGGATCGACGGCGGCGGGGTCACCGGAGCGACACACGATGGGCGACACGGCGGGGCGGATCCGGGTCCGTCGTCTCGACCGGCAGCGCCGGCTGGTGGGCGACGTCGTCCGTCTCTCGCGCCGCGTGCCGACCTTTCCCGTCGAGCGGGTCATCGATCTCGGCGAACTCGAGCGCCTCCGCCGGGCGGCGCTGCCACGCGTCGGCTGGTCGGCCGTGTTCATCAAGGGGTGGGCGTTGGTGGCGAGGGACAGGCCGCAGCTGCGCAGCTGGTTCGTGCCCCGCCGGATCGTGCGACCGTGGAGGGGGCCGTCGTGGGCCACGAGCCCCGTCAGCGTGGCCTCGCTGGCGATGAGCCGGCCGCGCCGCGGGGACGGCTCCGACGTGGCCGGGGAGGATCTCGAGCTCGATCCCGACGCCATCTGGTGGGCGCGGATCCGCGAGCCGGACATTCTCGCGCTCCCCGAACTGCAGGCCGCCATCACCCGCCACGCCGAGGCGCCGGTGGAGGAGGTGTTCGCACGGCAGCGAGAATTGGCCCTCCTGCCGGGCCCGCTGCGCCGGGTGATCCTCCGCTGGAACGCCCACGCGCCGACGTGGAAGCGCGCGCTGCGGGTGGGGACGTTCAGCGTCTCCACGCTGGCGGGGGAGGGGTGCTCCAACCGTCACCACCCCAGTTTCCTCACCACGAGCCTCACCTGGTCGCCGCTCGACGAGCGCGGCCGGATGACGGTCACGGTCCTCGCCGACCACCGGCTGCTCGACGGCGTGCCGGTGGCCAGGGCGCTCGCGGCCCTCGAGGCGACGCTGCGGGGGCCGATCCGCGACGAACTGGCGTCACTCGCCGGCCCGTCGGGCGGATGACGGCCGCTCCCCGGCGAGCGCCGCGACGAGGGGGCGATGGAGGGGGCCGCGGGGGGTGAAGGTGAAGCGTCGCCCGGTCTCCGAGAGGATGTCGATCACCACGTCGACGCGCTCGGGGGGAAGCGACAGCGGGGCCCGCGAGGCCCATTCGACGACCACCCAGCCGGGGGCCGCGACGAGTTCCTCCCAGCCCAGTTCGGCCAGTTCCGCCGAGCCGCCGAGCCGGTAGAGATCGGCGTGAACGAGGCGGCCCCCCGGGAAATCGTGGAGATGGACCAGGCCGAAGGTCGGGCTCGTCACCTCCGCCGGGTCGACGCCGACCGCGCCCGCGAGCGCCTTGACGAACGTCGTCTTGCCGGCGCCGAGATCCCCCTCGAGCGCCACGAAGGCGCGTGCGGGTAGCGCCGCGGCGAGCCGCGCCGCGAGGAGGGCGAGTCCGGCCTCGTCGTCGACCACGACGACGGCATCCGCTCCGTGGCCCGCGTGGTCAGTCGCCGCCATGGATCCATCCCCGGGGCTCGAGGGGTCGGATGACGCCGTCGTGGCCCCGTGCGGCCAGTCCCTCCCCCTCCGTCACCGACCCGATGATCGCCGGTCGCAGGTCGCCGGGGGGTGCGGCGAGCAGTGCCCGGGCGTCGTCGGGCGGCATCGCCAGGATCAGCTCGAAGTCCTCGCCGTCGGCGAGGGCGTGGTCGAGCGGCGTGGTGCCGTCGTCCTCGGCCAGGCTCCGCCGCCGGGCGTCGTCATGGACCGGGACGGCGTCGAGATCGACGATCCCGCGGACGCCACTGGAGCGGAGCAGCCGCGCGAGGTCGAGCGACAATCCGTCGCTGACGTCGATCGCGGCATGGACGGTGAGCCACTCCGCGATCCGCGTCGCCTCGTCGCAGCGGGGGCGGACGTCGAGATGGCGCCCGAGGAGGCTGCCGCCGCAGGGCCCGGTGACGACGAGCAGGTCGCCGGGGCGGGCACCGTCGCGCCGCCAGGCGCGCCCCGGCGCGACGCTCCCCACCACCGTGACGGCGATGACGAGTCCCCCTCGCCAGGTGTTGGTGTCGCCGCCGACGAGCGCCACGCCGTGCCGCCGTGCGAGCGCCTCGATGCCGGCGAACAGGCGGTGGGCGAGGGCCTCCGCACCGTCGTGGGGGAGCGTCACGGCGACGACCGCCGCCTCCGGTCGCGCCGCCATGGCGGCCAGGTCGGAGAGGTTCACCGCCAGCGCCTTGTGGCCGATCCGCTCCGGGGCGACGGCGGCGGAGAGGAAATCGACCCCTTCGGAGAGCATGTCCACCGCCAGCACCGTGCGGCGGCCGGCGGGGGGACGGAGGACCGCGGCGTCGTCGCCGATCCCCACCTCGACGCGCGGGTCGGGGCGGGCGTGCGTGCGGAGCCAATCGACGTAGCGCGCTTCCACGGCGGGACCGGCGGGGGGAGGGAACGCCCCCATGCTACCCGCCCGTGGCGGTCGTCGCCGGCACCCGTGCCGATCCCCGGGGGGATCAGCGGCGGAGCGTGTCGCTCGTGAGGTGCCCGAAGAGCGTCTCGCGCCCCCGCAGCACGTAGAACTTGAGCTGGCCGAGGTTGTCCTCGCGGGACTTGTCGAGGACGTAGATCACGTTGTCGGGGGAGATCGTCTCCCACACGTGGAGGCCGACGAGGATGTCCCCCTCGCGGATCCCCTGCTCCTGCGCCGGACCGCCCCCGCGGACGCCGGTGACGAGGAGCCCGCCGCGGTAACGCGACTGGAGCCGCTGCACCTTCGCCGCCGCCACCGGTTCGACGCGGAGGCCGAGTTCGTTCCAGCAGCGGTCGTCGTTGGAGAGGTTCTGTTGGCGGGCGGCGGCGAGCGGCAGTTGGATCTTCGTCTCTTCGCCGCCGCGGTTCAGGCTCACCGGCACCGTCTCCCCCGGCTTGCGGCCGAGGAGGGCCCGCTCGACGTCGAGCGGCGTGGCCACGTGGAGATCGGCGATCCTCGTGATGACGTCCCCCGGGCGGACGCCGGCGCTCTCGGCGGGGCTCTCGCGATGGACCGTCTCCACCGTCACGCCGACCCCCCCCTGACGCTTCCCGACGATGCCGTGCCAGGTCTTGTCGATGCGCTCGGTGGAGATGAGGTCGGTGACGATCGCCATCGCCCGGTCGACGGGAATGGCGAAGCCGATCCCCTGCGCCCCCGCGCGGACCGCGACGTTGATCCCCACCATCTCGCCGTCGATGTTCAGCAGCGGTCCGCCGGAGTTGCCCGGATTGATGCTGGCGTCGGTCTGGATCAGGTCGTCGTAGCGCTGCGAGCGGCTCACCTCCACGCTGCGATGCAGC
>CAZMOU010000241.1:0-4374 GCA_964567835.1 uncultured Chitinophaga sp. | reverse complement strand
GCAGGCTTCCATGCGGGCCTGCTCCCCTCGGTGTTTTCACGCCAGCCTCACTCCACCCGCATCACCCTCCGCCCTCGCCCTCCGCCACCCTCCGACCTCGAGTACACCCCCGCCCGATCCGCCGACAGGCCCCGGCCGGAGGCCCACTGCTGCAGGCTCGAGCGCATGTTGGCCGCAGTCCCGGCTGTCGTCGGGAAGGATGCAGCTCCGCGTTGGCGGCACTACCTCCGCGGGCTGTGGGTGAGCGGCCTGCGCCTCGGGGAGTCGCTCGACCTGTGGTGGGACCGACCCGAAAAGATCATCCCGATCTTCAAGCATGGGGACCGGCCGATGCTGCAGGTGCCGGCGGAGTTGGAGAAAGGGAACGAGGATCGCCTGCTGCCGATCGCGCCAGAGTTCGCGATGTTCCTCGAGGAGACGACGGATGCAGCCCGGACCGGGCCGGTGTTCACCCTCGAAGGGCGGAGAGGGCGGTATCAGGATTGGGAGGTGTCGAAGATCGTCTCGAAGGTCGGGAAGAAGGCGGGGGTGAAGGTCTACGTCAGCCCGAAGGATCCGGAGAAAGTGAAGTACGCCTCGGCCCACGACTTCCGGCGGGCATTCGGCGTCCGGTGGGCGGCGAGGTTGATGCCCGCCCAACTGATGGAGCTGATGCGGCACGAGTCGATCGAGACGACCCTGCGCTTCTACGTCGGCACGGACGCCCAGCGGACGGCGGAGGCGGCCTGGGCAGCCTTTGATGCCCACCGGAAGGCGTTTCCGGAGCCGGCGCCTAACAAATCGTCTAACAGTGCCCCGGATGGGGGTGTCGAGGCGATCCCTGCCGAGGAGCGTGCGTCCCTGAAAAACAGGGACGCACGGGAATAGGCCCGGTGTGATTCGAACACACGACCAAGGGATTATGAGTCCCCTGCTCTCACCGCTGAGCTACGGGCCCGGAGGGCTCATCATAGTCCCTGGCACGCGCGGAGGGTGACGGTCCGCCGACGTCGCCCCGGCTCACGGGAGCCGTCGCCTCCGCTTCCGCCGGTCGCTTCCCGCTCCACGTCCGGGCGATCAGCGGTGCGGCCCACCCCAGGAACCGGCGCACCTCGGCATGCATCCCCGCGAGGACGAGCACCGTGCCGCCGGAGGAGAGCCACCACGCCAGCGGCGACCGGGCGATGCAGAGGAAGGCGACTCCGAGCGCCGCCAGGAACGCCCCCGCCACCGCCACCAGATGCCGCGGACGGGCCCGCTCCCAGATGCGATCCCATTCTGCGATCCGCCGCCAGAGTCGCGGACGACGCGCCCGTACCGCCGGTCGGAGCGGATGCCCCTCCGGATGACGGGCCGCGTCGAGGAGATCGTGGACCGTCCGCGTCATCGGGCCGCCACGGAGCCAGTCGAGCGAACCGGCCGGGATCCAGTCGGCCATTCCCTCCGCCCAGACCAGATCGGACGGGGAGAGCCATCCGGCGCGCATGAGGTCGACGAGCCGCTCGCGCGGCACCGGTCCCTCGCGCCGCCCGTCACGCGTGTACCACCAGCGTTCGGCCACGATCGCACGCCCCCCCCCCGCCGCGGCGCCGGCTGCCGCCGAAACCGGCCTTGGATGACCCGCCCGCGGCCGCGCGGGCGACCGCCCCGGGCCGGCGGGCCGCCGCTCCCCGACGGAGCCGGGATTCTCCGGCAATCGACGCCTCCGGCGGCACGCGCCATGATCCGCCCGCCCGGCTGCCACCCGATCCAGACGGGCCGGAATGGCTTCGCCCGACGCCAGCCCGTCAGGGCTGGACGGTGCCGCCGACCTTGATCTGCAGCCTGCCGACGCACTTGGAGTTCGGCGGGACGTTGACCTTCAGGAAGAGCACGCCGTCGCGCTCCGCGGGCCGCTCGAACGAGGAGCCGACCAGGAACGGCTTCGGGGGCTTCTCGTTGCCGCCGCCGCTGGCCGGCGGGATGATCGCACCCATGACCGCGCCGAAGGGGACGTGCGCGAGGAGGTCCTTCTCCGGGTTGTCGCCGGCGATGCCGTCCGGCCCCGAGGAGACGGGCGACGAGGTGATCTTGTAGTCGCCGGCGACCTTGATGCGGAGCGTGCGGTCCTTGAGCACCGGCCCGATCTCCACCCACGACTTCGAGGTGTCGAGGTCCATCTCCACCTCGCTGGCGTCGAGGCTCTTCGAGGCCAGTTCCTCGATCTTCCCCTTGATGAGTTCGTTCTGCGGATAGAGCTTCTGGAGCGCCTCGAGGATGATCCGCGCGCGATCGTACGAGCCGGCGTCCTCGTACGACTTGATGAGGCTCTCGGTGTCCCGCAGGAACGAGTCCTTCACCTTGTCCATCTTGGCGTCGAGCTTCTTCACCTCCGGATTGGCCTGCTTCGGCCGCCCCTTCGCCGCGGGCTGCGCGACGGCGGGGCCCGCCAGCACCACGAGCACGCACCATCCCGCGGCCACGACGCGCGGGGAGAATCCGGACTGGTTGAAGAACCCGTGACGCATGATCATGCCTCCCCGCTGCCGGCCGCTGGTTCCGGCCGCCCCATGTGTGGTCCGGGCACCGCCGCCCTCGCCGATGTCCGCCGGGGGAGTGATGCCGGCCGCCCCGTCCTCCGGAGCCGGCCAAGGGCGCGGCACGCCGCCCCTTCCCGCCCGACCCGTTCGTTGTACCGCCTCGCGGACGATCGTTCTATTCGTCCCGCCCGCGGTCGCGTCCGGGGCGGAATCGAGCGGGTCGTCCGCCGAACGGCGTCAGGGGGCGGGGGGGACGGCGGCGGGAGCGGCGGGAGCGAGGGGCGCCATCGACTTGAGCGCCCGGAACAGGTCGCTGTCGGTGGTGAGGACGAGCGTCGAGTCGCGGCCGAGCGATTCGCGCCAGGTGTCGAGCGTCTTCACGAACGAGTAGAACTCCGCCGCCCGCGGGCTCGATCCGTAGGCCGCGGCGTAGATCTCCGCCGCCTCGGCGTCGGCCTTGCCCATGATCGTCTGCACCTCGAGGTAGGCCTCGGCCTCGATCTTGCGCAGGTCCTTCTCCTTCTGCCCCTCGATCTTCGCCGCCTCGCCGGCCCCCTGGGAACGGAACCGCTCGGCGATCTGCAGCCGCTCCGACGACATCCGGTCGTAGATCTTCTCGATCACCCCCGACTTGTAGTTGATGCGCTTCACGCGGACGTCGAGGAGTTCGATGCCCCACAGCGTCACCTTCGGAGCCGCGGCGGCGAGCACCTCCTGCTCGAGGACGCGCCGGCCGAAGCGGATCGGCGGCAGCGTGGAGACCGAGACGCCCGGCTCCTCGAGGACGGCGTCGCGCTCGGCGACCCGGTCCTTGTCGGAGCGGATCATCTCGATGAGGTCGTGCCGGGCCACGACGTTGCGGACCTCGCTGCCGAGGATGTCGTCGAGCCGCGAGATGGCGCTGCGCTCGTCGCGCAGGCTCTGGAAGTACTTGAGCGGGTCGGCGATCCGCCACCGCGCGAAGGTGTCGACGACGATGAACAGCTTGTCGCGCGTCGTCATCTCGCTCGGAGGGCCGTCCCACTCGAGGATCCGCTTCTCGAAGCGGTTCACCGTCTGCACGAAGGGGATCTTGAAGTGCAGACCCGCCCCCGAGCGCGCGTCGTGGGCGTTGATCGCCGAGCCCACCGGACGGCCGAATTGCGTGACGATCACCTGCTCGGTCTGGTCGACGGTGTAGGCGCCGCCGAGGAGCAGGAGCCCGAGCGCCACGAGCGGGAGGAAGGCCAGCGGCGAGAAGACCCAGTCGGCCAGCGACCGGCCGGCGCGGGAGAGCGGATGGTTGACCGGCAGCGGGCTCATGGTTCGGTCCCCGGCAGGAGCGGGTCGCGGCGCTTGGGGAGGGACCGCGGCGGCTCGCCCGCGGCGGGCAGCGCCACCGGCGCCGGGAGCGTCATCAGGGGGAGGAACTGCCGCGCGTCCGCGTCGATGATCACCTTGCCGCCGAGTTGCGGGATCACCTCGGAGAGCGTCTCGAGGTACATCCGCTGCCGTGTCACGTCGGGCGACTTCTCGTACTGCTCGAGCTGGCTCTTGAAACGGGCCACGTCGCCCTCCGCTTCCTTGACCCGCTTGAGCGCGTATCCCTCCGCCTCGTTGATGCGGCGCGTGGCCTCGCCGCTGGCGCGGGGGACGACCTTGTTGTATTCGCCGTTGGCCTGGTTGATCGTCTGCTCGCGTTCCTGCTGGGCCCGGTTCACCTCCTCGAAGGCCCCCTGGACGCGCGCCGGCGGATGGACGTTCTTGAGCTGCACCTGCTGGACGCGGAGGCCGAGTTCGAGTTCGCTGGCGAGCCCCGTGAGCTTGGCGATGGCGTCGTTCTCGATCCCCTGGCGGCCGATCGTGAGCACCTCGTCCACGGTGCGGTCGCCCACCA
>CAZMOU010000240.1:1104-4481 GCA_964567835.1 uncultured Chitinophaga sp. | reverse complement strand
CGAGCCCCTCGACGCCGTCCTCGAGCTTCACGAACGCGCCGTAGCTCATCACGTTCACCACCGTGCCCTTGCAGACGGTGCCGACCGGATACTTGTCGGCGACCTTCGCCCACGGGCTGGCGGTGCGCTGCTTCATGCCGAGGGCGATCTTCTCTCGCTCGCGGTCGATGTGCAGCACCTGGACCTCGATCTCCTGGTCGATCGCCACCATCTCGCTGGGGTGACCGATGCGGCCCCAGCTCATGTCGGTGATGTGGAGGAGGCCGTCGATGCCGCCGAGATCGACGAACGCACCGAAGTCGGCGATGTTCTTCACGATGCCGCGGCGCACCTGGCCGACCTCGAGCGTCTCCATGAGCTGCTTCTTGCGCTCGGCACGTTCCTGCTCGATGAGGGCCCGGCGCGAGACGACGATGTTGCGCCGCTGCTCGTCGATCTTGAGGACCAGGCACTGGATGCAGCGGCCGCAGTAGTCGCCGATGTCGGCGGGGCGGCGGATGTCGACCTGACTGGCGGGGAGGAAGACGTTCACGCCGGAGATGTCGACGAGGAGCCCGCCCTTGATCTTCCGGGTGACGAAGCCGGTGACGACGTCGTTCTCCTTGACGCTCTCCATCACCCGCAGCCAATCCTCGATGCGGCGCGCCTTCCGCTTCGAGAGGGTGATCAGACCGCGCTGCTCCTCGAGCTGCCCGTCCTCGAACTCCTCGAGGAGCACCTTGACGGTGTCCCCCACCTGGGGTGGCGGCTCCGAATCGTCCCACTCGTTCCGCGGGATGTGACCCTCGCTCTTGTAGCCGACGTCGACGAGCACGAACTCGTCGTCGACGCGGAGGATCTTCCCCATGAGCACGGAGTTGACCGCCAGGGTGGAGGTGCCGACGGCGTACTCGCCGGAGTCGGTGCCTCCCATCGCCTGCTCGATCTCCTGATCGAGTTCGTCACCAAGTTCCAGTTCGCGGATGAGGTTGCGGTTGACCATGCGTGTGGGGGTTTCGGGAAAACGGGTTGGAGGAAGGGGGAGAATCGGGCCACGGTATGGAAACCCCGGAGTGTAGCAGCCGCGGCAGGCCCGAACAATTCGACGTTTTGCCCCTCTTCCCCTCTTTTCCCGACCGACACCGGGCGGAAGGGGGCGGAGGAGCGGCACCGCCCCGGCCGATGCCACCAGCATGGCAACCCCTCCCCGCATCGACCGGCGCCGGGTGCTCCTCGCGGGGGCGGCGATCACGCTGCCGCTGCTGCGTGTGGGGGGGACGGGCGCGGGCGGCGCGGCCTTCGCGCGGAGCGTCGACGAGAACGCCTCCCCCTCCGGACCCACGCTCGGCGACACCCGCCGCCTGCCGTACCGCGTGGGGATGACGGTGGTCGCATCCGGGGGCCCCTGTCGGGGCATCTACGCCACGCTTCCGGTGCCGGCCGAGTGGCCCGAACAGAAGGTGGAGTCCGTCGGCGAGGAGGCGTCGGCCGACGTGCGGAACATCCGCTACCGCACGCTCCCGGGGGGCGTGAAGCAGATGATCGTGGAGATCCCGGAACTTCCCGCCGGCCAGCAGGCGCGGGCCGTGGCGACCTTCTCCGTCGATCGTGCCGCGCTCGTTCCCCCCGCCGACACCGCCGGCCTCGCGATCCCGGAGAAGCCCGCCAAGGAACTGAAGCCGTTCCTCGCCCCCGGCCCCTCGATCGAGACCCGCCATCCGAAGGTGACGAAGTTCGCCAAGTCCCTCGGCGAGGGGCTCGAGGGATGGGCCAAGGTGGAGGCGATCTACGACGGCGTCCGCGCCCGGGTGGAGTACCGCAACGGCCCGCTCAAGGGTGCCGCCAGGGCGCTCGCCGACGGCTGGGGCGACTGCGAGGAACTGACCTGCCTGTTCATCGCCTGCTGCCGTGTGGAGGGGATCCCGGCGCGCACGGTGTGGGTCGAGGGGCATTGCTACCCCGAGTTCTGGCTCGTCGACGGCGAGGGGCGAGGGGCGTGGTTCCCCTGCCAAGCCGCCGGCGCCCGGGCCTTCGGCGGCATGCCCGACCAGTTGCCGATCCTGCAGAAGGGAGACTCGTTCCGGGACCCCGACCGCCCCGGCAAACCGCTCCGCTACGTGTCGGAGTTCTGCCGCGGTGCGGCCGTCGCCGGGGGAGGTTCGCCGCAGATCGATTGGATCCGCGGCGCCTCCTGACCACTCCCCTGCTCGGGCCGACGTCGGGCCGTTCAGGCCGGGCCGCCCGACTTCCCCTCTCCCTCGGCTGCCACGAGGGCGGGATCCTCGCCGAAGCGCGGCGCGTTTTCGCGTGCCGACGGTGCGAACCACCGCGGCGCGATCGGCAGACCGGCCTCCTTCCAGATCGCCTCGAGACGGTCGCCGGAGAGGCGGACGATCTTCTCGCGGCCCCGCCCGGCGAGCGTGGCGCGGTCGGCCCACGGCGTCACCGGTCCGTCGAAGCCGGCGTTGCGGGCCTCGAGCAGGATCTGCGGGGCGGGAATGACACGGGTCTCCCCCGGCATGAGACGGTGGACATGGCTCAGTTCCCCGACGGCGACCTCGCGCGGGGCGTCCGACAGCCTCACCTCGACGATCCTCCCGGCGGGAATCTGCCCGATCACCGACAGCGGCTCCCCGCCAAGATGGAGCGCCCAGGAATCGACGACGATCCCCACGCTCGGATGCGACGCCCCAACGAGCCCGATGAGGCCCTCGTAGGTGTGGATGAACTGGTGCGCCTTGCCGGCCCGCGCCTCCACCTCCGGGGCGAGCGCCAGCCCGAGGCTGATGCCGTACTTGGCGAGCAGGTCGCCGAGGGAATCGAGCCGCTGCCGGTAGAGCTCGAAGAAGTCCTTGAACGAGTGCTCGTCCGAGGCCGGGGCGACCGTCACCACCGCCCGCATCGCTTCGGTCGCCTTGGCGAACTCGAGACGCGCGGGGAGTTCGGCGAGTTCCGCCTTGAAGGAGGCGTCGTCGCCGATCAGCGAGATCGGCAGATGGAACACGCCGCACTTGAGCCGGGCGCTCACCATCAGCCGGCGGGCATGCTCGACGCCGAACGCCTCGGCCTGCTGCTGGAAATCGATGATGTCGATGTCCATCGCGTCGAAGCCGAAGGAGAGGGCGAGCTCGATCAGCTCGCTGGGGCGTCCGGAGAGCGGCAGGCCGACGGTGCTGAGATTGCGGAACATCGCGGACGAGTCTCCTTGCTGGATCACGGGGTTCGGTATGGCGTCGGGCCCCGCCGTGGCACGCCGGGGCGCGCGACAGGGGGGCGGCTCCCGCACGCCGGCCGCCCCGGTCGGGGTCGTGGTCGGGGTCGCCGGCGGGGAAAACCGGGATTATGCCCGACCAGCCCGCTACTTGGAAGCGCTCGATCCCGGTAGGCTCTGCCGGAAG
>CAZMOU010000240.1:0-1094 GCA_964567835.1 uncultured Chitinophaga sp. | reverse complement strand
TCCGGCGTGAGCTTCGGAAAGAAGGTCTCGAGCAGGGCCGAGCGCGAGGCTTCGATCGCGGTCGGGAGAGCGTTCGCGAGCGACGAGCGATCGTAGCCGCCGGCTGCGAACGCGTTGGGACCGCCCACGAGCACGAGCCCTCCGCCGCCGGCCGATCCGTCATGACCCTCCTCGAAGCGATCACCCTCGGCGTCGTCCAGGGCCTCACCGAGTTCCTCCCGGTGTCGAGCACCGCCCATCTGCGGGTCATTCCCGCCCTCCTGGGCTGGAAGGACCCCGGTGCGGCCTACACCGCGGTCATCCAGTGCGGGACGCTCGCGGCGGTCGTGGCGGCGATGTGGGGCGATATCGTCGGCCTGCTGCGGGGATTCCTCGCCGGGCTGCGTTCCGGACGGCCCTGGGAGACGGTGGAGTCGCGGGTCTCGATCCTGATCGTCCTGGGGACGATCCCGATCGTGGTGACCGGCTTCGCCTTCAAGCACCTGATCGAAGGGGAGGCGCGCCGGCTGGACGTGGTGGTCGCGGCCCTGCTGGCGGCGACGCTGCTCATGACGGTCGCGGAGGTGGCGGTGACGCTGCGGGCCCGGCGGGGTCGGGAGGGACGCAGCGGGCTCGGGGGTGTCACCACCGCCGACGGAGTGTCGATGGGGATGGCGCAGGTGCTCGCCCTGATTCCGGGCATGTCGCGGAGCGGCGTCACCATCTCCTCCGGCATGCTCGGCGGCCTCGATCGCCGCACGGCCGCCCGGTTTTCCTTCCTCCTCTCGCTGCCGGCCGTCGCGGCCGCCGGATTGCTCGAGGCCTGGCAGGAGCGGGAGGGGATCTTCGGGGCGGCCGACGGTGCCACCGCCGTCGTCGCCGGCACGCTCGCCGCGGCCGTGGTGGGCTACGCCGCGATCCGTTGGCTCCTGGCGATGCTCGGGAGCCGGTCCCTCTGGCCGTTCATCGTCTACCGGCTCCTCCTGGCGGCGCTCCTCGCCTGGGGACTCCTCTCCGCACGCCTCCCGGCGGTCGGCTGACCCCGCGGGAATCCGGGCGGGCGGGACGCGGGCCGACCGCAACTCACCCCCCCCTCCGGTCGTATAGTACTGATA
>CAZMOU010000239.1:0-4521 GCA_964567835.1 uncultured Chitinophaga sp. | reverse complement strand
CACCACCGCGAGGAGGTGGTTGCGCCGGTCGGCGGCGAGGAGTGTCTCGTCGGCGGCGATGCCGGGAGTGACGATCCGCGTCACCTCGCGCCGGAGGAGGCCCTTGGTGGTCTTCGGGTCGTCGATCTGCTCGCAGATCGCGACCCGCCGGCCAGCAGCCACCAACCGGGCGAGCTGGCCGTCGAGCTGATGGTGGGGGAAGCCGGCCATGGGCATGGCGTCGGGCCCCTTGTCGCGGCTGGTGAGTGTCAGGTCGAGGATCCGGGCCGCCTCGCGGGCGTCGTCGCCGAAGAGCTCGTAAAAGTCCCCCATGCGGAAGAGCACGAGCGCCCCGGGGCACCGGGCCTTCGCCGCCTCGAACTGCTGCATCATCGGGCTCGCCATGCGGCGGATTGTAGCGGGGCCTTTGACCTCGCCGCCCGGCCACGTCAGAATCGTCTGACTGGTCGCGGACTCCGATGAGAGGCCCCTGCGATGGGGGCCTGTGAACCTGGTCAGGGCCTAACCGCAGCAGCCATCAGCAGTCGCCCCTTTGTGCGGAGGGCCTCTCATCGGCGTCCGACCCATGGCCGCAGACCCCCCTTCCGCCGCCGAACCGGGCCCCGGCGGGGCCCCGGCCCAGTCCACGGGCTACCGCGTCGTCGCGCGGAGGTACCGTCCGCAGCGCTTCGACGAGCTCGTCGGCCAGGAGCACGTGGCCCGCGGGCTCTCCGGCGCCATCGAGAGTGGCCGCGTGGGCCACGCCTACCTCTTCACCGGCGCCCGCGGCGTGGGGAAGACGAGCGCCGCGAGGATCTTCGCCAAGGCGCTCGAGTGCGCGGCCGGTCCGGCCGCCGAGCCCTGCAACGCCTGCGATACCTGTACGGCGATCGCCGCCGGCCAGGACGTGGACGTCGTCGAGATCGACGCCGCCAGCAACCGCGGTATCGACGAGATCCGCAGCCTGCGACAGAACGTCGCCGTGCGCCCGGCGCGGGGCCGCTTCAAGATCTACATCATCGACGAAGTCCACATGCTCACCCGGGAGGCCTTCAACGCCCTCCTCAAGACGCTCGAGGAACCGCCGGGGCACGTGAAGTTCGTCCTCTGCACCACCGAGCCGGAGAAGCTCCCGATCACGATCCTCTCCCGTTGCCAGCGCTTCGACTTCGTGACCGTCGACGCCGCCGCGATCGCCCGGCGGCTCGCGCAGATCGTCGCCGCGGAGGGGACGAGCGTCACGGACGAGGCCCTGGCGCTCATCGCGCGGCGGGCCGCGGGGAGCATGCGGGACAGCCAGTCGCTCCTCGAGCAGCTGCTCGGCGCCAGCACCGGCCCCATCGGCGTCGACGACGTCCACGCGGTCATCGGCACCGGCCGCGAGGAGCGCGTCGGGGCGCTGGTGGCGGCGATCGCGGCGCGGGACGCGGCCGCGGCGCTCGCCGCCCTCGACGAGAGCCTCGCCGGCGGTGCCGATCCCGGCGGCGTGCTCGAGCAGGTGCTGGGGGCGCTGCGCGACTGCCTCGTGGCCAGCGTCGGCTGCGGTCCGGAGAGGCTCCTCCAGGGGGACGGGCTGGGGATCGATCTGGCCGCGATCGGCCGCCGGCTGGGGACCGAGACCGTCCTCGCGATGCTGCAGATCCTCGACCAGTCGCTCGCGCGGATGCGTTCGAGCGGCCATGTCGCGGTGCTCGCGGAGATGGCGGTGGTGCGTCTCGCTCGGCTCGACGACCTCGACAGCCTGGCTTCGGCCGTGGAGCGGATCGCCGGCCAGGCGGCGGCGACGCCGCCGCGCGGGCCCGCTCCCGCTCCGGTCGCGCCGCCCGCCGCGGAGCCGCATCGCGAAAAAAAAACGACCGACCTGACCGCCGGCGCTGATCCGGCGCCCGCCGCGGCCGCCAAGCCTGCGCTCTCGGCCGCGCCCGCGACGCCCGCCGCGCCCGCGCCGTCGGCCGCGCCGGCGACGACGGCCCCGGGGGGGCCGCCGGGGGGCGATCCACTCCTGCTTTGGCGCCAGTGCGGCGAGGAGGTCGGGGGGCTCGTCGCCGAATATGCCGCCGAGGCGGTGGCGGCCATGTGGGAGGGGGATGTGCTCCGGGTCGTGCTGCCGGACGGCGCCGGCCGGGCCCTGCGGATGCTCGCGGCCCCCCCCACGGCGGCCAAGCTCGACGCGGCGCTCTCGGCGGCGGCCGGCAGGCCGGTCCGCCACCGGGCACAGTCCGCCCCCCCGGCCGACCGGCCGCGCGACGCCGCGGCACCACGCCCCGGCCCCGCGCCCGGCGGGAAGCCGGGGGCCGCCGAGGACCGCGCCGACGCGCCTCCTCCCGCCCCGGTTCCCGTCCGCTCGCAGGCGGCGCTCGTGAGGGACTCGCTCGACCATCCGCTCGTGGCGCATGCCCGCGGGGTCCTCGATGCCGCGATCCGCAAGGTGGAGGCGGGGCGGCCCCGCCCGGTGGCGGCCGCGGCAGCCACCGGCGAGGGGGAGGAGCGCGAGGAGGCGGCCGGCGGCGACGTCGGGGCGGAGTGACGCCCCGAGGGGATGGAGCGGTGACGCCCGGCGGCCACCGGGCGCGGCACGGAGAGCAGGGAGGAACGGACCATGACCGGACGACGCGGAGCGATCGCCACGCTCGTCGACTGCTTCGCGGCGCTGCCCGGCATCGGCCGGAAGTCCGCCGAGCGGCTCGCCTACCACGTGCTGCGGATGCCGAAGGAGGAGGCGCTCGCGTTCGCCGAGGCGCTGCGCGCGGTCAAGGAGAACCTGCGGCCCTGCCGGATCTGCGCCAATCTCGCCGAGGCCCCCGAATGCGACATCTGCCGCGATCCGCGGCGCGACCGCACCCGGATCTGCGTCGTCGAGCAGGTGCGCGATCTGCTCGCCATCGAGGAGAGCGGCGGCTACCGCGGGCTCTACCACGTGCTCCAGGGACGCGTGGCGCCGCTCGAGGGGACGGGGCCGGAATCGCTGTCGATCGACCCGCTCGTCGCCCGTCTCCGGGAGGGGGGTGTGTCGGAGGTGATCATGGCCACGACGCCGAACGTCGAGGGGGACGCCACGGCGCTGGTGGTGTCGAAGCGCCTCGAAGGGATGCCGGTGGAGATCACGAGGCTCGCCCGGGGGCTCACGGTGGGGGCGTCGCTCGAGCAGGCCAACCGCGACATGATCGTCGACGCGCTCACCGGCCGGCAGCGGTTGTGAGTGCGCACGCCGCCGGGCGTCCCCCGTGCCGGCGGAGACCATGTGTCCGGGCGGCCCGTCGGCGAGCGTTCCGCGCCCGCCGCGCGCCGGTCGCCGCCGGCTTCGTGCACCCGCACCCTCGCGGATGGCGCCCGGGAATGGCCCTCCCGGGGGGGCAAAACGGTCCGCGGACGGTATCCTGAAGGAACCTGACGGCGACGCCGGCGGGTGGCGAGGGGCTCGGAATCCGGAGAGGCACGTCCATGCGGATGTCGTTCGGCCAGGAAATGCGGATGGCGCAGAAGCAGGTGCTCGCGCCGCGCATGATCCAGTCGATGGAGATCCTGCAGCTGCCGATGATGGCGCTCGAGGAACGCATCGAGCAGGAAATCCAGAACAACGAGACGCTCGAGGTCGACGAACCGGGCAGCGATGCCGGCGACGGCGAGGGGCGGGCCGTGGCGGCGGTCGTCGACGCACCCGACCCGGCACCGGAGCGGACCGTCGACGAGAAACCGCTGGTGGTCGACCAGGAGCATGCCAACCAGGCCGACTTCGAACGCTCCTACGACTGGTCGAGCGAGTACCCGGAATCGGACGACGACCGGAGCAGGCCCTCGGCCGCACGGCTCGAGGAGGCCTCCGACCGCTACCTCGACGCCATGGCGAACATGGAGGAGCGGCCCGAGACGCTCTTCCACCACCTCCACGAGCAGCTCGCCAACTACGACCTCGACCCGGCCCGGCGCGACGCCGCCGAGCGGATCATCTACAACCTCGATCCCAACGGCTATCTCCCCATGGCCCTCGAGGACCTCGTCGACGTCGAGGCGCCGCGCGGGTCCGAGGCGTGGGAAGCGCAGCTCGGGCATCTCCGCGAGGCGCTGGCCGTGGTGCAGGGAATGGAGCCGGCGGGGGTGGCGGCACGCGACCTGCGCGAGTGTCTCCTCCTCCAGATCCGGCCCGACATGCCGCACGCCCGCCAGCTGCGCCGCATCGTGGCCGACCACCTCGAGGATCTCGGCGGCAACCGCCTCCCCCTCATCGCCAAGAAGACCGGGTTCTCGATCGAGGAGATCGAGACCCTGCGGCGCGAACTGCACTCGCTCCAGCCGAAGCCGGGGGCCCGGTTCACCGTACCGTTCGTGCCGGTGGTCAAGCCGGACGTCCACGTGGAGCAGCAGCCCGACGGCACCTGGAAGGTGAGGCTCGAGGAGGTCGATCTGCCCAATCTGCGGATCAGCCCGCTCTACCGGGAGATGCTCGCCTCGCCCCACACGCCGCCGGAGACGCGCGAGTACATCAAACGCAAGATCAATTCGGCCCAGTGGCTGATCGAGGCGATCGAGCAGCGCCGCAGCACG
>CAZMOU010000238.1:0-4600 GCA_964567835.1 uncultured Chitinophaga sp. | reverse complement strand
GGCACCGAGCGCCTTGAGCATCCGCCGCCGCTCGAGGCTCATGCTCTCCGGCATCATCACCCGCAGTTTGTACCCTCGCGCGGCGCACACGTAGGCCAGGCCGATGCCGGTGTTGCCGCTGGTCGGCTCGACGATGATCGTGTCGGGGCCGATCTTCCCCTCCCGTTCCGCGGCGTCGATCATCGCCGCCGCGATCCGGTCCTTGACGCTCCACAGCGGGTTCATGTTCTCGATCTTGCCCACCACCGTGGCGACGCAACCCTCCGTCACGCGCCGCAGACGCACCAGCGGCGTGCGGCCGATGCACTGCGTGATGTCGTCGCGGATGCCTGCAGGCTGGGTCGGTCTCATGGGTCGCTCCCTGGCGTGGCGGGACTGGATCGCCGGCCGAAGCCCATCGACGGGCCGGCAATGATCACCAAGATCATGCTCTTTTGCCTGAATCGACCTGGAAACTTACGTCGTCCCTGCGGCCGGCGTCAACGGGACATTTGCCCCCTCGCCGCCGCGGAAGACCCACGGGGGGGCGCATGAAAAAGGGGGGCGTCGCGGGACGCCCCCCTTTGCCGCCCCTGGACGGAGGCCGCCGTCACGGCAGACGCTTCACCCGGATGTTCTTGTAGTGCACCTCGCTGCCGGGATCGTGGGCCTGCAGGGCGAAGGTCCCGGCCGAGAGCTTCCGCGTGCCGGTGACACCGTCGGGCTCGACGAACTCGAACAGCACCTTCCCGTCGACGATCACGGTGATCTGTTTGTCCTTGACGATCACCTCCTCGGTGAACCAGGTATCGTCCTTCGCCGGGGGGACGAAGTTCTTCACCACGTTGTAGATGCTCCCGGTGCGGACCGGATCCCCCTGGGAGTTGTTCACCTGCATCTCGTAGCCCGCGGCCGGCCAGCCGTCGGGCTGGAACTTGGTGTGGAAGAAGATCCCCGAGTTCGCGCCCGGCTTGGTGAGCACGTCGGCCTTGAAATGGAAGTTCTTGAACTCGGCAGGCTTGGCGGCGTCGCCGCCGACGAAGAACAGGTGGCTGCGCGGCCCGTGGCAGACGATCTCCCCCCCCTCCACCTTCCAGCTCTGGGGGTTTTCGTTCACCTTCCATCCGGTCAGACTCTTGCCGTCGAAGAGCGGTTCGAAGCCCGCCTCGTCGCCCCGCGCCCCGGTCGCCGCGGCGAGCCACGCGCCGCAGACCAGCGCCGCGGCGGCCACGCCAGTTCCCCGAACCCCCGACGCACCAGTTGCGTATCGCATGAACGTTCTCCGCCCCGGTATGGGTAAGGACACTCGATTCCACCGTTTTTCCAAGAACGGCCCCGGGAGCATACGCCGGTGATCGACGGCTCGCCAACCGCCCCGCCCCTCCCCGGAACGCCGCCGCGGAGCGTGGTCACCGGCCCCCTCCCCGCGACCGCCCGCGACGCCCTCGATGCCGCCGGCCTCAACCACCGCCCCGTGCTCGTGGCAGTGGACACCGACGTGTCGCTCGACGGCGAACCGAGACGCGAATGGCTGTTCGTGACCCCCGACCACCTTTCCGTGGTGACCGAGTCACGGGAGCCGGCCGATGCCGCGGCCGGGGGCCGCGTCCTGCGCGTGGTGCCCTGGCCGGACGTCGCCCAGGTGCGCACCAGCGCCGGGGTGGGGGGCGGCATGCTCCAGGTGAAAGCGGACGGCGACTGGGTCGACCTGGTGCGGTACTCCAACGCCCTGGCGACGAGGTTCCACAAGGTCTCCCGCGCCCTCGAGCAGGCCCGCGACCTGCCGCGCACCCCGGACGGAACGATCGACCTGGACGCCGGCGGCGCCGGTGCCGACGGCCTCGCCGCCGAGCCGACCGAGACGCTCGATCCGCCGCGCTGCCCCGGCTGCGGGCTGCGGAAGACGACCCGTGAGGAATCGTGCCCCCGCTGCATGCAGAAGGGACGGATCCTCGCCCGCGTGAGCGAACTGCTCCGTCCGCACGCCCGGGGGGCCGTCGGCCTCTGCCTGCTGACCCTCGTCGGCGTCGTGGCGGAACTCGTCCCGCCGAAGCTGCAGCAGTTCATGGTCGACGACATCCTCTCGGCCCAGGGCCGCACGGAACCGGGCGCGGCAGGGGCCTTCCCCGACTTCAAGACCGCGCTGTTGGTGGTGGTCCTGGCCCTCGCGCTGTCGCGGATCCTGCTGTCGATCGTCGGCGTCCTCAAAGGGCGTCTGGCGACCGCGATCGGCACCGGACTCACCGGGACGCTGCGCCGCGAGATGGTCGACAAGCTCCAGGATCTGTCGATCGCCTACTACGACCGCCATCAGGTGGGCTCGATGATCAGCCGGGTGGCCCACGACAGCGAGGTCCTCCACGGCCTCATGCACCAGATCACCGGCGGGTTCCTCCTGCAGATCGTCCAGTTGGTGGGCGTCGGGGCGATGCTCGTCTGGATCAACCCCAAGCTCGCCCTCTTCACGCTCATCCCCGTGCCGCTGGTGATCCTCGGGTCGTGGGTCTTCTGGCGGCACGTCTACCCGCGCCACTACCGGCTCTGGGACGCCTCGAGCAAGCAGATGGCGGCCCTCTCGGGCATGCTCTCGGGGATCCGCGTGGTGAAGGCCTTCGCCCAGGAACCGCGCGAGCGGGAGAAGTTCGCGAAGGCCAGCGACCACCTCTCCAACTGGCGGCTGTGGGTGGAGCACACGAACTCCACCTACGCCGCGGCGATGCAGATCGTCTTCGGGCTCGGCGGGCTGATCGTGTGGTACGTGGGGGGCCGGGACGTGATCGGCGGGCAGATGTCGCTCGGCCAGCTGATCGCCTTCCTGGCCTACCTGGCGATGTTCTACGCCCCGCTCGGGGCGCTCTCGAACTTCACCACCTGGCTGACGAGCTTCCTCTCCGGGAGCCAGCGCGTCCTCGAGCTGCTCGACACCCCGGTGACGATCGCCGAGGCGGCCGAGCCGGTCGACTGGTCGGAGCCGCGCGGGGCGATCCGCTTCCGCAACGTCACCTTCGGATACGACCGCAACCAGCCGGTCCTGAAGGACGTGTCGTTCGAGGTGGCGCCGGGGGAGATGATCGGCATCGTCGGCCGGTCGGGCTCCGGCAAGACGACGATGGTCAACCTCCTCGGCCGCTTCTACGAGGCCCAGGAGGGATCGATCGAGATCGACGGCATCGACATCCGTCGCCTCTCCACGAAGCAGCTCCGCGAGCGGCTCGGGATCGTCTTCCAGGATTCCTTCCTCTTCCGCGGCACGATCTGGAGGAACCTCTCCTACGGACGCCCCCAGGCCACCGTCGAGCAGGGGCTCGAGGCGGCCAAGGCCGCCGGCGCCCACGATTTCCTCTGCCGTCAGCCCCTGGCCTACGAGACCCTCCTCGGCGAGCACGGCGCCGGCCTCTCCGGCGGCGAGAAGCAGCGTCTCTCGATCGCCCGCACCCTCCTCTACGACCCGCGGATCCTCGTCCTCGACGAGGCCACGAGCAACATCGACGCCGAGGCGGAGAAGTCGATCCAGGAGGCGCTCGCCGTGCTCGTCCGCGGGCGGACGACGATCGCCATCGCCCACCGGCTGTCGACGCTGCGCAACGCCGACCGGATCCTGGCCTTCGATCGCGGGCGGCTCGCGGAACAGGGCACGCACGCGGAGCTGCTCGCGGCCGACGGCATCTACGCCCGTCTCGTCCGCATCCAGACGCAGGTCACGAAGCAACCGACGGTCGACACGCTCCTGGCCGAGGGGAACGGCGGCGGGCCCGATCCCTCCCCGGCGTCCCCGGCCGCGGAATCCGCGCCGGCCGCCGCGGCCGCGATGCCCTCCGGCGGCGCGATCCGCTGGCTCGACCCCTCCCGTCACCGTTTCTCGATCGGACCGCACGACCGCATCGAGATGGCCGAGGACGGCACCCGGGTCGCCGCGGGGCTGTTCATCGTCCGCACCTTCCCGGCGAGCGCTCCCGAGGCCTGGCTCTCCGTCCGCGGCTGGAACGACACCGGCGACGAGATCGAACTGGGCATGATCCGTTCGCTGGCCGACTGGCCGGAAGCGGACGTCGGGGTGGTGCGAAGCGGGCTCAAGCGACGCTCGCTGGTGCGCTGCATCGAGCGCGTCCACGACGTGAAGCTGGGCCACGGCTACCTCGACTTCGACGTCGACACCGATGCCGGGAGGCAGCGGTTCACCACGAGGTGGACGTCGAGCCAGGCGATCGAGTTCGGCAGCGACGGAAAGATGCTCATCGACACCGAGGAGAACCGCTGGGTGATCCCGGACGTCGAGGCGCTGCCGCGGGCGGACCGGGAGCGCTTCCTCCACTACGTCTACTGGTGAGCGGGGGAGCCCGACGTGGCCCGGCCGTCGGGGCGCCGCACCCTTTTTCCCCGGGCAACCGTCCATCGGCCCCGTTTTTCATCAATCCTGACGCGGCAGGCGTCGCATCCCCGGGGCCGGTGTGTAGTATTTCCCTGTCCGATTTCATCGAGCGGCACCGCCGCATCCATCCGACGGAGTCATCCATGATCCTCTCGCCGTCCCCGCGTCGCCGGACCGCTTTCACGCTCGTCGAACTCCTCGTCGTCATCGCCATCATCGGCACCCTCGTCGGACTGCTCCTTCCGGCCGTGC
>CAZMOU010000237.1:484-4620 GCA_964567835.1 uncultured Chitinophaga sp. | reverse complement strand
CGCCTGGGCGGGCGGAACGGGGGAAGGCACCGGGACCACGAACCCCGGTGACGGCGGCAGCCCAGGGGGCAGAGGCAGGGGTGGGAAACCGACCGGCGGTGGCGGCGGGACGGCGGGGAGCCCGGGCTCGCGGGGCAGGGTCACCGGCGCGGCGAGTGCGCGCTCGACGCGGTAACTCGCCCGGTAGCGGCCCCAGCGGCCCGACGCCACGCCATGCCGCACCGACGCCGGATGCTCGTCCGGCGAGGCCACGATCCGCACCGTCACCACGCCGGTCTCCCCAGGCGCGAGGACGCCGGCGTGCACCGCCGCGGCGGCGAGGCGCGAGTCGATCGTGTAGACGTCGGTGCCCCACACCGGCCCCTGGGGCGACCCGGTGACGGTGAACTGCCACGACTGCCCCGGCTGGACCGCGAGCGCGGCGAGCTTTTCCGGGGCGAACGGCGCGTGGACCATCGGCTGCGCCGGCGCCGCCGGCGCGCCCGACAGGTGGCGGATCGTGTCGCGGACCGCGACCGCCTCGTCGAGGCGGGCCGCGCGGCAGTGCTCGTCCTGCAATTCCCGGAGCCGCGCGAGGGTCTCGCCGAGCCGTCCCTCGCGGGCCTGACGGTACCGCTCCTCGAGGCGCCCGACCGCCTCGGCGTGCTCCCGGAGGATGCGCGCGAGTTCCGGGTCACCGGGGGGCGTCGTGTCCTGGGCGGTCGAGACGGCGGCCCCGAGCACGAGGCAGGCGGCGAGCCAGCGGGCGCGACGGGTGGAGGGCGTCATGAGAATGGCCCCGGGGAAGGTGGCGGCGGGGATCGGTACCGGGGGGCGACCCCGGGCGACGAGGCTGCCAGAATAGCGTGGCGGTGGACGGGCCGTCGCCCCGGGAGCGTGCGGGGGAGCGGGGGTGGCGCGGCCGGGCAGGGCCCGCGCGGCGCGCCGGCGTGTGCCGTGGTCGCGAGGATGGATGACGAAGCCGGCGGGCTTTTTCCACCGGCCCACCGCCAGCGGGCCGTGGAGAAAGTGGGCGCCGCCGGATGCGGCGGCCGGCACCCCCGAAAACCCCCGGCTTTTTCGGGGGTGTCTCGAGTGGAAAAAGGTCACGGATGACTTTTTCCACGGACAGCTAGACTCGATTCGGAAGCCTCCCGGTGCCATCCCGGCGCAGCCCGTGTCACACCCCCGCGAAAAGATCCACTTCGTCACCGGTCGGCTCGCGGCGCCGTCGCTCGAGGAGGCGCTCGCGCGGCTGGCGCCCGAGGCGGGCTTCGAGCCCTCGGTGCAGGTGATGAACATCACCGTCGCGGCCCTCATGACGACCCCCTGGATCGCCAGGCGGATCGCGGTGCCGGCGGGGACGGAGCGGGTGATCGTGCCCGGCCTCGCCTCCGGACCGCTCGATCCGATCCGCGAGGCGTGCGGCGTGCCGGTGGAGCGCGGGCCGGAGGACCTCCGCCGCCTCGACGAGCACTTCGGCCGCAGGGCCCGGGATCTCGAGGGCTATGGCGCGCACTCGATCGAGATCCTCGCCGAGATCAACCATGCCCCGCGCCTGGCCCCCGACGCGATCCTCGCCGAGGCCCGGCGGATGCGGGCCGACGGCGCCGACAGGATCGATCTGGGCTGCGATCCCGGCGGCGGCTGGAGCGGCGTCGGCGAGGTCGTCCGCCGGCTCGTCGACGACGGGCATCCGGTCTCCATCGACAGCTTCGATCCCGACGAGGTGGCGGCCGCGGTCGCGGCGGGGGCCTCGCTCGTCCTCTCGGTGAACTCCTCCAACGCGGCGCGGGCGGCCGACTGGGGCGTGGAGGTGGTGGCGATCCCCGACGTGCCGTCCACGCTCGAGGGCCTCGACGCCACGCTCGCCACCCTCGACCGGGCCGGGGTCCGGTACCGCATCGATCCGGTCCTCGAGCCGATCGGCTTCGGCCTGGCCGCGAGCCTGGGACGCTACATCGACACACGCCGCCGCTTCCCCGCCGCGCCGATGATGATGGGGATCGGGAACCTCACCGAGCTGACCGACGTCGACTCCGCCGGCGTGAACGTCCTGCTGCTCGGGATCTGCGCCGAGCTCGGCATCGGCTCGGTGCTGACCACCGAGGTGATCCACTGGGCGCGCTCGAGCGTGCGCGAGTGCGATCTCGCCCGGAGGCTCGTCCACCACGCCGTCGCGCGGCGCACGCTCCCCAAGCATGTCGAGCCGCGGCTGATCACGCTCCGGTCGGGCAGGCCGCAGGCGGCCCACGGCGACGAGGCCCTCGATCGCCTGGCCGCCGCGATCCGCGACACGAGCTACCGGATGTTCGCCGAGCGTGGCCGGGTCCACCTCGTCGGCCGCGGGCTCCACCTCGCCGACGCCGACCCCTTCGCCCTCTTCTCGGCGCTCGAGGCCGAGCGGGGGGATTCGCTCGACCCGTCGCACGCGTTCTATCTGGGCTACGAGGCGGCCAAGGCGGTCACCGCCCTGACGCTCGACAAGGACTACCGCCAGGATCAGGCGCTCGACTGGGGGCACCTGACGCGGCCCGAGATCGGGCATGGACCCTCGCGGGCCGCGGCCCGTGCGGCGGGAGAGGGGGGCCCCGCCCCGGCGGAGGAGGGGCCATGATGCCGACGGCGGGGCAGTGGCGTGCCGCGCGGCGCACCGTCACGGCGTCCGGTGCGGTGGTCCTCGAACTCCCGGAGGGGGTCGCGGCCCACGAACTCTTCGCGTCCCTCGCCGGGGCCCCGCGGCGCCTGTTCCTCGACAGCGCCCTCGTGGACGTCCCCGCCGACGGCCACTCCGCCGCCCCGCGGCTGGGACGCCACTCCTTCCTGGCGGTCGATCCGATCCACGTGCTCGAGGTGGCGGCGGCGGCCGGGGAGGACGCCGGGAGGGAGGTGGAATCGCTCCTGGCGACGCTGCGTTCGATCCTCGCCGACCTGCGCTGCCCCACGATCCCCGGGCTGCCGCCGTTCCAGGGGGGATTCGCCGGCCTGCTCGCCTACGAGGCGGGGCTCGCGCTCGAGGGGGTCGCGCCGGCGCGCGCCGCCGCGGCGGGGGTGCCGCTCGTCTCGCTCGGCCTCTACGACGTCGTCTGCGCCTTCGACCACGACCTCGGCCGCGGCTGGCTCGTCTCCCAGGGGGTGCCGGCGCGCGGACCGGCGGCCCGCGCGCGCCGCGCCCACGAACGGATCGACGCCTGGCTCGCCCACCTCGGATGCGGCCGCGCGGCCGGGACTCCCCCACCGGCCGCGCTGCCCCCCTCCGCCCGCTTCCCGCTCGCCGGACATCCCGGCGTCTTCTCCACGCACTCCCCCGCGGCCTACCGGGAGATGGTGGCGGCGGGGATCGAGTTCGTCCGCGCCGGGGACGTCTTCCAGGTGAACCTCGCGCAGCGTCTCGCCGTCGCGGGGGAGACCGACCCCACCCTCCTCCATCTCCGGGCCCGCGCCCTGAACCCGGCCCCTTTCGCGGCCAGCTACGACGCCGGCACGGTGCGGATCACGAGCATGTCGCCGGAGCGGCTCCTCTCGGTGTCGCGCGGGACGGCGCGGATGCACCCGATCAAGGGGACGCGCCGCGTCCTCGCCCTCCCGGAGGCCGACCTCTTCGCCGGAGACGACCTGGAGGCGAGCGCCAAGGATCGGGCCGAGAACGTGATGATCGTCGATCTGGTGCGCAACGACCTCGCCCGGGTCTGCACGGCGGAGAGCGTCCGCGTGGAGGCGCTCTGCCGCCTCGAGCGCTACGCCACGGTGCAGCACCTGGTGTCGATCGTGACGGGGCGACTGGCCCCGGAGCGGACGGCGCTCGACGCGCTGGTGGCGGCGATCCCCGGCGGCAGCGTCACCGGCGCGCCCAAGCGCCGCGCCTGCGAGATCATCTCCGGACTGGAGCCGGTCGCCCGGGGGGCCTATTGCGGGTCGATCGGCTGGCTCGGCCTCGACGGCGACGCCGACTGGAATCTCCTCATCCGCACCCTCGTCGCCGGCGGCGGGGCCACGACGTTCGCCGCCGGCGGGGGCATCACCGCCTCGAGCGACCCCGCCGCGGAGCACGCCGAGAGCCTCCACAAGGCGGAGGGGATGCTGCGCGTGCTCGCGAGCCTCGGCGGCGCGGGTGACGCCGGCACGGAGGACCGACGATGATCGTCCTCCTCGACAAC
>CAZMOU010000237.1:0-474 GCA_964567835.1 uncultured Chitinophaga sp. | reverse complement strand
GTCTTCAATCTCGCGCGCTACCTGCGCCTCCTCGGGGCGCCGACGCTCGTCGTGCCGGCGCACGAGGTGACCGTGGGCGAGCTCGAACGCCTCCGCCCGCGGGCGCTGGTCATCTCCCCCGGCCCCTGCACGCCGCTCGAGGCCGGTTGCTCGGTGGCCGCCGTGCGCGCCTTCCGGGGGCGCGTGCCGCAACTCGGCGTCTGCCTCGGCCACCAGGCGATCGGGGCGGCGCTCGGCGGCCGGATCGTGCGGGCCCGCGAACCGGTCCATGGACGGACGAGCCCGATCCACCACGACGGCGTCGATCTCTTCGCCGGCATCCCCAGCCCGTTCCCCGCGGCCCGCTACCACTCGCTCGTCATCGAGCGGGCCTCGCTCCCGGCCGCGCTCGCGATCACCGCCGTCGACGACGAGGGGACGCTCATGCCCGTGGAGGACCTCGCCGGCGGCCTCCACGGCGTGCAGTTCCCCCCC
>CAZMOU010000236.1:2326-4691 GCA_964567835.1 uncultured Chitinophaga sp. | reverse complement strand
GTCCCGTGGTGCGGGGCCTTCCCGGGCGACCGTTCAGACCTCGGCGAGCGGCGTGGTGGCGTCGCCGAAGGTGCCGGGGCGGACACCGACCTTTTCCATCATCGAGAGGAACAGCCGGCACAGCTGCCGGTCGGGCCGGCCCGTGTAGTCGAGCACCCGCCCGCTCTCCAGCCGGCCGCCGGCGCGGCCGAGGAGGGCGACGGGGAGCTGGTCGTTGTCGTGCTTGGCCCCGGCCATCATGCTCGAGCAGAGCATGACCATCGAGTTGTCGAGGAGCGTCCGCTCCCCTTCCTGCATCGCGTCGAGGCGGCGGGCGACGTGGGCCATCTGCTCGAGGAAAAACTGGTTGACCCGCAGCCAGTCGTCGCCGTCGGAGTGGGAGAGGAGGTGGTGGATCATGTAGTCGATCCCCTGGGCGGGGTTGTCGACGCGCGGGAGGTTGGGGAAGCGGAGCGCGGAGTGGTCGTTGTTGAGCTTGAGCGTCACCACCCGCGTGGTGTCGGTCTGGAAGGCGAGCACGAGGATGTCGCACATGAGCCGCATGTGCTCGGCGATGTCCTGCGGGATGCCGTCGGCCGGCCGCGGCCGGTCGGGGGCGGCGAGCGCCGGCTTCCACCCCTGCAGCTCGCCGCGCTTTCCCGCCCCCGCGATCCGGCTCTCGACGTCGCGGACGCTGTCGAGGTACTCGTCGAGCTTCCGCTGGTCGGTCGTGGCGATCCGCCGCCGCAGGTCGCCGGCATCCTCGAGGACGGCGTCGAGCACGCTCTCGTCGCCGCGCTCCGACCCCTCGGTGAAGAGGCGGTCGAAGGCGAGGGCGGGGTAGAGCTCCAGGGGGGTGGGGGTGGTCGGTGAGCTCCACGAGATGTGGGAGCTGTAGAGCATCGAGTAGTTCTTGTGGACCGAGGGATTGGCCTTCTCGCAGCCGAGCACGAGGCTCGGCACCTTCGTCGCCCGGCCGTGGGTGGCGGCGACCAGTTGATCGAAGCTCGTGCCGGAGCGGATGTCGCCCCCGCTGGCCAGCGGCGCTCCGGGGAGGATGTTGCCGGTCTGCGAGGAGTGGATGTTTCCCTTCCGCGCCTGCTCGTTGTAGAGCCCCTTCACGAACAGCAGCTTCTCGCGGTGGGGGGTGAGCGGCTCGAGCACCTTCCCGAGGCGCATCGCCGCGCCGCTCCCCTCGGCCCACCACTGGCGTGAGTGGAAGCCGTTGCCGGCGAAGAGCACCGCCAGGCGGACCGGCGGCTCCGCGGCGGCCTCGGCCCGTGCGGCGAGCGACTCCATCCACGGCAGGGCCATCGACACCCCCAGCCCGCGGAGGAGGGTGCGGCGCGGCAGGGTGGTATGGGCGTGGATCGTCATGGGATCCTCCGGCGGCAGGTGGCGGGAGCGGGCTTGGCTGGCGGCTGGCGTGTCAGGGTTCATCGGCGGCGTCGCGGCCGCGGATCGAGCGGAACTGGGGGCTCGTGACGATCGCCTCGATCGCCGTGCCGACGCGGTGGTCGGCGGTGGCGAGGCGCTCCTGGATCGTGTCGAGGAGCGGTTCGTCGGAGAGCTGCACGCCGCGGCCGAGCGCGTAGCCGAGCAGCTTCCGGCAGAACTGCCGCTCGACGTCGGCAGCGCGTTTCCCGGCGAGCCACCCGCGCAGCCCCTCGACCCCCGCCACGTCGGTGCCGTCGGGGAGCGTCGTCCGATCGTCGATCGGGTGGCCGGCGGCGTCGGCGGTGCGGCGCCGGCCGATGGCGTCGAACCCCTCGAGGGCGAAGCCGTAGGGGTCGATCCGCCGGTGGCAGGTGGCGCACGACTCGTCGGCCGAATGGCGGGCGATCAGGTCGCGCTCGGAGAGCCCCGCGGGCACCGCGTCGGCCAGGAGCGGGACGTTCTTCGGCGGCTTGGGGAGCTTCTCGCCGAGGATCACCTCGGAGAGCCAGTTGCCGCGGAGAATGGGGCTCGTGCGCGAGGCGCCGCTCTGCGTCGCGAGGGTGGTCGCGAGGCCGAGGATTCCACCGCGGCCAAAGGCGCGCACGCCGTCCACGCGGCGCCAGTGGTCCCCCTCGACGCCGGGGATCCCGTAGTGCGCGGCCAGAGCGGCGTTGAGAAACGTGTGGTCGGCGTCGACAAGCGACCGGATCGACCGGTCGTGGCGGAACAGGTCGTCGAGGAACAGGACCGTCTCCTCCGCCATCGCGGCGCGGAGGGCATGAAACGTGGGAAACGCCTCGGCGCTCTTCTCGTCGTGACCGGCGAAACCGTGGACGTGGAGCCACTGCGTGCCGAACTCCTCGGCCAGCCGCCGCGCGCGCGGGTCGGCGCGCATCCGCCGCGTCTGGGCGACGAGCACGGCGTCGTCGGCAAGCGCGCCGCTGGCGGC
>CAZMOU010000236.1:0-2316 GCA_964567835.1 uncultured Chitinophaga sp. | reverse complement strand
CGGCCAGCGCCACAAGCTCGTCGTCGGGGAGCGACGACCAGAGAAACAGGCTCAGCCGCGTCGCCAACTCGTATGGCGTGACCGGCGAAGCGGCACTGCCGGCGCCGGGCGCTTCGAGCCTGTAGAGAAACTCCGGCGCCACCAGCACGCTGGCCAGCGTGAGCCGGATCGCCTCCTCGTGGGAGTGCGACTCGGCGCGGAGGCGTTGGTAGAGCCCGCGGAGCCGCTCCTGCTCCCCTGCCGTGAGCGGCCGGCGGAAGGCCCGGCCGGCGTGGGCGACGACGGCGTCGACGTGGGCCGGCTCGGTCGCCACCAGCTGCCGGGCGAACTCTTCGGCGCGGGCGACGACATGGGGGCGCATCGGCGTGAACGATTGCACGCCGGCGGGGTTGTCTTGCGTGGCGTATTCGATGAGCTGCTCGAGCGCGTCGCGCAGTTCGAGCGGCTCGCGGCTGACGTAGAGCAGCTCTTCCCACGCCCGGTCGAGCCGGGAGGTCTGCTCGGCGTCGAGGAGGAGCCGGCGGAGGTGGTCGTCCTCGCGGAAAAACACGTTGAGCGTGACGACCTCGTCGACCGGCACGATCCGCACGTAGCAGGGGGCCGTGGGAAACAGCTCCCGGAACGCGGCGAACCCCTCCTCGATCCGCCGCGCGGCTGGAGACCCCGGGGCGGCGATCACCGCCGCGCCAGCGCGGAGCCCCGGCTCCCCTGCGGGCGCGCCCCCCACGTGCAGCGCCGGCTCGACGCAGGCCGTCGGCGGCGCCTGCGGATGGAGCGTGGCGGCGGTGACCAGCTCGCTGCCGGCGGCGAGATCGGCGGGGATCTCGACCGTGAACCGGCCCGGGGCCGCCACGCACAGGTCGGCCGGGCCGACCGCCAAACCATCGGGATGGTGGCCGAACGCACCGGCCCCGGCAGGCGCGGGGGCGGCGAGCCACGCGCGGAACCGCGGGGCGAGCACCGGCCCCGACGGCGAGAGCACGAGGCGCACCAGGGCACCATCGGGGCCGTCGGGGCGTTGGCCGGCCTGCGCCGCGGCGAGGAGGCGCGCCAGTTCGGCAGCGGCAGCCGCGCGCTCGGCGCCAGCCGGTGCGGTGAGCCAGCGGTCGAGGACCGAGCCGGGGGGGATCGCGAGGGCCCCGGTCGGCTGGTCGGGCTCGTGGGCGAAGTGCCACACGCCGGCGCGGCCGCGGCCGTCGGCGTGGGGATTGCCGGCGAGGATGTCGGGCGACACCTCGCCGGCGAGGTGCCAGGTTTCGTCGCCGTGGGCGATCGTGAGGTCGATGGCGGTGAGGTCGCACACATGGCTGCCGTCGCGCGGCCCGACGACGAGGCAGATCGCGTCGCCGGGCTGCACGGCGACGCCGGCGAGCGGGCCGGCGGTCTTGGGCTTCGGCTCGTCGGCGAACCCACTGGCGAGCGTCTGGCGGACGCCGCCGCGCCGCACCTCGAGGCTCCAGGTGGTGCCGTTGCCGCAGCCGACGTGGGCGCGCGTCACGACGGAGGAGACCGTCACCGCGCCGGCGACGGGGCTCCGCCAGGCGACGATCACGCGCTTCGTGGGGGCGGGGTGGACGGCCACGCCGTGGGCGCCGAGCGTGCCGGGGATCTGCACCGACTGGTCGGAGGCGTTGGCGACGACGCTCAGCGCGTCGGCGGCGACGAACCCGCGCACCGCCTCCCAGCCGCCGATCCCGCGCTCGGGGGTGGCGAGGAGGTCGAAGTCGACCGGCCCCGCGCCGATCCCCAGCGCCCCCAGCCACCCGGCCAGGAGCAGCGGATCGACGCCGCGCCGCGCCGCCAGCGCCTCGAGCGCCGGGGGCGCCCCGGTCGCCTCGCGCAGTTCGTCGGCCGCCGCCAGGCTCGCCGCGGCGCTGCTCGCCAGTTCCTGCCGCCAGCCGGCCAGCGCCGTCGCCAGCCGGCCGACGTCGGCCAATGCCACGTCGCCGCGCCCCGGTGCCACCAGCCGCGGCCGCTCCCAGACGACGACATCGCCTGCGGCACCCCCGGCGCCGGCACCACGGTCACCGGCATCGAAGGCGACGGCGACAGCCGCGCCGTCGGCGTGGTCGGGGAGGCGGACGCGAAACGACTGCCGGGCCACCAGCGGCGAGCGCGCCTCGAGCCAGGTCTCGGGGCCGTCGGGGCGGCCGAGGCGCCGGCCGATCTGGCCGACCTTGTTGAAGCGCCACAGCGCCCCCTGCCACTGCCGCACGCGTTCGGCGAGCCGCGGCGCGTCGGCCGGCGCTGCCGTGGCGAGTGCGCGCCGCAGGTCGTCGAGCGGCGCCGCCGAGTCGGCCGGCGCCGGCGCCGACA
>CAZMOU010000235.1:0-4825 GCA_964567835.1 uncultured Chitinophaga sp. | reverse complement strand
CGGCCAGCCCATCCACTGCTCGTTCCACCAGATCTTGTCCATGCGGTTGTCGTGGCAGCCGCAGTCGGCCACCGCCACGGAATAGACGTCGGGGTGGGCGATGAGGGCGCGCATGGCGTTCTGGCCGCCGGCGCTGCCGCCGTAGATGCCGACGCGCGAGAGATCCATCCAGGGGCGCGTGGCGGCGGCGGCGCGGAGCCAGGCGATCCGGTCGGGGAAGCCGGCGTCGCCGAGGTTCTTCGCGCAGACGTCGTGAAAGGCCTTGCTGCGGTTGGCGGTCCCCATCCCGTCGGCCTGGACGACGACGAAGCCGAGCTCCGCCAGCTGCGACATCGATCCGAACGACGTCCGCCACGCGACGGGAGTGTGGCTGTCCTGCGGGCCGGCGTAGACGTTCTCGACGACCGCGTAGCGCTCGGCCGGGTCGAACCCGGAGGGGCGGAGAACGATGCCGTGGATGTCGGTGGTGCCGTCGCGCCCCTTGGCGACGAAGCGCTCCGGCCGCTGCCAGCCGGCGGCGACGAGCGCCGTGTCGTCGGCCGCTTCGAGATCGCAGAGCTTCGCGCCGTCGCTCCCGCGGCGCAGCTCGTGCCGCGGGGGGAGATCGACGCGCGACCAGGAATCGACGTAGGTGGCGCCGTCGGGGGCCCAGACGAGCTCGTGCGTGCCGTCCCCCTCGGTGAGCATCGTGAAGCGGTCGCCGTCGAAGCCGACGCGGGCATGGTGGACGTGGTAGGGGCTCTGGGCTGGATCGCGGCCGGAGAGGCGGATCGTCAGCGTCCGCGCCTCCTCGTCCACCCCGTCGACGCCGCGCACCACCCACTCCCCCGAGGTGATCGGTCGGCGCTCACCCGTGGCGACGTCGACGCTCTCGAGGTGGTGCCAGCCGCTGCGCTCGCTGCTCCAGAGGAGCCTGCCCTCGGCGGGGAGCCAGTGGAGCCAGGAGCGGCTCACCCAGTCGATGAACGTCGGGCTCGTCTCCTCGACCACCGTCCGCACGCGCCCCGACGGCACCTCGATCGAGAGGACGCGCATCGTGCGGTGGCCACGGGCGTTGTGGCGGAAGAGGAAGGCGGACGAATCGGGGAGCCAGAGGAAGTCGGAGAGGTCCCAGGGGGTGGCGAAGAGGGAGCCGTCGAGCGGAATCTCGGACCGCGCCTCCAGGTCGAAGAGCCGCGGCCGGCGCTCGTCGATCCGGTCGCCCGGCTTGTCGTAGCGGAACTGGTGGACCTTCGGTTGGGGCTGGTCCTTCGGCGCCGACTCGACGATCGACACCGTGCGGTGCTCGCCGTCGCGCTGCCAGATCGCCACGAGGAACCGCCCGTCGGGGGAGACGAAGCGGGCGGGGGTGGCGTGGTCCGTCGGGGTGGCGTCGGTGGTGAGCGGGGTCTCGCCGCCGTCGGCGACCCGCGCCAGAAGGTTGCCGTCGCGCTCGATCACCTCGGCGCGCGGCGGCTGCGGGGCCGGCCCTGCGGGAGGGTCGCGGCGCCGCGGGGGACGCCGGCCCGACGCCGGCACGACGTCGGGGTCGAGGGAGTCGACGCGGAAGGTCGAGCCGCCACGCTCCGCCGCCGCGGCCGCCAGGAGCGTGCCGTCGCGGCGCTCGAAGCCCCACAGGTGCCCGGCGAAGGTGTGCTGGTCGCGGGCGGCGCCGGGGGCGAGCTCGCCGTAGGGGCGGCGCTCGCCGCCGCCGTCGATCCACACCGTCCGGAGCGCCTCGGCGGTCGCGTTCTCGAGGCGGATCGAGGTCTCGGGGCCGTCGCCGCTCCGCAGCCCCCGGTCGAGACGCACGCGCCGGGCCGCGGCGGCGTGCAGGTCGGCGGCACGTGGATCGTCGGGGGGGAGCACCAGCCGCTCCCCCGAGCGGCAGTCGACCCGCACCACCGAGTGGGCGTCGGGACCGGTCTGCACGCGATAGAGGAGCACCGCGCCGTCGTCGATCCAGCGCGGGTCGATCCGGGAGCGGAAGACCCTGCCGCCGAAGCGCTCCTCGAGCGCCGTCGCCCGCCTCCAGTCGGCGTCGAAGCCGTCGGCCGGCTCCGCGGCGGGGCAGGCCACGGCGGCGAGGAGCGCCGTCGCGACGAACACGCGGGCCGGGTGGCGCTCGATCATGGCCGCGGCACCCGTGGTGCGGCGAGGCGACGGTCGAAGAAGTCGCTGATCGTGCGCCACAGGTGGATCTTGTCGGGCGTGCCCGCGATCCCGTGGCTCTGCCCGGGATAGACCATGATCTCGAAGAGCTGCCCCTCCTTCTGCATCCGGGAGACGAGCGCGGTCGTGTTCTCGAAGACGACGTTGTCGTCGGCCATGCCGTGGATCACCAGCAGCGGGTCGACGATCTTCCCGGCGACGCCGAGGACGCCGCCGCGGTCGTAGGGCCCGCGGTCGGTCTCCGGGTTGCCGAGGTAGCGCTCGGTGTAGTGGGTGTCGTAGAGCGACCAGTCGGTGACGGGGGCGCCCGAGGCGCCGGCGGCGAAGAGGCCGGGCCAGGCGGCCAGGAGCCGGAGCGTCATGTAGCCGCCGTAGGACCAGCCGTGGAGGGCGATCCGCTCCGCGTCGACGTCGTCACGCGCCGCGAGCCAATCGACCCCCACCTTCTGGTCGCGCACCTCCACCTCCCCGAAGGCGAGGTGGATCGGGTCCTCGAAGGCCTTGCCGCGGCCGCTCGTGCCCCGGTTGTCGAGCGAGAAGACGTGCCAGCCGCGGCGCGCGAACCACTGCGCGACGGGGTTGCCCCAGCGGCGTGCCGCCAGCGGCCCCACGCCGGGGCCGCCGTAGACGATGACGAGCGCCGGCGCCTTCGCGCCGGGCGCGAGGCGCGGCTTCAGGTGGGAGTAGTGGAGGGGCGTGCCGTCCTCGGCCGGGAGCGTGCCGAACTGGGGCACGAGATGGCCGGCCACGTAGGGCGCGTAGGGATGCTCCCCCTCGACCCGGTTCTCCTCGATCCAGGCGATCCGTTTCCCGGCGGCGTCGGCGAGGAGGACCTGCGGCGGCTGCGACGGCGTCGAGCGGGTGAGGATCGTGCGCGAGCCGGTCTTGTCGAAGGTGGCGTCGTGCCAGCCCCCCGGCTCGGTGAGCCGCACCGGGGTCGCCGCCGCGCCCGCCCCGGGCAGATCGACCGCGTACAGATGCCGCTCGATCGGCGTCTCGACGCCGGCGATGAAGAACACCTTGCCCCGCGCCTCGTCGACGCCGACGAGCTTGTCGATCCCCCACGCGCCGCGCGTCACCTGCTCGAGCCTCCCGTCGCGCCCGACGTAGAGGTGGCGGAAGCCGTCGCGTTCGCTCGTCCAGAGGAGCCGGCCGTCGCCGAGGATGCGGAGATCGTCGGAGAGGTTGACCCAGGTGGGGGAGGTCTCGGCGAGCCGGGTCGTCGACCGGCCGGTGGCGGGATCGACCTCGAGGAGGTCGAGGCGCTTCTGGTCGCGCGACTGCCGCTGCACGAACAGGCGCGAGCCGTCGGGGGCCCAGTCGACCCTGGCGACGTACACGTCCGGGTCGGGGCCGAGATCGATCTTCACCGGTTCACCGCCGGCGTCGACCGGGAGGACGAACAGCTCCACGCGGGCGTTCGGCGTGCCGGCGCGCGGATAGCGCTGCTCGAAGACGCGCGTCCCGTCGGCGCCGATGCTCCCCCGCGACACCATCCGCACGCCCGACTCGTCGACGCGGGCGACGACCAGCCGCGTGTCGTCCGGGCTCCACCAGTGCCCGTCGCGGCGGTCCATCTCCTCCTGGGCCACGAACTCCGCGCTCCCCCACGACACGTCGCCGCCGCCGTCGGTCGTGAGCTGGCGCTCCGAGCCGGTGGCGAGATCGTGGAGCCGGAGGTTCGCGTCGCGGACGAACGACACGAACCCCCCGCGCGGCGAGATCTTGGCGTCGAGCTCGGTCTCGGGGGTGTCGGTGAGGCGCCGGACGGTGCCGGCGGCGGCGTCGGCGACGTAGAGATCGCCGTCGAGCGGGACGAGGAGCGCCCGGGAGTCGGGGGCCCAGGAATAGGAGACGACGCCGCGCGTGCCGCCGACCCGGGCGCGCTCGCGGCGCATCTTCTCCTCCTCGGAGATCTCGCCGCCGCCGAACTTCGTCGAGTCGAGGAGCATGCGTCGTTCGCCGGTGGTCGTGTCGATCGCCCACAGGTCGTAGCGGTCGCGGTCGTCGGCACGCGGCTCGAGGAGCGTGGCGAGCTTCCCGTCGGGGGAGAGGGCGAGCCCGCGGGGCACGCGGCCGGAGAGCGCCGGGCTCCCCATGATCCGCTCGAGCGTGAGCTCGGGATCCGCGGCCGAGGCCCCGACGACGGTGAGGAGGGCGGCGACGAGCGCCGCGAACGCGGGGCGCATCACTTCCCGCTCCCCGCGGAGGCCGCCTGCGGATGCGGATGGGGATGCCGGTGGGGGGTGCGCTTGCCGAGCGGCTTGCCGGGACTCGAGAGCTCCTTGAAGACGTGCTCGATGTTCTCGGTCTGGGCCTTCGATTCCTTCCCGGTCCATTCCTTGTAGAAGGGGACGTCGAAATCCTCCTTGATCTTCTCGAGCGATTCGCCCCGGTCGATCCCCGCCTTGACGCGGGCGCGCAGCTCGGTGAACCAGCGCTTCTGGTTGGCGATCACCTCCGGTCCACCCGCCTCGCCGTGGCCCGGGCAGATCGTCGTCGGCCCGAGGTTCTCCATGGCGCCGAGGACGGCCACCCAGCTCGCGGTGTCGGAGTCACCGGTGTAGTTGAAGGCGCCGTTCACGCAGGCGTCGCCCGTGAAGAGGATCTTGTGGCGCGGCAGCCAGGCGACGGCGTCGCCGGCGGTGTGGGCGTGGCCGAGGAAGAGGAGCTC
>CAZMOU010000234.1:3645-4865 GCA_964567835.1 uncultured Chitinophaga sp. | reverse complement strand
GGCGCCGCAAGTCGGACCGAGCCGGTGGTCGATGCACCGACGGATCGGTCGCCCCGATCGCGGCCCCGGGTCGGAACCGCCCCCTTGAATCACGCCCCCCTCGCCCGCGATCCGATCGTCACCCCGGCCGCACGCTGGACGCGTCTGGGGAGGGGGTTCGCCTCCGCGGCGATCCTCCTCTACCTCGCGCTCGTGGTGGTGCCGCCGCTGGCCGGCCCCTCGCCGTCGAGCGAATTGGCCGCCCGCCTCGTCCAGCCTCTGCGACCGCTCGTGGGAGCGCTCTACCTCGGGCACGGCTACCGCTTCTTCGCCCCCGATCCCGGTCCCGGCCATGCGATCCGCTGGTCGATGCGGATGCCCGACGGTGCGACCCGGACGGGGCTCCTCCCCGACCCGGAGGTCGATCGCCCCCGGCTCCTCTACCACCGTCGTTTCATGATCGCCGAGAAGATCGCCGGGTTGGTGCCCGTCCCCGACGCCCCCGCCGAGGTGCGGCGCGAGGCGAAGCCCCGCTGGCAGCCGCTGGTCATGGGTGTCGCGGGGCAACTGCTCCGCCGGCACGGAGGCGTCGAGGTGGACCTGACGATGGTCGAGTTCGACCTGCCGACCCCGGAGGCCTCGCTCGCCGGCACCGTGGCCCCCGACCTCGAGACGCCGCTGGGGACCTACGCCCTCGGCGCCGCCGCGGAGCCCCGACGATGAACGTTCCGTCCCGACGTCCGGCGCCGTCGCCGAAGTCGTCGCCACCCGTCGCGGTGCCGGACGGGGCAGGGGAGAGGGGGGCGGCGCATCCGGGCTGGTTCGCCGCGTGGCGGGAAGCGTGGGACCGTTTCTGGTTCACGCCGGCCGATCCGCTCCCGCTCGCGGTGGTGCGGATCGCGGCCGGACTGCTCCTTGCGTGGAGCTCCATGGTGTGGCTGATGGATGCCGACGCGTTCTTCGGGCCGCACGGCTGGCTGCGGGACGGCGACGTGTGGCGGATGAACGATCAACCGTGGCAATGGAGCTGGTTCTTCGCCGCGTCCTCCCCCACGGCCGTCCGGGTCCTGCTCCTTCTCACGCTCGCGTCGGCGATCTGTCTGGCGGTCGGGCTCTGCACCCCGGTGGCCGCCGCCGTCGCGCTCGCCGGATTCCTCTCGGCCGTCAATCGCACCCCGCTCACGGTCTTCGGCTACGACGACGCCCTCGGCATGCTGCTCGTCCCGCTGGCGATCGGCCCC
>CAZMOU010000234.1:2600-3628 GCA_964567835.1 uncultured Chitinophaga sp. | reverse complement strand
AGGTGGGGGCTGACGACCCGGCCGGACGGGCCGTCGATCGGGGCCAACGTGGCCCTCCGGCTGGTCCAGGTGCACCTGTGCATCGTCTACTTCTTCTCCGGCACCGCCAAGCTGCTCGGGGCGAGCTGGTGGGAGGGAACCGCCCTGTGGGGTGCGGCGGCCAACAGCCGCTACCGGACGCTCGACCTGACCTGGCTGGCCCGCCACCCCCTGCTGGTCAACGCCCTGACGCTGGGTACGCTCTTCTGGGAGGTCGCCTACGCGGCGATCGTCTGGCCGTGGCTGACGCGACGGCTGGCGATCGGCATGGCGATCCTCGTCCATGGCGGCATCGGGATCGCCATGGGGATGAAGGAGTTCGCGCTCGCGATGATCGTCGCCAACCTGGCGTTCGTGCCGGCGGCGACCTGGCGGTCGCTCGTCGCGCGACGCGGCCCCGACGATCGCGGCTCCTGACCTTTCCCGCCCCCGTCCACGCCCCCCCGGATCCCCCTCCATGATCGACACCATCGCCGTCGTGGGCGCCACCGGCGCCGTCGGACGGATCATCGTCGAGTCGCTCCTCGCCCGGCAGTTCCCCGCGCGGCGCATCAAGCTCCTCGCCTCGGCGCGCACCGCCGGCAAACCCTTCACCGTCGCCGGTGCGGCGATGGAGGTGGAGGTGCTGCGGCCGGAGTCGTTCGACGGCGTGCAGATCGCGATCGGCAGCACGCCGGACGAGGTGGCGGCCGAGTTCGTGCCCTGGGCGGTGGAGCGGGGGACCGTCGTCGTGGACGAGAGTGGCCATTTCCGCATGCGTCCCGAGGTCCCGCTCGTGATCCCGGAGGTCAATCCCCTGGACATCGACCGGCACCGCGGCCTCATCTCCAGCCCCAACTGTTCCACGACGCAGATGGTGATGGTGATGAAGCCGCTCCACGACGCGGCCCGGGTGAAGCGCGTCGTGGTGAGCACCTACCAGGCGGTGAGCGGCGCCGGCCTCGCCGCCACCGCCGAACTCCGCGACGCCACCACGGCGTGGCTCGACG
>CAZMOU010000234.1:262-2590 GCA_964567835.1 uncultured Chitinophaga sp. | reverse complement strand
CCCCCACCCGATCGCCGCCAACCTCATCCCGCACATCGGTTCGCCGCGGCCGGGCGGGGGCACGAGCGAGGAACTCAAGATGGTGCACGAGACGAGGAAGATCCTCGGCGACGAGTCGATCGGCGTCTGTGCCACCTGCGTCCGCGTCCCTGTGGCCAACTGCCACAGCGAGTCGATCCTCATCGAGACCGAACGCAAGCTCTCCGCCGCCGAGGCGCGGGCGCTCCTGGCGGCGGCCCCGGGGATCGTCGTGATCGACGACCTGGAACGGAAGCTCTACCCGATGCCGCGCGCCTGCAGCGGCCGTGACGAGGTGTTCGTCGGTCGCATCCGCGAGGACGACTCCTGCCCGGCGGGGATCGCCTTGTGGTGCGTCTCCGACAACCTGCGGAAGGGGGCCGCCACCAACGCCGTCCAGATCGCCGAACACCTCGCGGCACGGATGGCCGCATCCGACCGCGGGGGCGGGGGGGGGACGGTGCGGGCATGACCCGCACGATCCTGCTCACGCTGGCCTACGACGGCACCCGTTACTCCGGCTGGCAGGCGCAGCCCGGCCGCGACACCGTCCAGGGGACGCTCGCCGAGGCGATCCGCTCGGTGAGCGGGGAGACGGTGCAGCCGCGGGGTTCGAGCCGCACCGATGCGGGGGTCCACGCCCTCGGCCAGCTGGTCTCGTTCGAGTCCGGCGCGGCCCACGACGCCGCCACCTGGGTGCGGGCCCTCAACGCCAGGCTCCCCCCCGACATCACGGTCGTGGAGGGTGCCGACGTGGCCCCCGGGTTCGATCCGGTCCGCGGCGCCGTCTCCAAGGTCTACCGCTACCGCATCCACGACGCCCCCTGGCGGCCGGTGCTCGCCCGGCACCTGGTGTGGCGCTGGAAGTCGAGGCTCGACCTGCCGTCGATGTGCCACGCCGCCGGAGCGCTCGTCGGCGAGCACGATTTCACCAGCTTCGAGACCACACCCTCGACCCGGCGTTCGAAAGTCAGGACGATCCACCGCCTCGACGTCCGCCGCCGCCGCGGCGGCGACGACCTCGACGGGGCCGAAATCTGGGTCGAGGTCGAGGGGAATGGATTCCTCCACAACATGGTGCGGATAATCGTCGGATCGCTGGTGATGGTCGGCTGCGGCCGCCGCAGACCAGAATGGATGGCGGAGGTCGTCGCGGCCCGCCACCGTCCCCTGGCCGGCCCGACCGCTCCGCCGCAGGGACTGGTGCTCGTGTCGATCGTCGTCGATCCCGGGAAGGCGGTGACGCCCCCGCGGGATACCGCCCTCCCGCCCAACCCCTGACCGCAGCACCACGACCGATCCCCATGGCCAAACTCCCCGACCGTCTCGGTCCACTCTCGCTCCAGAGGCAACTCGGCATCGGCCGCCAGTGCCAGGTGTGGAGCGCGTTCGACTCGAGCACGGGTCGGCAGGTGGCGGTGAAGGTGCTCATGCCGGAGTTCGCCGCCGACAAGGCGCAACGCCGCCAACTCGAGCACGAACTGCGCGTCGGCAAGGATCTCGACCATCCGAACCTGATCCGGGTCCATCGGCTCTCCGAGTACCAGCGCATGCCCTGCCTGGTGATGGATCTCTTCGCCTGCCCGAACCTCCGGTCGGGCATCGCCTCGGCGGCCGAGCGGGAGAAGACCGCCCCCAAGGCGGTGAAGATCCTCACCGGCATCGCCGAGGCGCTCGGCGCCCTCCACGCCGCGGGCTGGGTGCACCGTGACGTCAAGCCGGCCAACGTCCTGGTCGCGCCGGACGGCGACGTGCGTCTCCTCGACTACGCCATCGCCGCGCGGCCTCCGGGGGCGTTCGCCCGTCTGTTCTGGACCAAGAAGCAGGCGCAGGGGACGCCGAGCTACATGGCTCCGGAACAGATCCGCGGGCAGCCGTTCGACGCCCGCAGCGACGTCTACTCCCTCGGCTGCCTGGCCTTCGAGATGCTCACCGGGGCTCCACCGTTCACGGGCGTCGACCAGAACGACCTCCTCGGCAAGCACATCTTCGCGAACCCGCCGGTCGTCGAGGCCTCCAACCGCAACGTCACGCCGGCCGCCTCGAAGCTGATCCGCCAGATGATGGCGAAGAAGCCGGCCGATCGGCCGGCGACGATGGCCGACTTCGTCCGGCAGCTGAAGCAGATCCGCTTCTTCGAACGCGATCCGGCCGGCGGTTGATTCCCCGGGGCCGGCGCCCCGCGGGAATAGCGCCAGCGGTCCGTTGCCCTCAGGCATTGGGGCCCGCTCCACCACGGCGCTCAGTCCGGCCCCCTCCGGCTCGGCCGCCGGATCATCGGTGTCGCGCCCCTCCTCGCTGGCGGGCGCC
>CAZMOU010000234.1:0-252 GCA_964567835.1 uncultured Chitinophaga sp. | reverse complement strand
ATTGACTCGCGCCGCGACGCGGTGGGACACTGCCGGGGTTTCCCCGCCCCAGTCCCCGCGTCCGGAGCGATCGATGTCACGCGGCCTCCACAGGCTCCCGCTCGAGAAGCCGATCTACGAGATCGAGGACCGGATCAACGCCCTCGAGGCGGCGCCGCTGGGTGCACAGCAGCAGGAGGAACTGCGGCGGCTCAAGCGCGAGCTGGTCGACGTCCAGAAGCGCGTCTTCGGTACCCTCGACCCCTGGCAGAC
>CAZMOU010000233.1:0-4920 GCA_964567835.1 uncultured Chitinophaga sp. | reverse complement strand
CCCGGTTGTCGAGCACCGCGGCGGTCACGTGCACGCGGCCGATGAAGGAGCCCTGCCCTCCGCCGACGATCGCCATCCGCAGCTTCCGCCCCAACGTCCCGTTCGTGGCCATGGCCTTGCCTTCTCCCCTGTGATGGTGCACGCCCCGACACGCGCGTCGCGTCCGCGGGCACCGCTCCCGTCCGCCGCGCGCCGGCAGAATCTAGCACACGGGGCCGAGGGGCGCAGGGGCGGAGGGGCTTCCGGTCCCCCGCGGGCCCCGGGAAACGGGGCCGGTTGCCCCCCCCCGCGGTGAGCCCCTACGATGATTCTTCGCCGTGGGGGTGCCGGGCCCCACGATTCCGGTGCAGGCCGCCGGCCGCCGAGGGCTTCCATGGGTTTCGCCGACCGTCGCTACACCCCCTCCGACCGATCGTGGCGCGGCTCCTCGTCGGGGTTCGGCGAATGGAGCGCGGTGACGACGCTGGTCATCGCCAACTGCGCCGTCTGGATCGTGTGCCTCCTCGCCCACGATCTCCGGCCGCTCGCTCTCTTCGGAGAGCCCGCCACCCTCCCCGACCTGCTCGCCCTCACGAGCAGCGCCCGACTCGACCTCGTCGAGGCGTGGAGGTTCGTCACGTACGGATTCGCCCACTCGATGTCCACGCCCTGGCATCTGGGCCTCAACATGCTGGCGCTGTGGTTCTTCGGCCCCGAGGTCGAGGACCGCGTGGGCCGGGCCGAGTTCTTCCGTTTCTGGTTCGCCGCGGTGCTCGTCTCCGGCCTGGTCTGGCTGGCGAGCATGGTGGGGGGGGGCGACGGGGGGCGGACCACCTTCCTCGTCGGCGCCAGCGGCGCCGTGATGGCCACCCTGGCCGTCTTCATCTGGCACAACCCGCACCGCGAACTCCTCCTCTGGGGCATCCTCCCCATCCCCGCCTGGGCGCTGGGAATCCTCTACTTCTTCTCCGACGTCAACGGCGCGTACCACCACTCCGGCAACGTGGCCCACGTGGCCCACATCGGGGGGGCGATGTTCGGGCTCGCCTACGCCTGGCGCGGCTGGGATCTCGGCGATCTCGTCGAGGCGCCGGGGCGTCTGCTCCAGGCGCAGTCGCGCTTCCGCATCCTCCGGCCGGACGACGAACCGCCGGCGCGGCCGGCGCCGCGGCGCGGCGGCGAGCCAGCGGCGGCGGCGAGCGAGAGTCCGGCACTCGACGCCGAACTCCACGAGTCGGTCGACAGGATCCTGGAGAAGATCAGCCGCTCCGGGGAGGCGAGCCTGACGCCCGAGGAGCGCGACACGCTCACGCGGGCGAGCCGTCGCCTCAAGGAACGGCTGCGGTAGTCGCCGGTCGATCGACGCGCCGTCCGCTTGGTGCGTTCCAGGGCCGCTCCCCCATGCCGCGATCCCGCCGCACGTCCAGGCCCCCCTCCGCCGCCCCCCGGCCCCCGGTCGCGTCCCCGCTGCGGGGCGCGGCCGGCCTGCTGCTCGCCGCGGCCTCCGTCGCGCTCGCGGCGACGCTCGCGGCGCCGCTCCTCCTCGCCCCGCGGGCGCCGGCGCCGGGGGAACCACGCGCGGCATCCGGTGGTTCCGCCGACGCGTCCCTTCCTTCACCGGAGGAGACCCTGCCCGACACCTACGCCGCACTCGCCGCCGAGGCCCGCCGCCTCGGATCGCACGTCGTCGCCGCACATCGCGGGTCGCCACGCGCCACCTCGCTCCACGCGGCCATCCTCTCCGAATCGGGGGCCTACGCCGAAGCCGCCAGCGCCTGGAAGAGCCACCTCGAGAGACATCCCGACACCGCCGAGGGGTGGTACCGGCTCGGTCTCATCGCCGTGCGCGAGGGAGACGACGAGGCGGCGGCCGGCTTCCTCACCCGCGCGGCCGGGCTCGATGCCTCGCTCCCCGACGTCCAGGGCCATCTGGGGCGCGTGCTCCTCAAGCTCGACCGGGTCGACGACGCGGCCGCCGTGCTCGAACCGGTGGTGGGGGACGACCGTGGCGGGGCGGTGCGCCTCTTCCACCTCGCCCATGCCCGTCTGCGCCAGGGGCGCGACGCGGAGGCGCTCGAGGCGTTCCGGGAGGCGGTGCGGCGGGCGCCGTCCTACACCGGCGCCTGGTACGGGATCGCCACCGCCGCCGCGCGCGTCGGGGCCGACGACGAGGCCGCCGAGGCACGCGAGGAGTTCCGCCGCCTCAAGGCCCGCGACGCCGAGTCGGCCGCGGCGAATCTGGAGCGCGACGAGTCGGAACGCCTCCGCATCCTCCTCGCGCGGTGGTACGCCACGGCCGGGACGATCGCCATCGCCGCGGGGGACGCCGCCGGTGCCGAGCGGGCCTGGCGCCGGGGGATGGCGGTGGCACCGCACGTCCCCGACAACGTCCGCGCGCTGGCGGAACTGTACCGGCGCCAGGGTCGCGCCGCCGACGCCGCGCGGATCGCCGCCGACGTGCCCCTGCCACCCGAGCGCCGAGGGCCGTAGCGTGCGCCGACCCGGTCGCGGTCCCCTCCCCGTCGTCGTGGCGCTTGCGGCGCATCTGGCCGTCTCCGGCTGCGGCGCGCCCCCCGGGCGGCCGGTGGCACCGCCCGACGCGCCCGCCCCGGCGACGCCCGCCCCTCGACCGGTCGGCGCGGAGACCGGCCGGACCGCGGGCGACGACGCCTCGCCGATCCGCTTCCGCGACGAAAGCGCCGCCGCCGGGATCGAGTTCGTCCACACCGACGGCTCGAGCGGGAGGCGTTATCTGGTCGAGCCGCTCTCGGCGGGGGTGGCGACGTTCGACTACGACGGCGACGGCCGGATCGACATCTACTTCCCCAACGGCGCCCCTCTCCCCGGCATGCCGCCGAGCGATCCCCCTCCCCGCCACGCGCTCGTGCGGAATCTCGGTGACTGGCGCTTCCGCGACACGAGCCTCGCCGCCGGCATCGACTGCCGCGTCTTCGGATTGGGGGTCGTGGCAGGGGACTACGACGAGGACGGGTTCCCGGACCTGTTCCTCACCACGTTCGGCCGGAAGCTCCTCTGGCGCAACCTCGGCGACGGCACGTTCACCGACGCCACCGACGCGGCCGGCGTCGCCGATGGCGAGAAGGTGGGTGCCGGGGCGGCGTTCCTCGACGCCGACGCCGACGGCGACCTCGATCTCTACGCCGCCAACTACGTGCGCTACGCGCTCTCCGACCACCGCGTGCGCACCGTGAAGGGACACCCGGCCTACGCCGGCCCCCGCGACCACCCCCCCTGCCCCGACGCGTTCTTCCTCAACGACGGCGACGGCCGTTTCACCGACGCGAGCGCGGCGTCGGGCGTGTCCACCGTGGCCGGGCCCGGCATGGGTGTCGTGTGCCTCGACTTCGACGACGACGGCGACGAGGACGTGTACGTCGGCAACGACGCGCTCCATGGCAATTTCCTCTTCGAGAACGACGGCCGGGGAGCGTTCGCCGAGGTCGGTCTCGCCGCCGGCGTGGCGGTGAACCGCTACGGTGCCGAGATCGGGAGCATGGGCACCGAGGCGGGCGACGCGGACGGCGACGGGCGCATCGACCTCTTCGTCACCGACTTCCAGCCCGATCTCCCGGTGCTCTTCCGCAACCTCGGGCACGGGCAGTTCGAGGACGCGACGGCGACCACGGGCGCGGGGGCGCCGGCGTGGCGTTACGTCACCTGGGGCACGGCGTTGGCCGACCTCGACAACGACGGTCTCCGCGACCTGTTCCTGGGCTGCGGCCACCTCAACGACAACGTCGCCGAGTTCGACGACACCGCCGCCTACCGCAATCACAACCTGCTCCTGCGGAACGTCGCCGGCCGCTTCGTCGACATCTCCGGCGCGGCGGGGCTGCAGGACGTGCCCCCTCGGGCGGCGCGGGGCGTGGCCTGCGACGATCTCGACGACGACGGCGACCTCGACCTGGTGATCCTCAACTCGCGCGAACCCCCGACGCTGCTGCGGAACCTCGACCGCGAGCGTGGCGGGGAGGGGCACTGGTGCCAATTGCGTCTCCGCGGCACCCGCTCGAACCGGGACGCCGTCGGCGCCCGCGTCACCGTCGTGGCGGGCGACCGGCGCCTCGTGGACGAGGTCCACGCCGGACGGGGCTATCAGGGGCACTTCGGCACCCGCCTCCACTTCGGGCTGGGCGGGCGCGGGGCCATCGATCGCGTCGAGGTCCGTTGGCCGGCCGGCGGCACCGAGGCGTTCGCCGTGGCCGGGACCGACCGGGTCGTGGAAGTCGTCGAGGGACGCGGCACGCCGATCGGTGCCCGCTGACGCCCCGGCCATCGCAGGCTGTGGATCAAGTGCTCCGCCGCTGGATGCGGCGGCCGACACCCACGAAAAACCTTGGCTTTTTCGGGGGTGTCTCGAGTGGAAAAAGGTCACGGATGACTTTTTCCACGGACAGCTAGCGCGCGGCCGGCGCCTCGGTCGCCGAGGCGGTGCGCACCCCCTGGGCCTGCTGCCGCAGCCGTTCGATGGCGGCGACGAGCTGCTGGTAGCGGGCCTCGTCGATCTCCCCCGACACGACCCCCTGGGGGCGGCCGAAGGTGTCGATGAGGAGGATGTTCGGGACGTCCGGGGCCATGCCGAAGCTGCGCGGCATGATGCCGTCGAAGTCGATCCACACCGGCACGTGGGGCGACTCCTTGCGCATCTGCGAACGGACGACCGGATAGACCGCCTTGGGGATCTCCGGGAGGCAGGCGACGGCGACGGCGTGGACGTTGGGGGTGCGCACGCCGGCGGGCCAGCCTGGGATGCCGATCACCGGCTGACGCACCCAGTCGGGACCCTCCGCCTTGGCGGCGCCGGGATGGAAATGGACGTGCAGCCGCTTGCCCACCTCGTGGGCGGACTCGGCGCCGTTGCGGTCGGCGAAGAGGAGCACGACGACGTCGCCGCGGAGCGAGGCGGTGTCGCGAGCGTTG
>CAZMOU010000232.1:0-4943 GCA_964567835.1 uncultured Chitinophaga sp. | reverse complement strand
GAAAGGATCGAAATCGCCGTCGAAAGGTCCGAAAACCCGCGGGCCCGGAATGCTCTGGTGCATGATCGAGGAGGGGGGGCAGGAGGGGGAGGAACACCCTCCAATCAACCCACGGGACGGGGCGGAATCAAATCGACACTCCCACGGCCGCGGGAGCGGTTTTTCGCCCCCCCCCCCCCCCCGGAAACACCCCGGCAGACCCCTCCAGGGAGGGCTCTGCCGGGTGGCGTCCCGGAGGCCCTCCCCGCCCCCGATCGCCGCCGCGGTGCCCCCGGCCGGAGTCTCGCCGGCGCTCGGGACCCCATCCGCTTCGAGGCCCCTATACTCGTCCATTCCGTCCGATGGCATCCGCCCGACACGGCGTCGTGTCCGGGGCGGCCCTCCCCGACCCACGCACCCACCCATGGCCAATCCAGCCCTCTCCCCCACCCAGCCGGCATCCGCGCCCGAGTCCGATCCCTGGTTCCAGGACCGCTTCGCCGCCCGGATCGGCGGCGCCCAGTACGGCAAGGGGAACGAGATCTACAAGTTCGAACTGATCAAGCGTGCCAAGCGGAAGGCGCTCGCCGACCATCCCGAGCGGCGGATGCTCGACTTCGGGATCGGCGAGAACGACGAGATGGCCCCCCTCGCGGTGCGCGAGGCGATGCACCGGGAGATCGACCGCCCGGAGAACCGTGGCTACGCCGACAACGGCATCGCCGCCTTCAAGGAGGCCGCCGCGGCCTTCATGCAGCGCGAGTTCGGCGTCCGCCTCGACCCGGTGACCGAGATCAACCACTGCATCGGGTCGAAGACCGCCCTGTCGATGCTCCCGGCGGCGTTCATCGACCCCGGTGACGTCACCCTGATGACGGTCCCCGGCTACCCCGTGGCCGGCACCGCCACGCGCTGGTTCGGGGGTACCGTCCACCGGCTGCCCCTCTCGGCGGAGAACGACTTCTTCCCCGACCTCGACGGGATCCCCGCCGACGTCGTGTCCCGGGCCAAACTCCTCGTCCTCTGCTATCCCAACAGCCCCACCGGCAGGGCGGCGACCCGCGACTTCTACCGGCGCGTCGTCGACTGGGCGATGCGCCACCGGGTGATCGTCGTCCAGGACGCGGCGCACATCATGCTGTCGTACGACGACGAACCGCTCTCGTTCCTCTCGGTCGAGGGGGCCAGGGAGGTGGGCGTCGAGGTCCACTCGCTGTCGAAGGGCTTCCACATGATCGGGTGGCGGCTGGGCTGGGTCTGCGGCCACGAGAAGCTCGTCCGGGCGTTCGCGGACGTGAAGGACAACTGCGACTCCGGCCAGTTCATGGCGATCCAGAAGGCCGCCATCGCCGGGCTCTCCGACCCGGCCATCCCCCGGCAGGTGAAGGAGAAGTACCGGCGCCGCCTGGAGAAGCTCGTCGGCGTGCTGCGCACGGTGGGCTTCGACTGCGCCGTCCCCGGAGGCACCTACTTCCTCTACTCCAAGAGCCCCAAGGGGGCCGGAGACAGGACGTTCGCCAACGCGCAGGAAGCGAGCCAGTTCCTCATCCACGAGCTGTCGATGTCGACCGTGCCGTGGGACGACTGCGGCGCCTACCTGCGCTTCAGCGTCACCTACGAGGCCGCCGACGAGGAGGCCGAGGACGACCTCATGGCCGAGACGCACGCGCGCCTCTCCCGGGCCCGGCTGAAGTTTTAGCTTTCGCGCCTGGGGAGCCATCCATGGCCTCCCCAGGCTTGGTCGGTCGGGAAACCGCGACGGGTTCCCACGACCGATGGCCGCCGCATCCGGCGGCGACGGCCGCCATGTTCCTCCCGACCGCCTGCCCCCCTTCGAGCCCGTCCGATCCCGGAGCGTTCCATGACCCTCCCCGCATCCCGCATCGTCGTTCCCCTCGTGGCCCTCGTCGCCCTCGCCGGCTGTGGCACCAAGCCGGCGAAGAAGGGAGGGATGACCGTCCAGCAGCGGCTCGAGAAGGCCGAGAAGGAAACGACCCCCGACCGCCAGGCCGCCGGTTACCTGCGCGCCGCACGGGCGCAGCTCGCCTCGGGGGACAAGTCGGGGGCGCGCGATTCCGCCCGGACGGCCTTCGACCGCCTCAAGGGGAGCACCGACGCGGCCGCCGCGGCTCCACGGCTCGTCGAGACCGCCGCCTTCCTCGGGGAGATCGCCGACAAGAAGGCGGCCCGCGACGCGCTCCTCCTGGCGGTGGAGCGCTCCGAGGGGATCGCCGACCCGGTGCGGCGGACCAAGGCGGTGGCCGACGCGGGGGCGATCGCCGGCGACAAGGTGGCGGGGGTGGGGGATGCGGCGCTCGCGAAGGATCTCCTCACGCAGGCCCAGACGCTCGCCGACGCCGTCGAGGAGCGCTTCCGCGCCGAGGCCCTCGCCGCCGTGGCCCTCGGCTGCACCCGTGCCGGCCAGGCCGACGCGGCCGCCGAGATGGTGGGACGGCTCGAGGAGAGCGCCAGGGCGCAGGAGGAACCGCGGGCCAAGGCCGAGGCGCTCGCCGCCGCCGCCAGCGTCCGCGCCAAGACCGGCAGGGAGGAGGAGGCCAAGACGCTCCTCGCCGACGCCGCCGCGGCGGCCAAGAGCATCGACCGGGCCGAGGGGCGGGCCTATGCCCTCCTCGCCGTCGCCGACGCCACCGCCTCCGCGGGGGACAAGGCCGGGGCCATCGCCCTGCTCCGCGAGGCCGACAAGGCCGCCAACAAGATCGCCGACCAGACCGCGCAGAAGACCGCGATGGACAAGGTCCGCACGACGCTCGCGACGCTCGAGAAGTGAGCGCCGCAGCGCGTCAGCGCCCCGGGGGCTTCTGCTTCGCGGCGGTGACCTTCGCGAGGGCGGCGAGGGCCAGCTTCCGCGCCTCGGCATGGTCGACGATCGGCGCCGGGTACCCGCGGCCGAGCGTCACCCCGGCCTCTCGCAGCGTCGCCGCGTCGGCCTCCTCCGGGGCGTGGATCGCGTCGGCGGGAAGCCGGGCGAGTTCGGGGACGAACCGCCGCACGTAGTCCCCCCCGGGGTCGAAGCGCTCCCCCTGGCTCGTCGGATTGAAGATCCGGAAGTAGGGGGCGGCGTCGGCGCCGCAACCGGCGGCCCACTGCCAGCCGAGCGTGTTCGCGGCCAGATCGGCGTCGACGAGCGTGTCCCAGAACCAGCGCGCACCCTCGAGCCAGGAGACGCGCAGATCCTTGACGAGGAAGCTCGCCACGATCATCCGCACCCGGTTGTGCATCCAGCCGGTCTCCCACAGCTGGCGCATCCCGGCGTCGACGACGGGGAACCCGGTGCGGCCGCGCTGCCAGGCACGCAGGCCGACGGGATCCTCCACCCAGGGGAAACGCGCGTAGTCGGCCCGCAGCGGCGCGTCGGCGGTGTGCGGGAAATGGAAGAGGAGGTGCGTGGCGAACTCGCGCCACCCGAGCTCGCGCAGATAGGCCTCGGCGCCCCCTGCGGTGATCCTGGCGGCCGGCAGCCCCCCCGCCGCCCCGCGCACCGCGTGCCACACGCGCCGCGGCGAGATCTCGCCGAAATGGAGATGGGGGCTCAAGGCGCTCGTGCCGTCCCGGTCGGGCCGGTCGCGCTCGGTGTCGTAGCGCCCGACGCGCTCGAGAAACGTGTCGAGCCGGCGCCGGGCCGCGGCCTCGCCCGGCTTCCAGGCGGCGCGCATCCCCCCCGCCCAGTCGATGGCGGGGAGGAGGCCGAGGGCGTCGACGGGCAGGCTCGCCGCGGTCCTGCCGACGGGGGCGGCGGCCAGGAGCTTCTTCGGCGCGGGAAGCGGCTCCGCCGGCTCCTCGCGCAGAAGCAGGGCACGCCAGAAGGGGGTGAAGACCTGGTAGGGCTTCCCCTCCTTCGTGGCCACGTGGAGCGGTTCGAAGAGGTTGCCGCCGCCGTGGCTCTCGCAGACGAGCCCGTCGCCGGTGAGCGCTTGCTTGATTCCCGTGTCGCGGGCCACCACCGCCGGCTCGTAGCGCCGGTTCCAGACGACGTGGGTGGCGCCATGCTCCCGGGCCACGCCGCGGAGGGTGTCGAGCGACGGCCCCCGGCGGATGACGAGCGCCGCGCCGGCCTTGGCGAGCGACTCCGCGAGCCGCGACAGCGACCCGTGCAGCCACCATCGGCTCGCCGCGCCCGGCTCCCACGGCCGCTCCTCCTCCGGGGCGTGGATGAAGAGCGGCACGATCGCCCCGCGGGCCGCGGCGGCGCGGAGCGCGGGGTTGTCGTCGAGGCGCAGGTCGTGGCGGAACCAGACGATCGTCACCGGGGCCATGGTCTCTCTCCGACGGAATCGCCACCCGCTCGCCGAATCGGCGTCAGTCGCCGCGGCGCACGAACCACACGTTGCGGAAGCGCGTCGGGCTGCCGTGGTCCTGGAGGAAGAGGGGCCCGGTGCCGGTGGCACGGAGCTCCTTCTCGACGGCACGCAGGTGGTCGGTGACGCCGTGCCGGTAGGGGACGTAGGGCGAGCGCGGCTCGTCGAACTCCACGCCGTCCTGCACCTTGCGGCCGTTGAGCCAGGCGACGATCGAGCCGGGGCGCGTGACCTTCCCGGAGGCGTCGCGCCGCGGGGCCGAGTAGCGGATGTCGTAGACCTGCCATTCCCCGGCCGGCCGCGCGGCGTTCACCAGCGGCTTCGCGAACCGGTACAGGCTCCCTTCGTCCTGCTCGGTGACCGGATCGACGCCGAAGGAGTCGTAGACCTGCATCTCGAACCAGCCGTGGAGGTAGAGCCCGCTGTTGCCGTGCGCCGCCCGGTCGACGACGAACTCGGCGTGGATGTCGGCGTCACGGAAGGTGTCGATCGTGTGCACGTGGTTGGCATGGCCGGCGGTCGTCCGGACGACGACCTCCCCGCCGCGCCGCTCCCAGTCGATCGGGCCCCCGTCCATCGCCAAGAGCCGCGGCTCGATCCCCTCCCCGACGACGACCACCGCGCCGGGCGGCGGCGGCACCGGCAGCG
>CAZMOU010000231.1:0-5001 GCA_964567835.1 uncultured Chitinophaga sp. | reverse complement strand
TCTTCTGGGAGGTGATGCTCCTGCCGATGTACTTCCTCATCGGCATCTGGGGCGGTCCGCGGCGCGAGTACGCGGCCATCAAGTTCTTCCTCTACACGCTGCTGGGTAGCGTGATGATGCTGCTGGCGATCCTCATGCTCTATTTCGCCAGCGACCTGCGCTCGCTCTCCGACGACCAACTCATGGCCGCGCACGTCGTCAGCCCCGATCTCGACGCCGGACAGCGTCAGACCGCGCTGACGGCGATCCACTCGCATCCCACCCCGATCCACACGTTCAACATCCTGGCCCTCGCGCAGATCGGCCAGTCGCCCGGGTCGCCTTTCGCGGCGAACCGTTTCTGGGGCGCGAGCCTGGAGACGTGGGCGTTCCTGCTTCTGCTCGTCGGGTTCGTCATCAAGGTTCCGGTGGTGCCCGTGCACACGTGGTTGCCCGACGCCCACGTCGAGGCTCCCACCCCGATCTCGATGATCCTCGCGGGGGTGCTCCTCAAGCTCGGCGGGTACGGGATCCTGCGGATCTGCTACCCCATCTGCCCGGGTGCCGGCCTGGCCCTGGCCTGGCTCGTCTGCGGCCTGGGCGTCGTCTCGATGGTGTACGGCGCGTTCGCGGCGCTGGCCCAGAAGGACTTCAAGCGCATGGTCGCCTACAGCTCCGTGAGCCACATGGGCTACGTGATGCTCGGGCTCGGGGTCTGGAGCGCCGTGGCGGGCCAGCAGTACCAGTGGGACGCCTGGGCCCAGGGTGTCAACGGGGCGATGTTCCAGATGCTGGCCCACGGGATCAGTTCGGCCGGGATGTTCTTCATGGTGGGCGTCCTCTACGACCGGGTTCACCACCGGAACCTCGAGGAGTTCGGCGGGATCTTCAACCGCATGCCGCTCTACGCGTCGCTGGCGGTGGCGGTGTTCTTCGCCGGCCTCGGCCTCCCCGGCCTGTGCGGATTCATCGGCGAGGTTCTCGTCACCCTGTCGAGCTGGAACTACAGCCGGGTGCTCGCGGTCTGCTCCGCGTTCACCGTGATCCTCACGGCGGCCTACATCCTCTGGGCCATCCAGCGCGTCTACCTCGGAGCGGAATACAAGGGTCCGCACGGCGACCATCTCACGCCCATGACGCGGCGCGAACTGGCGATCGCGGCTCCGCTGGTGTTCTTCGCGATCCTCTTCGGCATCGCTCCGCAGCTGGTGTTCGACTACGTCACCCCGACCGTCAACCGCCAGGTGGAGTCGCTCGCCGAATGGACGCGGTCGGTGCATGACGGCAGCGGCCGGCCCATGGCGGACGCTCCGGCCGCCGCCGGCGTCGAAACTCTCTCCGCGGGGGCCAGCCGGTGAATCCCGATCGCAATCTCGGTCTCCTGCTCGACGGCGTTCTCAACGACACGCTCGCCGTCTCCCTGCCGCACTTTCGTCCCGAGCTGACCCTCGCGGCGACGATCGTGATCCTCCTGTTGTGCCGCATGCTGCCGCTGTTCCGCCTGCTCGACGCGGGCTGGGTGGCACTCGGCGGCGTGGCGTTCGCCGCGTCCTACGCCTGGGCCGACTGCCTCCGCCTTTCCGGCGGGGCCTGGTCCGGTGGGGTCGGCGACCTCCTCCCCGGTCGGGTCGAGCTGTTCGGCGGGCTCCTCGTGTTCGATTCGCTCTCTGCGTACGTGCGCGTGCTGCTCTGCGGTTTCCTCCTCCTGTTCATCCTGCTCACGCGTGTCTCCGGGATCCCCGACCGGGAGGACGGGGCGGACTTCTACACCCTCGTGCTCGGATCTTCGCTGGGGATGTGCCTGATGGCCTCCGCGAACCACGTCCTCACGGTGTTCATGGCGGTGGAGATGGCGAGCGTGCCCTCGTACGCCCTCGCCGGACTGCTCAAGGGGCGGAAGGCCAGCTCGGAGGCGGCGCTCAAGTACGCCGTCTACGGCGCCGGGGCCGCGGGGATCATGCTCTACGGGTTGAGCCTTCTCGCCGGCGTCCTCGGCTCCTGCCACCTCCCCACCATGGCGCGGCAGTTGGCCTCGCTCGAGGCCGGCCTGATGCCCGGCGGCACCGCGCTCACGCTGGCCATCGGTGGGTTGATGGTGGCCGCGGGACTGGCGTTCAAGCTTTCCGCGGTGCCGTTCCACTTCTGGTGCCCGGACGTCTTCGCCGGGGCCGCGGCCGAGATCGGCGGCTTCCTGTCGGTCGCCAGCAAGGCGGCGGCCGTCGCGCTGCTGCTCCGCGTCGCCTTCGGGCTCGGCGTGCCGGGGTTCGGCCCCACCCACGCGCTCGAGATGGTCGCGCTCGTTGAGACGCGGCACTTCATGGCGGGGATCGTGGGCCTGATGGCCGCGCTCACCTGCACGCTGGGCAACCTGGCGGCCTACGGGCAGACCAACATGAAGCGGTTGCTCGCCTACTCGACGATCGCCCACGCCGGCTACCTGATGATGGGCGTCGCGGCGGCGATCGCCCTGGCCGGACGCGACCCGCTGGCGAGCCGTTCGGCGGTGTCGGCGGTCTGCTTCTACCTCGGCACCTACGTGTTCATGAATCTCGCCGCGTTCGCCATCGTGGCGCTCCTGCGGAACTCCCTCCGCAGCGAGGAGATCGAATCCTACGCCGGCCTGATCCGCACCAATCCCGGTCTGGTGGTCGCCACCGGCGTGGTGCTCGTGAGCCTCATCGGCCTGCCGCCGCTGGCCGGGTTCGTCTCCAAGTTCCTCGTCTTCTCCTCGATCATCGAGGCGATCACGCTCTCCGCCGAGCGCCCCCTGATGCTCGTGCTCATCGTCGTCGGCGGCCTCAACACGGTCGTGAGCCTCTTCTACTACCTCCGGGTGCTCAAGGTGATGACGTTCGATCCGCCCCCGGCGGACCGGACCGGGGAGGCGTTCCAACTCGTCTCGATCCCGGGAGCGCTCGTGACGGCGCTGGTCGTCCCGGTCGTGTCGCTGGGCATCTTCTGGTCGGGTTTGTACGCGTTCGCACGCTTCGCGGGCGCCTTCGCCTCCTGACGTCCCCCTCCGGCCCCGCACACATGAAGTCGCCACTCGTCTCCCTGGTGGAAACGCTCGGTTCGTCCCTTCCCGCCTACCTCTCGGCGGCGCGGGTGTGGACCTTCCCGGGCGAGGAATCGTTGAAGCTGGCGCTCGTCGATCTCGCCGAAGACGAGAGGTCGGTCGCCGACCGCGCCGGCCGCCTCCTCGAGGAGCGTGGGGACGTGGTCCCCAGGCCCGCCTTCCCCATCGCCTTCACCGGGCTCCACGACTCCGACCTGGGGGCGCTCCTCCCGCGGATCCTCGATGGCCTGCGCGGGCAGGTGGCGACGTTCGAGCGGCTGGTCGAGTCGGGCGGAGATGCCGACTCGATCGAACTCCTGCGCGAGGCCCGTGGCGTCGCCCTCCGTCATGCCGACGTGCTCGAGGACATCGGCAGGCGCCGGGCGGTCACGGCCGACCCGTCCACGGCCTCCCGGTAGCCACCGCCACGGCGGGGCCCAGGCATGGAATGTTTCGACAGCCACTGTCACCTCGACCCGATGCGGTACCACGGAGAGCTTCCCGCGGTGCTGGCCCGGGCCCGGGCGGCGGGGGTCACCGGCATGGCGGTGATCGGAACGAGGGCGATCGACAGTGAGGCGGCCGCCGATCTGGCGTCCCGCGAACCCGGGGTCGTCGCGGCGGCGGGCATCCACCCCAACGACGTGGCGGAGGTGCAACCGGGGGAGTGGGACCGGATCGTGGCCCTGGTCGAGTCGGGACGGGTGGCGGCGGTCGGCGAGACGGGGCTCGACTGGTATCGGGATCACGCCCCGCGCGACCTGCAGCGTGAGTGGTTCGAGCGTCACGTCGATCTGGCCCGACGCCATGCGTTGCCCCTGGTGGTGCACACGCGGGAGAGCATCGGTGACGTGCTCGGCGTGATCCGCGCTGCGCTGCGCGTCGGTCCCCTCGACGTCATCCTCCACTCCTTCACGGGAACCGTCGCCGAGGCGGCGGAGGCGGTCGATCTCGGCTGCCACCTCGGCTTCGCCGGGATGGTCACGTTCCGCTCGTCGGCGCCGCTCCGGGAGGTCGCCCGGACGGTGCCCGAGGACCGGATCCTCGTCGAGACCGACAGCCCGTTCCTCTCGCCGGAACCGCTCCGTGGCCGCCGGAATGAGCCGGCCAACGTCATCCACACCGCCCGTTGCGTCGCCCTGGCACGCGGCGAGCCCCTCGAGCGCCTCGCCGCCGCCTCCACCCGCAACGCCCGCCGTCTCTTCCGCGTCTGATCCCCCGGAGAATCGTCACGATGGTCAGGACCCCGAGCACGATGATCCCCCTGGGCACGACCGCCCCCGGGTTCTCGCTTCCCAACGTCGACGGCCGCGTGCTCTCGCTGGACGACGTCGTCGGCGCCCACGGCACGGTCGTGATGTTCATCTGCAACCATTGCCCGTTCGTGAAGCACGTCGCCGACCAACTCGCCGCCGTCGGGCGCGATTACATGCCACGCGGGATCGGGTTCGTCGCCGTCAACTCCAACGACGCCGCCACCCATCCCGCCGACTCGCCCGAGCAGATGGTCCACGAGGCGGAGCTGCGCGGGTACCCGTTCCCGTACCTCCACGACGACACGCAGGAGGTGGCCCGTGCCTACCATGCCGCCTGCACGCCGGACTTCTTCGTGTTCGACGCCGGACGGTCGCTGGTGTACCGGGGTCAGCTCGACGGCAGCCGCCCCGGCAACGACGTGCCGGTGAGCGGGGCCGATCTCCGTGCGGCCCTCGACGCGCTGATCGCCGGACGGGGCCCGGTTCCGGACCAGAGGCCGAGCCTGGGGTGCAACGTCAAGTGGAAGCCGGGGATGGAGCCCGAAGGCTTCTCGTGAGGCCGACGTCGGCGGGCGGTGAGGAAGCGACCCGCGGCGGACTACCGACGGGGCGGTTCGCCGGGCTTCTTCGGTGCCTGGGCCGTGCCACGGTCCGCGATCCGCCCGAGCCCCTCGGTGTCCCGCGGTTCGAGCCTCGCCGCCCGGAGGTTCT
>CAZMOU010000230.1:0-5034 GCA_964567835.1 uncultured Chitinophaga sp. | reverse complement strand
CGGGACGGAGATCCGTGCGACCGACGTGCATCCGGTCTGGTCAGTGGACAGGGAACACTGGGTCCCGGCAGGGAAGCTCGAGCCGGGCGAGCAGGTCGACACGCTCGGTGGCCCGGTGATAAAGCAACGTCTCTGCTGTACGTCGCTGGTTTCAGCGGTAGATCACTCGGCTTCCATGGGCAGGGAGGCAGGTTCGGTTTCTCTGTCGTCGGAGATTTTGGAGAGGACGGCGGAGGCGAGCCTGAGGAGCGAGGACTCGGAGGGGAAGATCGTTGCGACGCGAGTGCGTCGCTCGGTTGCCTTTTTGAGCCGCTCGAGGCCGTTGGCGGTGCGGAACGCGTCGCGCTTCCATCCCCGGGGTCCGGCCCTCGGTATGCTGAAGCGGCCCCGGAGCCGGTGCGATGACCGAACCCGAACACGACGGACTTCTGGCCCTCGAGCGGCTGGAGCGAGCCGTGGAGAAGGTGCGCGACAGGCTGCTGCGTTCGACCGGGGCCCCCGAGGCCGCCGGCATCCCCTACGCCGTCGTCGGCGGCAACGCCGTCATGGCCTGGGTCGAACAGATCGACGAGTCGGCCGTGCGCTTCACGCAAGACGTCGACATCGTCCTGCGCCGCGAGGATCTCGCCCGGGCGACCGAAGCGCTCGCCACGGCCGGCTTCATCCACCGGCACTCCTCGGCTACGACCGTGTTTCTCGACGGCCCCGGCGCCAAGGCCCGCGACGCGGTGCACGTGTTCTTCGCCGGCGAGAAGGTGCGGCCGGACTACGTCGCCCCGGTGCCCGACGCCGCCGAACGGGTGGCGTTCAAGGGCTTCCACGTGCTCGGGCTCGAGGCGCTCGTGCGCATGAAGCTCACGTCGAACCGGGACAAGGACAAGACCCACGTCCGCGACATGCTGGAAGTCGGCCTCATCGACGCGACGTGGTCGGCCCGCTACCCGCCCGAACTCGCCGCCAGGCTCCAGCACCTCATCGACACGCCCGACGGCTGAGCGCCTCTCGATCGATCGCCGGGGCAGGCGCCGACCGCCCGATCGCGCCGCTCAGCCCTTCGCCGGGAAGCGGTCCTGGATCGCCTCGACCTCCAGCGGCGTCGTCCGCATCCCCTCCATCGCCCGCACGCAGGCCTCCGCGGCCGGCAGCGTCGTGATGCAGGGGACGCCATGGAGCACGCTCGCCGCCCGGATCCGCCCCTCGTCGGTGCGGGCCCCCTTGCCGCGCGGCGTGTTGAAGATGAGTTGCACGCGGCCGTCGATGAGGTGATCGAGGAGGTTCGGATGCCCCTCCTGGAGTTTCTTCACCGTCTCCACCGGGATCCCGGCGGCGGCGAGCGCCCGGGCGGTGCCGGAGGTGGCGATCAGCTCGAAGCCCATGGCGACGAGCTTGCGGCTCACCTCCACCATCTGCTCCTTCGCCTGGAGACTCGCGACACTGATGAAGATCGTCCCCTTGGCGGGGAGGAGGATCCCGGCGGCGATCTGGCTCTTCGCGAAGGCGGTGTCGAAGCGGTCGGCCACCCCCATCACCTCGCCGGTGGAGCGCATCTCCGGGCCCAGGGCGATGTCGACGCCGGCGAACTTCACGAACGGGAAGACGCTCTCCTTGACGCTGTAGCGGGCCGGCACCGGATCGGTGACGATCCCCTGGTCCGCGAGCGATTCCCCCGCCATCACCTTGACGGCCACCTTCGCCACCGGCAAGCCCGTCGCCTTGGCGACGAAGGGAACCGTGCGGCTGGCGCGGGGATTGACCTCGATCACGTACAGGGTCGGCACCCCGTCCTCGCGCTTCACCGCGAACTGGACGTTCATCAGGCCGACGACGCCGAGCGCCCTCGCCAGACCGACCGCCGCCCGCTTGATCTCGGCGACCACCTCGGGGGCGAGGCTGTGCGGCGGGATGCAGCAGGCGGAGTCGCCGGAGTGGACGCCGGCCTCCTCGATGTGCTCCATGACGCCGGCGACGATCACGTCCTTGCCGTCGGCGATGCAGTCGACGTCGACCTCGATCGCGTCCTCGAGGAACCGGTCGATGAGCACCGGCTGCCCCTGGGCGACGGCGAAGGCCTCCGCCACGTAGCGCTCGAACTGGGCCGTGTCGTAGCAGATCTCCATCGCCCGGCCACCGAGGACGAAGCTCGGGCGCACGAGCGACGGATAGCCGATCCGCTGCACCTCCCGCCGGGCCTGCTCGAGCGTCCGGGCGATGCCGGCGGCGGGCTGGCGGAGGCCGAGCTTGTCGAGGAGCGCCTTGAACTTCTCCCGGTCCTCCGCCTGCTCGATCGTGTCGACGGTGGTGCCGATGATCGGCAACCCGGCAGCGGACAGCGCCCGGGCGAGGTTCAGCGGCGTCTGACCGCCGAGCTGCACGATCACGCCGTCGGGCTGGATGCGGTCGGCGATGTTGAGGACGTCCTCGCAGGTGAGCGGCTCGAAGAAGAGCATGTCGCTCGTGTCGTAGTCGGTGCTCACCGTCTCGGGATTCGAGTTGACCATCACGCTCTCGATGCCCATCTCGCGCAGCGCATAGCTGGCGTGGCAGCAGCAGTAGTCGAACTCGATCCCCTGGCCGATGCGATTGGGTCCGCCGCCGAGGATCATCACCCGCTTTTTGCCCGGAGTCTTGGGGCGGGTCTCGTCCTCCTCCTCCCACGAGGAGTAGTAGTAGGGGGTCTCGGCCTCGAACTCCGCGGCGCAGGTGTCGACCGCCTTGTAGGTGGCGAGGATCCCGCGGCGCTTCCGCTCCTCGCGGACCTCCATCTCGGTGGCGGAGAGGAGCTTGGCGAGTTGCCGGTCGGAGAAGCCGGCCTGCTTGGCCATCCGGAGGAGCCCGTCGTCCAGTGCGGCGAGCGACCCGACCGTCGCGACCAGGCTCTCCACCTCCACGATCTGGGAGAGCTGGTCGAGGAACCAGGGATCGATGGCCGTCGCCTCGTGGATCTCGGCGACGCTCATCCCCACCTTGAAGGCGTAGCGCAGGTACCAGACGCGGTCCGGATCGGGGGTGGAGATGCGGGCCACGATGTCGTCGCGCGACGGCTCGGCCGGCGTGCCCCACAGGTCCTTGCCGTCGCACCCGAAACCGAAGGCCCCCACCTCGAGGCCGCGGAGCGCCTTCTGGAAGGCCTCCTTGAACGTCCGCCCGATGGCCATCGTCTCCCCGACGCTCTTCATCTGCGTCGTCAGGCGCGGATCCGCCTCCGGGAACTTCTCGAAAGCGAAGCGCGGCACCTTGACGACGACGTAGTCGATCGAGGGCTCGAAGCAGGCCTTCGTGCGCCGGGTGATGTCGTTGGCCAGTTCGTGGAGGCGCCAGCCGACGGCGAGCTTGGCGGCGATCTTGGCGATGGGGAAACCGGTCGCCTTGCTCGCCAGCGCCGACGAGCGGCTCACCCGCGGGTTCATCTCGATGACGATCATCCGCCCCGTGCCGGGATGGACGGCGAACTGGATGTTCGAGCCGCCGGTGTCGACGCCGATGGCGCGGATCACCGCGAAGCTGGCGTCGCGCATCCGCTGGTACTGGCGGTCGGTGAGCGTCATGGCCGGGGCGACGGTGATCGAGTCGCCGGTGTGGACGCCGCAGGGGTCGAAGTTCTCGATGGAGCAGATGATGACGGCGTTGTCGTCCGCGTCGCGCATCACCTCCATCTCGTATTCCTTCCAGCCGAGGATCGACTCCTCGACCAGCACCTCCCCAACCGGCGAGAGGTCGAGGCCGCGCTGCACCTTCGAGTCGAACTCCTCGCGGTTGTAGGCCACGCCGGAGCCGGAGCCGCCGAGGGTGAAGCTGGGGCGGATGACCGCCGGGAGCCCGATCTCGGCGAGCACCTCGCGGGCCTCGGCGAGCGACCTGACGATCCGGCCGCGGCAGGTCTCGAGGCCGATCTTCCGCATCGTCTCCTTGAAGATCTCCCGGTCCTCGCCCCGCTTGATGGCGTCCGCCTTGGCGCCGATCATCTCCACGCCGTGGCGCGCGAGGACGCCGTGCCGCTCGAGCTCCATGGCCAGATTCAAGGCCGTCTGGCCGCCGAGCGTGGGGAGGACGGCGTCGGGCTTCTCGATCTCGATGACCTTCTCGAGCATCTGCCAGGTGAGCGGCTCGACGTAGGTCCGGTCGGCCGTCCCCGGATCGGTCATGATCGTGGCCGGATTCGAGTTGACGAGCACCACCCGGTAGCCGTCCTCGCGGAGCGCCTTGCAGGCCTGGGTGCCGGAATAGTCGAACTCGCAGGCCTGCCCGATGACGATCGGCCCGGAACCGATGAGGAGGATGGTCTTCAGGTCGTCGCGACGGGGCATGGAGGGGCCGGGATGGGGGGGACGGGGGGCGACGAGGCGGCGGGGCGGGCTGCGGGCAAACGAGGAAACCCTACCATCCGGCCCGTCGATCCTTCAACGAACGTCTACAATCCCCGCCGGACACGCACGACGCAGTCCACGTCCCCCGCCCCGGCCGGAGTCCCGATGTCGATCGCCACCCCGTCCGTCGACGCCTTGCGCGACCGTCTCCCCGACGACCTCAAGGACGTCCGCCTGAACATCTCGAGCGTCCTCGCCGGCGAGCACCTCTCCCCGGCACAGGCCATCGGTACCGCGCTCGCCGCGGCCCGGTTTCTCCGTTGCCCGCCGCTCGTCGAGGCGCTCGAGCGCGACGCGCGCGACGGTCTCGGCGACGCCGCCCCTCCGCTCCTCTCCGACGCCGCCGCCGCCGCGGGACTGATGGCGATGAACACCGTCTATTACCGCTTCCGCCACATGGTGGGAAAGGAGAGCTACGAGGCCCGGTCGCCCCGCCTGCGGATGAGCCGGATGATCCAACCCGCCACCGCCAAGCTCGACTTCGAACTGATGAGCCTGGCCTGTGCGGCGCTCGCCGGCTGCGAGAAGTGCGTGCAGAGCCACGAGGCGAGCCTGCTTCACGCCGGTGCGAGCGAGGACGCCTGCCACGACGCCGTGCGCATCGCGGCGGTGATGGCCGCGGCGGCGTGCGGGTTGCCGCAATGAGCCCCTGCCGGGCTTTTCGCCGCCT
>CAZMOU010000229.1:0-5159 GCA_964567835.1 uncultured Chitinophaga sp. | reverse complement strand
GCGTGCGGGCTCGTGATGTTCTCGATCAGCTTGCCGATCTCGACGTGCTGCGAGTCGATGGCCGTCCCCTGCAGCGACCCCGGCAGGAACCCCGACTGCCAGTTGTCGGGCCCCTTCACCGGATGGCCGCCGGGGCACATCGCCACGAACCCGGGGAGGTTCTGGTTCTCGGTGCCGAGGCCGTAGAGGATCCAGCTCCCCACGCTCGGCCGCGGCTGCACCGAGTCGCCACAATTCATCAGCATCAGGCTCGGCTCGTGGTTCGGCACCTGGGCGTGCATCGAACGGATGACGGCGAGCCGGTCGGCGTGGGCCGCGAGGCGCGGAAAGATGTCGGAGATCTCGAGGCCGCTCTGGCCGTGGCGCGAGAACGAGAAGGGGCTCGGCAGGGGCTTGCCGGTCTTCCGCTCGGTCGTCGGGTTCACCGGCGCCGGCCCGTCGGCGTACTTCGCGAGCGCGGGCTTCGGGTCGAAGGTGTCGACCTGCGACGGGCCGCCGTTCAGGAACACGTGGACGACCCGCTTCGCCTTGGCCGCGAAATGCGGCGCCTTGGGGGCGAGCGGCTCGAGGAGCGGATCGGCACCGCGCGCCTCGCCGCCGCCGAGCAGTTCGGCCAGGCCCAGCATCCCGAAACCCAAGCCCCCGCGCACGAGGAGATCGCGGCGCGACACGCCGGCCAGGGAGGGGCCGCTCACGGCACCGCGACGAAGGTCCATCGGTCGATCTCCGGGAAAAGTCAGTCGACGAACATCGTCTCGTTGGACAGGAGCAACGCCTGGACGAGCTGCTCGCGCGCCGAGAGCGGCGGCGGAGCCTGAGGCGGGGCGGGCTTCCCCTCCTCCGGTGGCGGCGGGGGCGGAGGGGGGGGCGACACGGGGGCCGTGGCGAGGAAGGCGATCGCCCCCTCGCGCTCCGCGCTCGAGGGGGGCCGCTGGTAGACCGCCCGCCACACGCGTTCCACGCCGTCCGTGTCGACCACCGTCTCCGGCCAGAGTTTGCGAACGAGCGACCGGGCCCGCTCGGCGACGAACGGGTGGTTCATCATGAAGAGCGCCTGCTGCGGGACGGTCGTCTCCGGCCGCTTCGGCATGTGGAGATCGGGATTGGCGAAATCGAAGACGTTCATCACGCCGGGCACGAACTGCCGGTCGACGAGACAGTAGACGGCGCGGCGGAACGGCCCCGGCCCGGGAGGGAGGACGTCGCCGCCGCGGCCGCCGGCCGTGCCGACGTCGAGGTCGCCGGCCACCGCCAGGAGCGTGTCGCGGAAGCTCTCCCATTCGAGCCGCCGCTCGCGGAAACGCCACAACAGCCGGTCCTCGGGATCGATCTGGGGCCCGAGCGCCGCGGGGCCGTCGAGGGGGAGCCGCGACTGCTGCCGGTAGGTCGCCGAGAGGACGATGCGTCGATGGAGGCGCTTCGTGCTCCGCCCGTCGGCGAGGAAGCCGGCGGCGAGCCAATCGAGGAGCGCCGGATGGCTCGGGGGATCGGCCCGCAGACCGAAGTCGCTCGGCGTCTCCACGAGCCCCCGGCCGAAGTGCTGCCGCCAGACGCGGTTCACCCACACCCGGGTCGTGAGCGGATTGGAGGGATCGACGATCTGCCGCGCCATCTCGAGCCGGCCGCTGCCGTCGTGAAACGTCCCCCGGTCGCCGCCGGTGGCCGCGGCGGGGAGGCGACGCGGGACGATCGGCCCCTTGTTGGCCGGATTACCCCGCTTGAACAGCGGCGCGTCGCGCGGCGTGCCCCGGTCGAGGAGCACGAGCGCGTGCGGCGCGGCGACCGGCTGCGGGATGAGCCACTGGTCGAGCTCGTTCTGCTGCTTCCAGATCTGGTTGATGGAATCGGAATCCATCAGCGTCTCGATGTTGGCGATCGGCTCGTCGGGGATCGTGCAGGGGGAGTCGGGCCCGTAGAGTGCGAGCCGCACCTCCTCGTCGGCGTCGTCGGGGAGCCGTGCCGGCGGCGCCTGGCTCGCCGCCACGGCGCGGGCGCAGCGCGTCTTCCAGTCGTCGTCCACCGCCTTGAAGAGGCCTCCGTAGGCGTCGGCGACCGCCCGCTTGCCGTTCAAGGCCCCCTCCGCGGCGAGCGCCGCCGCGACGCGCGGATTGACCGTGATCCCCTCGCCGCCGAGCGCCGCGAGGCTCGCCGCGGCCGCTTCCGGGAAGCCCTCGGGGGGGAGCGCGAAGAGGGCCACGAGCGGCGCGAAGACGGGATCGCGGCCGGCCCGGTCGGGGGTGAGCCGGGCCTGCCAGAGGCGGACGATGTTCGCGATCAGGTCGGTCTTGGCGATGATCTGGTCGAAGCCGAGCTCGGGATACTTCTCGAGCTCGGTCTGGGCGTGGAGGTAGTCGGCGATCCGGGCCCGGAAACGCTCCGAGTTCTCCGCCCGCAGCCGCAGGCTCGCCTCCTCGAGGGCCCTGGTGCGCTTGGCGAGTTCCGCGGCGAACTCGGGCGCGGGGGGCGCGGACCCTTGGGCGGGCTCGACGGGGACGAGCTTCTCGTACGAACTCGCGAACACGCCGTAGAGGCCGTAGTAGTCGGCCGTCGCCACGGGGTCGTATTTGTGGTCGTGGCAGCGGGCACAGCCGACGGTGAGGCCGAGCAGACCGCGCGTGACGACGTCGATCCGGTCGTCGACGATGTCGGGGGTGACGCCGAGGAAGCGCCGGCCGGTGGTCAGGAAGCCGAGCGCCGCCAGATCCGCGTGCCCCGCGCCGACGAGACGGTCGGCGGCGAGTTGGAGCGACACGAAGCGGTCGTAGGGCATGTCGGCCCGGAAGGCGCCGATCACCCAGTCGCGATAGACCGGCGCGTGGACGAAGAACCGCTCCTCGCGGCCGTAGACGTAGCCCTTGGTGTCGGAGTAGCGGGCGACGTCGAGCCAGTGCCGCGCCTGGTGCTCGGCGTAGCGGGGCGAGGCGAGGAGCCTGTCGACGAGTCGTTCGTAGGCGTCGGGGGCCGGGTCGGCGAGGAACGCCTCGACCTCCTCCGGCGTCGGCGGCAATCCCGTCAGGGCGTAGGTGACGCGGCGGACGAGCGTGCGCCGGTCGGCCTCGGGGGAGCGGGCGAGCCCCGCGGCGGCGAGTGAGGAGTCGATGAAGCGGTCGATGACCGCCGGGTCGGCGAAGTCGGCGGGAGCGGGGGGAAGCGGCTGGAAGGCCCAGTGGGTCCGGTGCCGTTCCGCCCGGTCGTCGGCAGCCGGGAGCTCCTCGGGCCAGGGGAGGCCGGCGGCGATCCAGACCTCGAGCGCCGCGATCTCCGACGCCGAGAGCCGCGGGCCCGCCTCGGGGGGGGGCATGCGGACGTCCTCGTCGGCGTGGGAGAGGCGCTTTCGCAACTCCGACTCGGCCGGGTTCCCCGCCACCGCCGCCGGCCCCGAATCGCCGCCGACGAGCAGCGCCTGTCGCGAGTTGAGCCGCAGGCCGGCGAACTGCTTCTCAGCCCCGTGGCACCCCTGGCAGCGCTCCACGAGCAGCGGCCTCACATGGCGCTCGAAATGCTCGAGCGCCTCGGGGCTCTCTGCCCCTCGCGCCGGGACGGACGCCCAGGCCGCCGCGGCCAGCGCGGTCGACGCGATCACGGCATGGAACGAACCCCGGGAGACCATGGAGGAGAGTCTACCCAGGCCCTCCCCCGGTCACCCAGCGGAGTCGGCGTCGAGCGGGGCGACCCGGTCGAACGCCGCCGCCTGACCGAGGCGCCTCCCCTCGGCGTCGACGAGGTTCCAAACGACCGCCTGCTCGATGCGGAACCGCCTTCCCCGTTTGGAGATGCGGACGCCGGCGTAGTCGTCGACGAAGCCGTCCCGGGTGGTCCGCTCGAGCAGGCGCGCCCGCTCGTCACGATGCACCGGCTCGGCGGTGAGCCGCGAGGGCGTGTTCGTGAAATCGTCCCAGTCCGTCTCCCACAACCCGAGCGCCCGGCGGTTGCCGTAATTCAGCACCGGGTCGGGCTCGGTGCCGTGCGACACGACGACGACGTCCGCCGCGAAGAGCCGACGCGCCTCCTCCTCGAGGCCGCCCCCACGGGGCACGAGATCGCGGCCGACGACCCTGCGGAAGGAATCGAGGAGGAGACCGGCGTGGGCCACGAGGGTCGGCTCGAACCACGGCTCGCCGCGGCCCCATCCGAGCACCTCGCCGACCCCGACGGCGGTTTTCAATTCCTCGAAGGAGAGCATCCGTGGCCGCAGCGCCTCGACCGAGCCCTCGCCGCGCCACGCCGCCACGAGCGCCCGCATCGCATGGCCCAAAAGCGCCAGTGACGACGTCGGATCGACCGCCACCTTGAAGCCCATCCGCTCGAGCTCGGCCAGGGGGACCAGCGGCGTGGTGCCGCCGGGGAGCATGTTGGCCAGTTGCGGCACCGGCACCTCGCGGGCGATCCGGGCGAGTTCGTCGGCCGACCGGGGCGCCTCGACGAAGGCCATGTCGGCCCCCGCCGCGGCGTAGGCCCGCGCCCGGTCGATCGCGGCGTCGAGCCCCTCGACCGCACGGGCGTCGGTGCGGGCGACGATCACGAAGTCGGGGTCGCGGCGGGCGGCGCGGGCCGCGGCGAGCCGGTCGAGCATCGTCGCGGTCGGCACGACGCCCTTCCCGGCGAAGTGGCCGCAGCGCTTCGGCTCGGTCTGGTCCTCGAGGAGCATGCCGGCGGCGCCTGCCGCCTCGAACTGCCGCACCGTCCAGGCCACCGCCGGAGCGTCGCCGTGGCCGGTGTCGCCGTCGGCGACCAGCGGCAGGTCGACGCGGGCCGTGATCCGCCGCACCGCCTCGGCCATCTCGCCCGAGGAGAGGAGGCCGACGTCGGGGAGACCGAAGGCGCTCGCCGCCACGCCGAAGCCTCCGAGGAAGAGCATCTCGGCGCCGGCCTGCTCGGCGACCCGCGCCGTGAAGGCGTCGTGCGGCACCACCGCCCGCACCATCCCGGGCCGGCGCAACAGCGCACGGAGCCGTGCGGCGGGGGTCATGGCTCGCTCCCCAGCCGGCAGGCGTTCTCCACCAGGCGCAGCATCGTCGCGTCGTGGAAGATCGGGAAGGTCTCGTGACCGGGGCGGATGTAGACGACCTTTCCCGTCCCGATCGTCCAGGTCATCGCGCTGCGGAACCAGGAGCCGTCCTCGAAGCGCTCCTCCATCACGACCTCGTCCGGCGCGGGAA
>CAZMOU010000228.1:4419-5333 GCA_964567835.1 uncultured Chitinophaga sp. | reverse complement strand
CTCAAGTTCGCCGACGGCACGGTGACCGACGCCTCCTGGAAGGCGAAGTGCTTCTCGCGCGGGCCGGTCGGCGGCGATACGGAGAACCCGCGCGTGGAGAGCGAGCCGCTCCCCGACGACTGGTTCGCCGTGGGCTTCGACGACGCCTCGTGGGCCCGGGCCAGGGAATATTCGGAGGAGGAGGTCGGCCCGAAACAGCCCTACCACGACGCCGACTTCGAGGGGGCCCGGTTCATCTGGAGCGACGACCTGGCCCTCGACAACGTCGTGGTGTTCCGGAAGGTCGTGGAGGCCCCCCCCGACGGCAAGGCACGCGAGGACTTCACCGGCTTGAACGACGTCGTACCGGAGGGGCCGCCCCGTCGTCCCGGCGGCGGCAAGGGGCCCGACGGCAGGGGACGGCGGGGACCAGGGGAGCGGCCGCGGCCGGAGAACCGATGAGCACGATCCAGCGCGTCGTCATGGCGGCGGTCCTGATCCCGGTGGCGCTCGCCGCCGGAACCACCTCCGCCGGTCCGCCCAACATCGTCCTCATGCTCTCCGACGACCAGGGCTGGGACGGCCTCTCGGTGGCGATGGCCCCCGACGTCGCCGGCTCCGCGAGCCGGATCCACCGCACGCCGCGGCTCGAACGCTTCGCCGCCGAGGGGATGCGATTCACCGACGGCTACGCGCCCGGGCCGGTCTGCTCTCCGTCGCGGATCTCGATCCAGTGCGGCCGCACCCCGGCGGCGCTCCACTGGACGAAGGCGGCGCCGGCGGAGACCGGCCACGCGCTCGTCGAGCCGCGGCTGGTGAAGTCGATCTCCGCCGACCACGTCACCGTGGGGGAGATGCTCCGCGCCGCGGGCTACGCCACCGCGCATTACGGCAAGTGGCACATCCGCGGAGGTGGACCCGCGCAGCACGGGTAT
>CAZMOU010000228.1:0-4409 GCA_964567835.1 uncultured Chitinophaga sp. | reverse complement strand
ACGAGCAGGCTTTCAAGTTCACCGAGCCGAATCCGGTCGATCTCTTCGGCATGGCCGAGCGGGCGGCGACCTTCATGGAACGGGCCCGCGACGCCGGTCGCCCGTTCTACGTGCAGCTCTCCTGGAACGCGCTCCATGCCGCGGGCAACGCCCGCGCGGCGACGAAGGCGAAGTACGCCGGACTCGCCCAGGGGGGCAACACGAAGCGGGCCGACGTCGCCGCGATCACCGAGGATCTCGACGAGGCGGTGGGCCGGGTCCTCGACGCACTCGACCGTCTCGGGCTCGCCGATTCGACCTTCGTCATCTACACCTCCGACAACGGCGCCGGCGGCGGTGGGGGGCGGGGCAAGGGGGGCGGCCTCTCCGGCGGCAAGGGCTCGCTGTGGGAGGGGGGCATCCGCGTCCCGTTCATCGTGCGCGGACCGGGCGTGGCCGCGGGCTCGTTCTGCCGGGTGCCGGTCGGCGGCTGGGACTTCTACCCCACCTTCGCCGAATGGGCCGGCGTGCCGCGCGAGCGGCTCCCCGGCGATCTCGAGGGGGGCAGCTTCGCGGCGCTGGCGGCGTCGGGGGGAAAAGGGCGCGTCGACCGTCCGCGCGAGGAGCTCCTCTTCCACTTCCCCCACTACCAGTCGGGGCACACGCCCCACGCCGCCGTCCGGCTCGGCGATCTGAAGCTGATCCGTTTTTTCGAGGATGGCTCGGAGCGCCTCTTCGATCTCGCCGCCGACCCCGGGGAACGCGACGACCTCGCCGCGACGCGTGCGGACGATGCCGCACGCCTCTCGCGTGTGCTCGCCGAACGGCTCGCGCTCGTCGGCGCGCAGCTCCCCACCGCGGCGGCCGAGGGCGGGGCCGGCACGGTCGACGGGAAGCCACGACGGGATGGCGAGCGGAAGCGACCGAAGGAAAAACCGGGGAGGAAACCATGACGACCCGACGGTGGGCGATCGGCGTCGTGATCGGCGTCCTGGCGATGCACGTGGCCGGACCGCCGCGCGCCGCGGCGCATCCAGGCGGTCATGGCGGGCATGACGGGGAAGACGGGCACGTCCATGCCCCCTTCGGCCGTCCCCCCCTCGCCACCGGGGCCGGATCACCCTGGCGCCTCGTCGCCGGTCCGCGGCGCTCCCCTGCCGGGGGCGGCGCGCTTGCCGACGTGTCGATCGACGACGCCTTCGCCCCCTTCGCGGAGCGCGGCGACGTCACCCTCCGCCGTGAGGAGGGGTTTTTCCTCGTGGAGAGCCGGGGGATGCCCGATCATCCGCCCATGGTGGGGATCCGCACCTGGCAGCAGCAGGTGCCGCTCCCCCATCCCTACGAAGGGGACAACGCCTGGCGGATCCCGCTCGAGCCGGTGCCGGCGAAGACCCCCGCCACGGCGAAGAACCGCTTCCTGCGCGGCGCGATCGCCCTGGCGGTCAACGGCGTGCCGATCTTCAATCCGCTCAACAACCGCGGCGAGGACGCGTACGCCATCGGCGAACTCGACGACTTCGGCGGCCACTGTGGCCGGGCCGACGATTACCACTACCACATCGCCCCGGTCCACCTGGAGCAGGTGGTCGGTCAGGGCAAGCCGATCGCGTGGGCCCTCGACGGCTATCCGATCTACGGCTACACCGAGCCGGACGGCTCCCCGGTCGCGGGGCTCGACCCCCTCAACGGCCACGAGGACGCCCAGGGCAACTACCACTACCACGCCACGAAGGCCTACCCCTACCTCAACGGCGGGTTCCACGGCGAGGTCGTCGAACGTGACGGCCAGGTCGATCCCCAGCCTGCCGCCCGGCCGGTGCGCGAGGCGGGGAGGCCGCTCCGCGGCGCGAAGATCGTCGGCTTCGAGGCCACGGGGGACACCGCCCGGAAGCTCACCTACGACGTCGCCGGCCGGCAGGGAACCGTCGAGTACGAATGGCGCGACGACGGTTCCGCCTCGTTCCGCTTCACCGACCCGCGCGGCGGGGTGACCGAGGAGGAGGCGAGGCCGCGGCGACGTCCCGGTGGGGGAGGCCGCGGCGGGGAGCGCGACCGGCCCCCGCCCCGCGAGGAAGGCGTCGAGCGCGACGTTCCCCCGCCGCGCGGGGAGCGTGGTCGACCGGGCCCGCCGCGTGACGAGCCCCCCGGGGAGCGGCGCGGACGCCCCGAGCCGCCCCGGCGCCCCGCCGGCGCCCGCGCGGCGAAGGGGGAGGGGGCGCTCCCCGTGTCGAGCGCGGGGGTGGGTGACGACGGCAGGCTCGCGGCCGAGTTCACCTGCGACGGCGACGGGACCTCGCCGCCGATTTCCTGGGAGGCCGGCCCCGTGGGCACCGTCGAGTACGCCGTCGTGCTCTGGCACGAGGCGCCCGACCGGCTCAAGACCTACTGGGTCGTCCACGGCATCCCCGCCGACGTCCGCTCGATTCCCGCGGGGGGCGGGGAGGTTGGAACGCCCGGCCTCAACGACCGGGGGCGGCCCGGGTACGACCCCCCCTGCTCGCGCGGTCCGGGGGTGAAGACGTACCAGGTCACCGTGTACGCCCTCTCGCGGCGACCGGTGCTCCCCGCGCGGGGGGCCACGCGGGAAGCGCTGCTGGAGTCGATCCGCACCACGACGCTCGCCGAGGGGACGCTCTCCTTCGAGTACGAACGTGCGGGGGAGGAGTGACATGGCTGTCGGACGGCGGCGTGTGGACGCCGTGATCGCGATCCTCGCGGTGATCATCCTCGGCACGGTGTCGGCGGAAGCCCGGCCGCCGAACGTGATCCTCCTCCTCATGGACGACATGGGCTGGCGCGACGTCGGCTTCATGGGGAACGACTTCGTCGAGACCCCGGCGATCGACGCCCTCGCGCGGCAGGGGATGGTGTTCACGCAGTCGTACGCGAGCGCCCCCAACTGCGCTCCGACGCGGGCCTGCCTGATGTCGGGCCAGGTGCCGCCGCGCCACGGCATCTACACCGTCGTCGATCCGCGTCACGCGCCGGGGAGCCCGTGGCAGAGGCTCCTCGCCGCGGAGAGCGCGAGCGATCTCCCCACGGAGATCGTGACGCTCCCCGAGTCGCTCGCGGCGTCCGGCTACGCCACCGCGTTCCTCGGGATGTGGAATCTCGGCCGCGGACGGCGCGGGCCGACGACGCCGGGCGGACAGGGCTTCGAGACGGTCGTCTTCCCGGAATCGCTCGGCTTCGGCAAGGACGCCTACCGGGACGACGACGGGCGTTTCCTCTCCGACCGGCTCACCGACGAGCTGCTCGCCTTCGTGGAGCGGCAGCGCGACCGTCCCTTCTTCGCCTACTACGCCGACCACGCCGTCCACGCGCCTTTCGACCCGCCGGCCGATCTCCTGGCGAAGTACGAACGCAAGGCCGCCACGCGCGCGGACCGGCGCGACGACGCCGCCTACGCGGCGACGATCGAGTGCGTCGACCGCAACGTCGCCCGGATCGTGGCGAAGCTCGCGGAACTGGGACTCGGCGACGACACGATCCTCGTCTTCACCTCCGACAACGGCGGCACGCCGCGCTTCACGCCGCCGCTGCGGGGGGCGAAGGGGGAGCTCTTCGAGGGGGGGATCCGCGTGCCGCTGGCGGTGTCGTGGCCGGGGCGGATCGGCCCCGGATCGAGCGACGTGCCGGTGGCGACGATCGACCTCTACCCCACGCTCCTGGAGCTCTGCGGCGCGGCGCGGCCGGCGGGGGTGACGCTCGACGGCACGAGCCTCGCGGGGCTGCTGCTGCGCGGCGAGCGGCCGGCGCCGCGCAGGCTCTTCTGGCACTTCCCCTGCTACGTCGGCCGGGCCACTCCGGCGAGCGCCGTCCGCGACGGCGATTGGAAGCTCGTCGAGAGTTTCGAGGACGGCGGCCGGGCGGCACTGTTCGACCTCCGCGGCGATCCGGGGGAGGAACGCGATCTGGCGGCCGAGGAGCCGAGGCGCGCCGAGTCGCTCCTGGCCGCGCTTCATGCCTGGCAGGCGGAGACGCAGGCCGCCATGCCCGCCGATCCGAACCCGGCCTGGGATCCAGCCGCGGAACGCCCGCGTGGCGGGCCGGGAGGCGGTGGTCAGGCCGGTGGTGGTGGTGGTGGTGGTGGACAGGGCCGCGGGAAGGCGACGGGGGGGCGAACGCAGAACCGCCGTGACCAGGAGGGGGGCGGGAAGGCGCGATCGCGCCGCGATTCCCGCGAGACTCCCTGATCGGCTCACTGCCGGAGGGCGAATCGGCGCCGCAGACCGTCGGCCGCCACCGCCGCCACGATCGCGGCGCCGGTGACGACGCGCTTGAGCGGCTCGGACGCGCCGAGCTGGGCCAACCCCGCCTCGAGCGTGGCGATGACGAGGACTCCGAGGAGGCTCGACACGGGGCTCCCGCTCCCCCCCGCGAGGCTCGTGCCGCCGATGACCACCGCGGCGATCGCCGCCAGTTCGAGC
>CAZMOU010000227.1:0-5628 GCA_964567835.1 uncultured Chitinophaga sp. | reverse complement strand
CCTACCAGGAGATCCTCGGCGACCTCCACAACCTCTTCGGCGACACCAACGCCGTCCACGTCAGCACCGACGCCCGGGGGGAGGTCGTCCTCGACGCCGTCATCAAGGGGGACACGGTCCGCGAGGTGCTCGACTACGTGGAGTTCGACCCCGAACATCTCGTGCAGCGGCTCCGCGACGCGATCGAGCAGGCGGTGCGCGAGGGACGGATCTGCGACCAGCAGGCGGGACGGTTCCTCCGCTTCTACGAGGAGGGGCTGGGCGGATACACCTACCTCGAGGATCCGTCGCAGGCGTGAACTCCGTCGCCCTCGCGGGCTTCCCTCCCGCGGCGGCCGCCGGGAGTCCGGGGCCCGTTGGCCCCGGCCAAAACGGCCTCGCTCCGGGCCCCGGGCATTGCTAGAGTCGGGCCATTCCCCGGAGCCCACGCAGTGTCACACCTCCGCCGACCGTTGCCGTGGGGCGACTTCCTCCTCGTCCCGACCGCTCTGTGCCTCGCCCTCGGCTCAGGCGTGGTCCGCGCCCAGGTCCCGCGTCCCGGCGTGGGGCAAACCCAAGCGCCGCGCCCGCAGGCGCAGGCCCCCGCGGGCCGTCCCCCCGTCCAAGCCCAGCAGCCAGTCCAGCAGCAAGTCCGTCCGCAGGGCCAGCCGCAGCAGGGGCAACCGGTTCGTCCGGCTTCCGCGGGCGGGGAGCAGGGGGCCACGGCCAGGCCGACGCCTTCCCCGTTCCCCCAGCTCACCGCCGAACAGGCCGCCGCCCTCGACCGTCTCCTCAACGCCTGGGAGGCACGCAACGCCGCGGTGAAGACCTGGTCGTGCGAGTTCTACAAGTGGGAGTACAACGCCTTCGGCCCGGTGGGACCCAACGGCGACCGCATGGCGTTCGCCGAGAGCACCGGCGAGATCAAGTACGCGATGCCCGACAAGGGCCTGTTCCGCGTCAAGGAGTCGAAGCAGTGGAACGCGCAGAGCTCGCGCTACGAGCAGCGCCCCGGGGACACCGGCGAGCACTGGGTCTGCAACGGCACGAGCATCTACGAGTTCCGGCACGGGGAACGGCAGTTGCGTGAGACGAAGCTCCCGCCCGAGCTGCGCGGCAAGGCGATCAGCGACGGCCCGTTGCCTTTCGTGTTCGGCGCCAAGGCGGAGACGCTCAAGAAGCGCTACGCGATGCGACTGCTCCCCACTCCCGGTGGCGGGAACGAGCAGGTGTGGCTCGAGGCCCTTCCCCGCACCCAGGTCGATGCGGCGAACTTCTCCAAGGTGGAATTGATCCTCGGGTCGCGCGACCTGCTGCCGTTCGCGATCCGCATCTACAAGCCGGGTGGCCAGGATCAGGACGTCTACCAGTTCAACCAGAACTCGAGCCTCATCGACAAGGGGCTCGACCTGATCCGCGACTTCTCCAAGCCGGTGACGCCGCTCGGCTACACCTTCATCCTCGAGGATGCCGCGGCCGCCCCGCCGGCCGCGCAGCAGTCGGCGTTGCCGGCCCAACCGCGTCCCCGCTGACGTCGCCCCCTCGTGCCGCCCGTGCGGACGGCGGTATACTCCCTCGCGTCGGGGTCGCACCGCCTCGGCCGGGGCATTCCCCGGCCGGGGAAGCCGGCCCCGCCCCACGAGGAATCCATGTCGCTCTACGACCCCTCGCATCCCCTGGCCCAACTCCTGCAGCGCGACCGCCGCTACAAGGTGGATGCGTACCTGTTCGTGCTCGAGGCCCTCTCCTACGCGCAGGACACGCTCGGGCTCGGGGCGGAGCCCCCCGAGGACGAACTCGAGCCCCGCCCCGCCGAGGCGGCCACCGCGACGGCGGCGGGGAGGCCCCGCGGCGGCAGGAGCCGCAAGCGTCCGGCGGAACGGCATCTCACCGGCCAGCAACTCTGCGAGGCCGCACGCCGCTACGCGCTGCAGCAGTACGGTTTCATGGCCCGCACGGTGCTCGGCACGTGGGGGATCCGCAGCACGCGCGACCTCGGCGAGATCGTCTTCAACATGATCGACATCGGCCAGATGCGCAAGACTCGCAAGGACAAGCGGGAGGACTTCCACGAGGTCTACGACTTCGACGAGGCCTTCACCCGCGACCTCTCCTTCAGCGTCCCCGACGGCCCGTGACCGGCGCGGGGGGGAGCCCAGGACGGGGACGAACGATGCAGGACAGGCTCGGCGAACGAATCCCCGGACGGACCGGCGACCTGCGGCGCTTCGCCGCGGTGGTGGTGCTGGAACTCGTCTGGCTGTCGTTCCTGGGGTGGATGGCGCTCCGCGGAGGCTGATGCCGGCCGGCACGGCGGGTTCGTGAACGCGATCCTCGATTCCCTCCCCATCGGCGCGGCCCTGCTGCCGCTGGGGATCTATCTCACCGCCCTGGGGTGGATCCATCTGCGTGGGCGGCCTTTCGCCCTCTCCGGGGTCTGGGACGGGATCCTCCTGGGGGCCAGTCTCGCGGGTCTGGTGGTCGTGGGTCCGATCGCGCTGGTGCGCCCCGTGGCCGGTGCCTCCGCGTGGAGTTGGCCGATCCTCCTCCTCGTCTTCATCCTCGTCGTCACGTTGTGCGTGCTCGTATCCCGGCCGAGGCTCGTCGTCTACAACATCAGCGTCGAGCAACTGCGTCCCATCGTGGCGGAGGTCGCCTCCGCGTTCGATCCGCAGGCACGCTGGGCCGGGGAGACGGTGGCGCTGCCGACGCGCGGCTTCCAGGTGCATCTCGACGGCGACGGGGTGCTCCGCACCGTGAGCCTGATCGGCATCGGCCGGCGTTCCTCGCACGAGGGATGGAGCGAGTTCAGCCGTCGCGTCCGGCGGGACTCGCGGCAGTTGCGCGTCAATCCGAGCCCCTGGGGCGGGGTGTTCGCGGGCCTCGGCGGGCTCTTGGTGTTGGTCGCGGTGTGGAGCTCCGTCGCGGCCCTCCTCCAGCCCCGCTCCCCCCGTGCCGCCCAGCGGTCGACCGTCCGTTCAGACTTCCGGGAGTGACTCCATGACGACCGCGCTCGATCTCTCGGAGCACGGCATCACCGTGCCCGTCGCCATCCGCAACGCCCCTCCGGCGCTGCTGTACGAGGAGGCGGTGGGACGCGAGCGGGCCGGCATCGTCTCCAGCGGTGCGATCGCCATCCGCTCCGGTGCCAAGACCGGGCGGAGCCCGAAGGACAAGCACGTCGTCCGGGACCCGGCGTCGGAGAAGGACGTGTGGTGGGGGGCGGTGAACCATCCGATCGACGAGCACACCTTCCTCCTCAACCGGCAGCGGGCCATCGATTACCTCGACACGCGCGACCGGATCTACGTCTGCGACGGGTTCGCGGGATGGGATCCCGCCAGCCGCGTCAAGGTGCGCGTGCTCTGCGCCCGCGCCTACCACGCGCTGTTCATGCGCAACATGCTCATCCGCCCCACGCCCGCCGAACTCGAGCACTTCGGGCGTCCCGATTACGTCATCTACAACGCCGGTCAGTTCCCCGCCAACGTCCTCACCGAGCAGATCGGGAGCCGGACGAGCATCGACCTCTCGCTCGAACGCCGCGAGCAGGTGATCCTCGGCACCGAGTACGCGGGGGAGATGAAGAAGGGGGTGTTCACCCTCATGCACTGGCTCCTCCCGGCCCGGGGGGTGCTTTCCATGCACTGCTCCGCCAACGAGGGGCGGGCGGGCGACGTGTCGCTGTTCTTCGGCCTTTCCGGGACCGGGAAGACCACGCTCTCGGCCGATCCGGCGCGGCGCCTGGTGGGAGACGACGAGCACGGCTGGGGACACGACGGCGTGTTCAACATCGAGGGGGGGTGTTACGCCAAGTGCATCGGTCTCTCGGCCGCCCGGGAACCGGAGATCCACGCCGCCATCCGCTTCGGCACGGTGCTCGAGAACGTGGTCTACGACGAGGCCACCCGGGCCGTGGACTTCGAGTCGGCCGCGATCACGGAGAACACCCGGGCCGCCTATCCGATCGAGTACATCGACAACGCCCTCGTCCCCTGCGTGGCGGGCCACCCCTCGAACGTCATCTTCCTGACGTGCGACGCCTCCGGTGTCCTCCCGCCGGTGAGCCGGCTCTCGCGCGAACAGGCGATGTACCACTTCCTCTCCGGCTACACCGCGCGGGTCGCCGGCACGGAGATGGGGGTGACGGAGCCGCAGGTGACGTTCTCGACCTGCTTCAGCGCCGCGTTCCTGGTGCGTCATCCTGCGGTGTACGCCCGACTGCTGGCCGAGAAACTCTCCCGACACCACGCTCGGGCCTGGCTCGTGAACACCGGCTGGACGGGGGGAGCCTACGGCAGGGGACGCCGCATCGATCTGGCGTCGACCCGGCGCATCATCGACGCCATCCACTCCGGGGCCCTCGACCGTGCCCCGACGGAGCGCGACCCCGTGTTCGGCCTCGACGCCGTGACCGAGGTGCCGGGCGTCCCGGCGCGGCTCCTCGTGCCGTCCCGCGCCTGGGAGGATGCCGGGGAGTGGAAGGCGGCGGCCCGGGCCCTGGCGGCACGGTTCCGTGCCAACGTCGCCACGTTCGCCGACCGTGCCGGTGCCGACGTGCTCGCGGCCGGTCCCGGCGGCTGACGGTGCCGGGCGCCGGCTTCTTTGACAGCGCACGCGCGGCCGCCGTACAACGTGCGGACAGGTCCGTCCGGGCGGGAGCGGCGTCGCGTCCCGGCCGCGGGCCGTACCCAGGAGACGACACGATGTCCCTCGTCCGGCTTTCCGCAGGGCTCCTCCCCACGGTGCTCCGTGCCGCGGTCTGTGTGGCGGTGCTGTCCGCCGCGGTGCACGCCGACTCCCCGCTGTCGGGCAAGGTGAAGAAGATCGACGGCAGCGAGGTCGATCTCTCCAACTACAAGGGCAAGGTCGTCCTCGTGGTCAACGTCGCCAGCCAGTGCGGCGCGACGCCGCAGTACGCCGGCCTGCAGAAGCTCTACGACACCTACAAGGACAAGGGCTTCGTGATCCTCGGTTTCCCGGCCAACGAGTTCGGGGCCCAGGAACCGGGCACCGACGCCGAGATCGCCAAGTTCTGCTCGTCGAAGTACGCCGTCACCTTCGACATGTTCTCGAAGATCGTGGTGAAGGGCGAGGGGCAGGCGCCCCTCTACAAGGCGCTCACCGCCCAGGCGAACCCGGCCGGCGACGTGAAGTGGAACTTCGAGAAGTTCCTCATCGGCAAGGATGGCAACGTCGCCGCCCGCTTTCTCACCCGGACGACCCCGGACGATCCGCAGGTGAAGGGGGCGATCGAGGCCGAACTGAAGACGTGAGCGTCGGGCGCCGCCCGCCGTGGCGGTCCCCTCCGCGCCGTCATCGAACCCCTCCGCGGGCCGCCGCGGGGGGGTTTTTTCATGCCGCCCGCGCGTGGTGATCGACGTGGCGGTCGGTCTCGATCGACCGGCGCACGACCCAGGCCGGGCGCCCCTGCACCTCGCGGTAGGTGCGCACGACGTATTCCCCGACGAGCGCCGCGGCCGCGGCCGCCACGGCGGCGGCGAGCGTCGCCACGCTGGCGATCGCCGCCAGGCTCGGGCCGCTGCCCGCCGACAGCGCGGCGACCACGGCGCCGGCCACGCCGGTCGCCGCCAGCGCCGCGGCGCCGAGCCAGGCGGAGCGCAGTGGCGGGTCGGACGAGAGCATCCC
>CAZMOU010000226.1:4749-5705 GCA_964567835.1 uncultured Chitinophaga sp. | reverse complement strand
TCCCAGAGTCGGGGCGGCAGCGGGAACCCGGTCGTGCCTGGTCTGCCGTTCACCCGCGGCGGTGCCACCGGGTACCAGCCGCAGATCTCCACGCTCCAGGACGGCACGAACATGTCCGCCACGGCCGTCGTCTCGGCCGACCGCCGGTATGTCCGCGTCCAGGCCGTGCCCTTCTTCAGCGGCATCGGTGCCGTCTACACCTTCAACTTCTCCGGCGGTGGTGCCCGCGGCACCGGCGGCGGTGGCGGCATGGGTGGCGGCGGTATGGGCGGCGGCATGGGTGGTGGCATGGGCGGCGGCGGCATGGGTGGTATGGGTGGCGGCATGGGTGGCATGGGTGGTGGCATGGGTGGCATGGGCGGCGGCATGGGTGGCATGGGTGGCGGCATGGGTGGCATGGGCGGCGGTGGCATGGGCATGGGTGGCTTCTGCTGGGTCGCCCGCGAGGTCTATGGCGTCGACGACCACCGCTGGCTCGTGTTCCGTGCCTGGATGAAGTCCGAGGCCCCGACGTGGCTCCACGACCTCTATGCCGCGGAAGGCGAGCGATTCGCCGCCTGGTTGCGCGGGCGGCCGGCGGCGAAGGCGGTCGTCCGCGGATTGATGGACGCCGTCATCGAGACCCGCTCCGCCGTCCCGGCCCCCTGACGGTCCCCACGCATGCCGACCTTCGGAGTGATCATCGCCGCGGCCGGCCAGAGCGCCCGCTTCGGTGACGCCAACTACAAGAAACCGTTCGCGCCCCTCGCCGGGAGGGCGGTGTGGCTGCACTCGGCGGAGAAGTTCCTCGAGCGCGGCGACGTCAAGCAGGTGGTGGTCGTCGTCGCCCCCGAGGACCGGGACGCGTTCGTGGAGAAGTTCGGCGCGAATCTCGCGTTCATGGGGGTCGGGCTCGCCTCCGGTGGCTCGCACCGTGCCGAATCGGTGCGGAACGGCCTGGCCAAACTCGATCCCGC
>CAZMOU010000226.1:0-4739 GCA_964567835.1 uncultured Chitinophaga sp. | reverse complement strand
CCCGCCGTCGACACCGTCGCCATCCACGACGCGGCCCGCCCCTGCATCGCCGCCGCGTGGATCGAGGCCGTCTTCGCCGCCGGCGCCCGCACCGGCGCCGCGATCCTCGCCGTGCCGGTGGTCGGCACGCTCAAGCGTGTCGACGCCGACGGGACGATCACCGAGACGGTCGATCGGACCGGCCTGTGGGAGGCACAGACCCCCCAGGTCTTCTCGCGACGTGTCCTCGAGGAGGCCTTCGCCCGGCACGGCGACGGCCAGCCCACCGACGAGGCGCAGCTCGTCGAGTCGGTCGGGCAGAAGGTGACCGTCGTGCGCGGCTCGCCGATCAATCTCAAGATCACCTCGCGCGAGGATCTGGTCCTCGCCGAGCAGGCCCTCAAGGCGATGCCGCGTCCCAAGCTCTCCGGTCCCTCGCACCCCTTCGCCGACGACGGCATCTGGCGCTAGCCGCCCCCGCGGGCCGCCCCAGGGAAGAATCCCCATGCCGACCGATCTGCTCGCCGATTTCGAGGCCCGGGGCCTCGTCCACCAGTCCACGGACGCGGCCGATCTGCGGCGCTGGCTGGCCACGCCGGGCCGGCGTGCGTACGCCGGTTTCGATCCGACGGCCGACAGCCTGCACGTCGGGCACCTCGTGGCGCTCGTGCTCCTGCGACGGGTGGCGGCGGCCGGCCACGAGCCTGTGGCCCTGGTGGGCGGCGCCACGGGCATGATCGGCGATCCCAGCGGGCGGAGCGAGGAGCGCAATCTCCTCTCCGCCGAGGAGCTCGCGGCCAACGTCGCCGGGGTCGAGCGTCAGATCCGCGGGATCCTGGAATCGGCCGGACAGCCGGTCCACGTGGTCAACAACGCCGACTGGATGGCGGACGTCGGCTTCCTCCGCTTCCTGCGCGACGTCGGCAAGCACGTGCCCCTCTCGCAGATGCTCGCCAAGGACTCGGTGAAGAGCCGGCTCGAACGCGACGGCGGGCTCTCCTACACCGAGTTCAGTTACATGCTGCTGCAGGCGTGGGACTTCGTCCATCTCTCCGACGCGCTCGACTGCCGCCTGCAGATCGGCGGCAGCGACCAATGGGGCAACATCACCGCCGGCATCGAGCTCGGCCGTCGCCTGCGCTCGCGCGAGCTCCACGGCATCACCTGCCCGCTGCTCGTGAAGGCCGACGGGACGAAGATGGGGAAGACGGCGTCGGGGGCGATCTGGCTCTGTCCGCGGCGCACGAGCCCCTACCGCTTCTACCAGTACTGGATCAACCTCGACGACGAGGACGCCGGCCGCTGCCTCCGGCGGCTCACCGCCGCGCCGCGGGAGGAGTGGGAGGCGCTCGACGCCGCGCGCACGTCGAACCCGGCGGCCCGCGAGACCCAGAAGCGCCTCGCCGAGGAGCTGACCCGCCTGGTCCACGGCGAAACGGGCCTCGCCGCGGCCCGCCAGGCGACGGCGGTGTTCTTCGGCGCCGAGATCGGCGGGCTCGACGAGGCCCAACTCGGGGAGATCTTCGCCGACGTGCCGAGCTGCGAGTTCCCCCGGACCGCGCTCGACGGCGAGGGCCTCGCGCTCGTCGAGGCCCTCGTCGGCACCAAGCTCGCCCCCTCCAACTCCAAAGCCCGGCAGACGATCGAACAGGGGGGGGCGTACGTCAACAACCGACGCGAGACCGATCTCTCCCGCCGCCTCACCGCCGCCGATCTCGCCGGGGGGAACCTGCTCGTGCTGCGTTCGGGGAAGAAGTCGTACGCGGTCGTCCGCTTCGCGTGACCGGGCGCCCCCCCATCCGCCTTGACGCCGTCCCCCCGCGACCGCTATTTCCCGACCGTCCCGGTCCGCCGCCGGTCGGATGTCGCAGGAGACGGTCCATGGCACGCCTCCCCCCCCGCCTGACTCCCGGGCTGCCGCACCGGTTCGGATGGGTTCCCGCCGTCGCGGCGTGGATCCTCCTCGGCACCCTCGCCGCCGGCGTCGACACGGGCGACGACACGGGCGACCCCTCGGAGTCGGAACGGAAGCCGGTCGCGTCGATCGAGGACCGACTCGCCATCGGACTCAAGGCCAGACGCCCGGAGGACGTGGCCTACCTCAAGCAGGTCGCGGGGCTCGTGCGGGAGGGCAAGCTGCCGGCGAAGGTGGTCGATTCCACCTACCTGTGGGCACTCCGCCGCCGCCAGACCTTCCCGTTCCCCTCGTTCCGTCGGGCCCTCGATCTCCAGGCGGAGAGGCTCGGGGTCGAGATCGAGTGACCGCCCCTCCCCTCAATCCCTCCGCGTGATCCCGAGCGCGGCGTAGATCCGCCCGTCGGCCAACGTCTCGGCGACGAACGCGGCGCCGGTGAAATCGTGGCGTCTGCTGTGCCCGCCCGGCACGGCCACGGCCACCGCCCCGGCCGCCACGGCCGCCCGGCAACCGGTCTGCGAGTCCTCGAGCACGAGCATGCGCCCGGGGGGCACACCGTGGCGCGTCGCCGCGGCGAGATAGATCTCGGGATGCGGTTTCCCCTCGCGCACGTCGTCGCAGGTGAGGACGAACCGCATCCGCCCGAGGAGACCGACCCGCCCGAGGACGTCGGAGGCGAAATCGGGGCCGCTGCTGGTGGCCACGCCGTAGGGGATTCCCTCGCGATCGAGCGAATCGAGCAGCGAGGCCACCCCGGGCATCGGGGCGAGCCGCGTGTCGAGCAGCGAGGTGAAGATCGCCCTGGTCTCGGCGGCGAGCTGCTCGACGGTGTCGGCCAGCCCATGCCACTCGATCATGATCCGCAGCGACACCCGTTGGGGACGTCCCATCATCCGGTCGAGGAGGTCGGCGTCGAACGATCGCCCGCGGCGCCGGAGCAACTCCGTGCCGACGTCCTGATACAGCTCCTCGGTATTGACGAGCAGCCCGTCGAGGTCGAACGTGACACTCGATGGCACGGCGTCAGGCTCGCCCGGTTCGTCGCGGTGGTTCATGGCGCGGGAGGGGGTGGATCGATGCGGTGCACCGCGTAGCCGCCGACGACGTGCAGCGGCGCACCGGGGAGTGGATAGGGCTCGAGGGGATTGACCGGGACGATGACATGGTCGGCGCCGTACTTCCGGGCCACCTCGAGGAGGCGGTCCCCCCCCAGGACGGCCGTGCTCGAGACGAGCGTCTTGAGCGAGCCGTCGACCGAGAAGCAGTCGACGACGCGCCGGCGCCACTCGAGGATCGCGGCCGGATCCTGCGGGATGTTCTTCCAGCAGACCACCTCGCGCCGGGCGGCGTGCCAGTGGAACGAGCTCGCCCCCCGGGGGGTGAGGAAGCAGGCGTCGGGGGGGGTGTTCTCCCGCACCCACGCGCACACCTTCTGCCACGCCGGTGCCTGGACCGTCTTCTCCGCGCGGGCCACCGGTGCCGGCCGGCCGGGCAGCGGCCAGTGGCGGCTCTCGACGACGAGATCGACCGCCACCAGTGCCGCGAGCGCCGCGAGCGTCATCCGACGGCGTCCCGCCGCGCCGAGCCGGCCCCCGGGGGACGCGATCGCGCCGGCGGCGGCGAGCGACAACCCGAGGGGAACGACGCCGTCGGCCAGCCGGAACCAGTAGTAGCGCAGCAGCGCGTGGGCCGTCGCGGGAGCCACCCCCTCGAGCAGCGAGACGCAGGCGCCGGCGAGCGAGACCCCCACCGCGGCGGCGGTGAACGCCGCCAGCCGACGTTCGGCGGCGGTCGGCGTCACCGGCAGGAGCAGCCACCAGACGCACACCGCGAGCACGTGCCGGGCCACCATGCCGTCGGCGAAGGTGCGCACGAGCAGATGGTGCGGGAGCCGCTCGACGACGTAGGTGTAGGCCGCGCGGGCGCGTTCATCGGGGGGCACCCCGGCCGAGAGGCCGAGCGCCGGGACCACCCCGACCGCCGCCAAGAGCCCGCCGACCACGACCCCGGCGAGGAGGAGGGAGGGATGGCGGGCCGCCACGGGGCGATCCACCGCCGCCCGGCCGCAGGCGAACGCGGCGGCGAGCAGGGCGAGCATCGCCCAGCCTCCGACGAGCGGGTGGAACGCGGTGGCCGCACCGAGTACCACCCAGGCCGCGATCGGCCGACCCCGCGCGAAACAGCCCGCGCCCGCCGCCACCAGGGCCCAGGCGAAGACCTTCGCCTCGCACCCCCCGATCACCCATTCCCCGGCCGCGGTCGTGTGGCGCACCGCGAGCGAGAACAGCGCCGCCGCCACGAGGCGCCAGCCGCGCGACGCGAGCACCGAGGACGCGGCGTACGTGAAGCCGCACGCCAGCCCCGCCCAGCCGGCGACGCGTCCCACCCAGGCCGCGCGGTCGAGCGGAAGCACCGTCGTCAGGGGTCCGAGGAGCCAGGAGAACACCCCGTGCGCCTCGCGTGACTCGAGGAAGAAGTCGCCCGCGAGCCAGGCGGGATCGTGCCCGTGCCGGGCACGCGTCAGGTAGTGGGCCTCGTTGGTGTCGGGCGTCGGCCAGGCACCGGCCGCGGCGAAGAGGAGCGCGACGAGCACGATCTCGGCGATCGCGCCTGAGAGACCGCCCGGCCGCAGCACGGGCCGCCCCGCCCCCGCGATTCCCGCGTCGTCGCTTTCCACGCCTGCCACCCCGGTTCTATAACCGGCCTCTCGATCCGCTCACGACCGCCCCGCCCGCTCGGGCGGCGGACCGGACGATCCGCCGCACCCTCGCGGCGGAGCCCCGGCACGATCGGCCCGGCGTCCGGCGCCCCGGACGGCGAGGGCCCACGACCGCGGCGGCCGCTG
>CAZMOU010000225.1:5221-5732 GCA_964567835.1 uncultured Chitinophaga sp. | reverse complement strand
CCCCGATCCGGTGGTCGTCACCACCGTCGTCGCCGAGCCGCGCCCGGTCGAGCGCCGCGTGCGCACCGTCGGCACGCTGCACGGCTTCGAGGAGATCGACGTCTCGCCGCTCGTCGACGGCCGCGTGAGGCGGATCCTCCACGACGTCGGCGACCGGGTCGCCCCCGGCGACGCGCTCCTCGAGATCGACGACGCCGACGTCCGCTTGGCGCTCCGCGAGGCGGAGCGCGCCCTCGAGCTCGAACTCGCCGCCCTCGGCCTCTCCACGCCCCCCGACGGGTCCTTCGACATCTCGCGGCTGCCGTCGGTGGAGCGGGCCGAGATCATGGAGCGCGACGCCGCCGACACGCTCGAGCGGTTCCGCGGTCTCACCGAGTCGGCCGCCATCACGAAGGACCAGCTCCAGAAGGCGGAGGTGGCCTACGACTCCGCCGTCCTCGACCGCAGGCAGCGGCTCCTCGAGGCGGAGCGGGCCCTGGCCGCGGTCCGGCACCGCGAGGCGATGCTCGAG
>CAZMOU010000225.1:0-5211 GCA_964567835.1 uncultured Chitinophaga sp. | reverse complement strand
TCGGTGCGCAAGCGCCTCGCAGACACCGTCGTCGCCGCACCGACGATCGTGGTCCGCACCTTCGCGGCGTCCGGGGAACAATCCCCCGGCGAGCACGCCGAGGCACGGACCTACACGGTGGCGGAGCGGCACGTGGGCGAGGGGGAGGTGGTGCGTGCGGTGCCGCCGACGCTCCTCTTCCGGCTCGTCGTCGAGGACGTCCTCAAGCTGCGGGCGGCGGTGCCGGAACGCCACGCCGCGGCGGTCGAGCAGGGGCAGGAGGTCGATCTCGAGGTGGAGAGCCTCCCCGGCACGCGGGTGAACGGTCGCGTCGTCCGCGTCCATCCCACGATCGACACCACGAGCCGCACCTTCGACGTCGAGGTGCAGGTGCCGAACGCCGCTCACCTCCTCAAGCCCGGCGCCTTCGCCAAGGCGTCGATCCTCCTCGGCCGCCGCGACGACGCCGTCACCGTGCCCGAGGAGGCCCTCGTGCGCTTCGCCGGGGTGACCAAGGTCTTCCTCGTGGAGGGGGACCGGGTGCGGGCGGTGGCGGTGGAGCCGGGCGAACGGATCGACCTGCCTGGCGACGCGGGCGGGCACCGGCTCGTGGAGATCCCCCGGGGGGTGCCGGCGGGGGCCGTGGTGGTGGTCACCGGCCACGGCCAGCTCGCCGACGGCTCGGCGGTGCGCGTGCGCGGCGTGGCGGCGGAGGGGGGGAGATGACCGTCTGGGATCTGTGCATCCGCCGGCCCGTGTTCACGGCCATGCTCGTCACCGCGCCGATCGTCCTCGGGCTGGCGTCCTATCCGCGGCTCGGCGTCGACCTCTTCCCCAACGTCGACCTGCCACTCGTCACCGTCACCACCACGCTCCGCGGCGCCAGCGTCGAGGAGATGGAGACCGGGGTCACCAAGCCGATCGAGGAGATCGTCAACACCGTCTCCGGCATCGAGCAGCTCCGCTCCACCACCAAGGAGGGGATGTCGCAGGTGGCGATCGAGTTCGTCCTGGAGAAGGACGGCGCGGTGGCGGCGCAGGAGGTCGACGCCAAGGTGCGCACGATCCTCGGGTCGCTCCCGGAGGGGACCGACGCGCCGATCATCGACAAGTTCGCCCTCGACGCGGCGCCGGTGCTGACGCTCGCGGTGTCGGGCAGGCGCGACGCCCGGGAGATCACCGAGATCGCCCGGAAGCGCATCAAGGAGGATCTCGAGAGCCTGCCGGGCGTGGGGGCGGTGATCCTCGTGGGGAACCGGAGGCGCGCCATCCAGATCTCGATCGACACCGACCGGCTCCAGAAGTACCCCGGGCTGACGATCGAGGAGGTGCGCCAGGCGATCGTCCGCGAGAACCAGGAGCAGCCCGGGGGGCGCATCGACCAGGGCCCCAGGGAACTCGTCCTCCGCACCATGGGGCGCGTGCGCGACCCGGCCGACTTCGCCGCGCTCATCGTCGCCAACCGTCACGGGCAGCCGATCCGCATCCAGGACATCGGCACCGTCGCCGACTCGATCGAAGAGCCACGCGGCCTCTCGCGCCTCTGGACCGCCGCCACGGGCGCGGCGGACGCCGCCGGCGATCTCGCCGTGAGCCTCGTCGTGCAGAAGCAGTCGGGCACGAACACCGTGGCGGTGGTGGAGTCGGTCAAGCACCGCCTCGACGAGATCCGCGCGGTCCTCCCCGCCGACATCTCGGTGCAGGTGATCCGCGACCAGTCGCGGTTCATCGAGAACTCGATCCACGAGGTCAAGGTCCATCTCCTCCTCGCGGCGCTGCTCGTGAGCCTCACCATCCTCCTCTTCATGCGCGACTGGCGCACGACGCTCATCGCCACGCTCTCCATCCCCACGTCGATGATCGCCACCTTCGCCTTCATGGACGCCTGCGGATTCACCATCAACAACATCACGATGCTCGGGCTGATCCTCGCCATCGGCATCGTCGTCGACGACGCGGTCGTGGTCCACGAGAACATCTTCCGCCACATGGAGGAATACGGCCGGCCGGCCCGGGAGGCCGCCTCGACGGCGACGGCGGAGATCGCCCTGGCGGTCGTCGCCACCACCTTCTCCCTGCTCGTGATCTTCATCCCGGTGATCTTCATGGGGGGGCGCGTCGGTCGCTTTTTCTCCTCCTTCGGCTACGTCGTCGCCTTCTCGATCCTGATGAGCATGCTCATCTCCTTCACGATGACGCCCGCGCTCTGTTCGCGTTTCCTCCGGGCCGAGGATGGCCACGCGGCGAGCAAGACCGGGCCGGTGTGGCGCCTCGTCGAGGGGTCGTACATGGCGGCCCTGCGGTTCGCGCTCCGCCACCGGTGGCTGATCGTGGCGACGAGCGTGGCGGTCTTCGCCTCCACGCCGACGCTGATGCGGATCGTGGGGAAGGACTTCGTGCCGCGCGACGACACGAGCGAGTTCGAGGTGGTGGTGACGCTCCCCGAGGGCACCTCGCTCGATCGGGCCGACGCGCTCCTCGGCGACGTGGAACGCCGGCTCCGCGGCGTCCGCGGCGTGGAGAAGACCTTCACCATCATCGGGGACACCAGCGGCCGCACCGCCCGCGGCCAGGGGGAGGTGACGCGGGCCAGCATCTACTGCCGCCTCGTCGACCTCGATCGGCGCGACTACAGCCAGTTCGACTCGATGCAGGAGGCCCGGGCGATCCTCGTCGACTACCCCGACCTCCGTGCCGCCGTCCAGGACGTCGCCGCCATCTCCGCCTCGGGATTCCGCCAGGTGATGATCGATCTCAATCTGCGCGGCCCCGACATGGACAGGCTCCAGGAGTATTCCCGGAGGATCACCGACTGGATGCGCGCCCACGGGTCGTACGTCGACGTCGACACGAGCCTCTCCTTCCGCAAGCCGGAGGTGCGGATCGTCCCCAACCGCGAGCGTGCGAGCGACCTCGGCGTGTCGGTGCAGGCGATCTCGGCGACCACGAACGTCCTCGTCGGCGGCTACCCCGTCAGCACCTACAAGGAGGCCGACCAGCAGTACGACGTGTGGCTGCGGGCCGATCTCGGCTACCGCGACGACCCCTCCGACATCGCCCGTCTCGGCGTCCCCTCCTCGAAGCCGGGGGTCGGCGTGGTGGAGCTCGGCAACGTGGCCGACTTCGAGGAGGCCCAGGGACCGAGCACGATCGAGCGCTTCGGCCGGCAGCGGCAGGTGGTGGTGTCGGCGAACCTCGTCGGCATCGCGCTCGGCGAGGGGGTCGACCAGCTCGGCGGCTTCGTCAGGACGCTCGACCTTCCCGCCGACTACCGCTGGGAGTTCATCGGGCAGGCCAAGAGCCTCGACGACACCATGGCCAATTTCGTCATCGCCTTCGGCCTGGCCTTCCTCTTCATGTACATGATCCTCGCGGCGCAGTTCGAGAGCCTCGTCCACCCGATCACGATCCTCCTCGCCCTCCCGCTCACGATCCCCTTCGCCGTGCTGTCGCTCATCCTCCTGCGCACGAACCTCGACATCTACGCGATGTTCGGCCTCTTCATGCTCTTCGGGATCGTGAAGAAGAACGGCATCCTCCAGGTGGACTACACGAACGTCCTCCGCGACCGCGGCATGCCGCGCGACGAGGCGATCCTCGAGGCCAACGCCGTCCGCCTCCGTCCGATCCTGATGACGACGGTGATGCTCGTCGCGGCCATGATCCCCATGGCCCTCGGCGAGGGGCCGGGGGCCGCGTCGCGGGCCGGGATGGCGAAGGTGATCCTCGGCGGGCAGGTCCTCTCGCTCCTCCTCACGCTGCTGCTCACGCCGGTGGCCTACTCGCTGTGGGACGACCTCACGACCGGCTTTTTCCGGCTCCTGGGGAGGCGGTCGGCGGCGGAGGCGGGAGCGCCGCCCCTTGCCGCCCCCCCCGTGGGGCCGGTATGAGTCTGGTCGGGGAGAGGTCGCCGGATCGTCACGCGGGAGGCCAATTCATGGGCGGTGAGTCGTCGGGAGCGGGGATCGGCAGACGGGACTTCCTCGGCGGTTCGCTCCTCGGCGGAGCCGGCCTCCTCGCCGGGGCCCGGTCGTGGGCCGCCGACGCGGCCGCCGCGGCGGAGCCCGAGCGGGTCGTCGTGGGCGTGATGGGGATGTCGCGCGGCAAGGCGCTCGCCACGCAGTTCGCCGGCCTCCCCGGCGTCGAGGTGCGCTGGGTCTGCGACGTCGATTCCAAGCGCGTCGCCGACGGCGCCGCGGCGGTCGTCGCCGCCGGCGCGGCCGAGCCGAAGTCCACCGGCGATTGGCGGCGGATCCTCGACGATCGCGAGGTCGACGCCCTCGTCTGCGCCGCGCCGAACCACTGGCACGCCACCGCCGCGGTGCGCGGCTGCGAGGCCGGGAAGCACGTCTACGTGGAGAAGCCCTGCTGCCAGGTTCCCGCGGAGGGGGAGGCGATGGTGGCCGCCGCGCGGAAGCATGGCAGGGCGGTGCAGGTGGGGACGCAGCGCCGCTCGAGCGCGGCGATCGCCGAGGCGATGCGGTTCCTGCACGAGGGGGGCATCGGACGGGTCTACACGGCGCGGGCCTTCTACGGGGCGGGACGGGGATCGATCGGCCGCGGCCGGCCGGCACCGGTGCCGGCCCACGTCGACTGGGACCTCTGGCAGGGGCCCGCCCCGCGCCGGGAATGGGTCGACAACCGGGTCCATTACAACTGGCACTGGTTCTGGCACTGGGGCAACGGCGAGCTGGGCAACAACGGCGTCCACACCGTCGACCTCTGCCGCTGGGGGCTGGGGGTCGGCTTCCCCGAGCGCGTCGGCTCCGCCGGAGGGCGTTACGCCTTCGACGACGACCAGGAGACCCCCGACACCCAGGTGGCGACGTTCGAGTTCCCGGGCCGCAAGCTGATCACCTGGGAGGGGCACAGCTGCAACCGGCTCGGCGAGGAGGACTTCATCACCTTCTACGGCGACGCCGGGTCGCTCCGGCTCGCCGACGGCGGCGCGTTCAAGGTCTTCGACGCCGCCGGGAAGCAGGTCAAGGAGCAGCCGGGGACGCGCGGCGACGCCGAGCACCTCGCGAACTTCCTCGCCGCGGTCCGCGGCGGACGAAGCGACGGCCTCGCCGCCGGGATCGACGACGCCTGGAAGAGCACGCTCCTGTGCCTCCTCGGCAACATCGCCGCCCGCACCGGCCGCTCCCTCCGCTGCGACCCGGCCACCGGGCGCGTGTGCGACGATGCCGAGGCCGAGGCACTCTGGAGCCGGGAGTATGAGCCGGGATGGGA
>CAZMOU010000224.1:5362-5747 GCA_964567835.1 uncultured Chitinophaga sp. | reverse complement strand
GGAACGGCCACCGGTCCGGTGCCGGCGGTGGCCGCCGCCCCGGCCCGCGCCGGCGCCGGTTCCGTGGCGGCGGCGGGACGTGGCCCCGCGGCGATGCCCGTGCCGGCGACGCCGGAGGCGGTGGCGGTGCGGAGGAAGTCGCGGCGGCGCATGGCACGGGCTCCGTGAAACGGGGTGGAGGAGCGCCCGGGGTCGGCCGGATCGGCACGCCGGGCGAGTCGTCAGGCGAGGATCCCGCGCACCACTCTCCCCGAGACGTCGGTGAGGCGGTGGTCGCGGCCGCCGTGGCGGAAGGTGAGGCGCTCGTGGTCGAGGCCGAGGAGGGCGAGGATCGTGGCGTGGAAGTCGGGCATCGTCACCTTTCCCTCCTCGACGTGATAGCCGA
>CAZMOU010000224.1:0-5352 GCA_964567835.1 uncultured Chitinophaga sp. | reverse complement strand
AACTCGTCGGTCCGGCCGTGGACATGGCCCCCCTTCACGCCCCCCCCCGCCATCCACACGGAGAAGGCGTGGGGATGGTGGTCGCGGCCGTCGGTCCCCTGGGCGGCGGGCGTCCGGCCGAACTCCGTCCCGAAGATCACGAGCGTGTCGTCGAAGAGCCCGCGGTCCTTGAGATCCCCGAGGAGCGCGGCGACGGGCCGATCGACCCTGCGGGCGTTCGTGGTGTGGTTGTCGCGGAGGCCCCCGTGGGCGTCCCAGTAGTTGCGGGGGTAGGAGAAGTTCACCTGCACGAAGCGCACCCCCGCCTCCAGGCAGCGCCGGGCGAGGAGGCACTGCCGGGCGAACTCGTCGGTGGGCTCCGCGTCGACGCCGTACGCGGCGAGCGTCGTCGGCGACTCGCGGCCGATGTCGAACACGACCGGCGCTTCCGTCTGCATCCGGAAGGCCATCTCGAAGGAGGCGATGCGGGCCTCGAGGCGGTCGTCGCCGGGGCGGGTCTCGGCGTGACGCCGGTCGCGCCGCGCGAGCTGGTCGAGCATGCGGCGCTGGAGCAGCGGGGGATCGGCGGGGGCGAGGTTCGCGAGGCGTGCGGTCCGGAAGTCGGTGGAGCCGTCGCCGACGCGGGTCCCCTGGAAGGAGGCGGGCAGGAACGCCGCGCCGTGATTCTGCGCGCCGCCGTGGTAGAGCGAGGGGGAGAGGCTCACGAAGCCGGGGAGGTTCTCGTTCTCGGTGCCGAGGCCGTAGAGCGTCCAGGCCCCGAGACTCGGACGGGCGAAGACGCCGGAGCCGGTGTGCATCGCCAGGAGCGCCGGCCCGTGCGACACCTGGTCGCCGCCGTGCATGGAGCGGATCAGGCACAGGTCGTCGGCCCGCGTGGCCAGGCAGGGGAAGAGCTCGCTGATCTCGAGCCCCGATCGTCCGTGCCGCCGGAACTCCCAGGGCGAGGCGAGGAGGTTGCCGGTGGGGGCGAACTCGAACCTCGGCTTGGCCAGCGGCAACGGCTGGCCGTTCATCGCCGCGAGGGTCGGCTTCGGGTCGAAGGTGTCGACGTGCGACACGCCGCCGTGCATGAAGAGGAACAGCACGCGCCGTGCCCGCGCGGGGAAGTGCGGGGCACGCGGGGCGAGGATCGGAGCGGCAGGGGGAGGCGTCGCGACGGCCCCCTCGGCCGCGAGGAGGGCCAGGAGCGCCGTGTGGCCGAATCCGCAGGCACTTCGAGAGAGCCAGTCGCGGCGCGTGGTGCTCGTCATCACGGGGCTCACTCCAGGAAGGCGAACTCGGCCGAGCAGAGGAGCGTGCGGCACCAGGCCTGCCAGGCGGCCTGCGTCCGCGTGGCGGCGTCGTCGGCCCCGGCCACCGCCGCGGCGGCGACGAAGGCGAGCGCCTCGGCGATCTCGTCGGGGGTGGCGGGACGGCCGAGGGCGCGCCGGCTGGCGAGGTCGACGCGTCCTCCGTCGTCGAGCCCTGGCGCCTCGAGGAGCGACCGCGCGAAGCGGCCGGCCTCGGCGGTCACGAACGGACTGTTGAGGAGGAACAAGGCCTGCGAGGCGACGGTGGTCTCGTTCCGCCGCGCCGTGACGCCGTTGGGATCGGCGGCGTCGAAGAGGGCGAGGACGTCGGGGAGCATGTTCCGCACCTGCGGCAGGTAGAGCGCGCGCTTCGTGATCGTGGTGTAGCAGGGGTCGTCGGCGGCGAGCCGGTTCGGCTTGATCATGGCGCCGATGTCCTCGGCCTTCTCGACGAGGATCCGGGCGCTCGTGTCGCCGCCCGGCTCGCGGTCGAGCCCGCCGCTCGCGGCCAGGATCGCGTCGTGCTGCTGCTCGGCGGCGAGACGACGGCGGCGCCACGCGCCGAGCCAGCGGTGGTCGGGGTCGGCCATGCGGAGCTCCGGGGACGCGGCCGACGAGCGGCGGAAGGTGGCGCTCGCCAGGATGCGCCGATGGAGCGCCTTGACGCTCATTCGATCGTCGAGGAAACGACGCGCGAGCCAGTCGAGCAGCTCGGGATGGGTGGGGGGCTCGCCCCGTGTGCCGAAGTCGTCGCCGGTGGCCACCAGTCCCCGACCGAAGTGCTGCTGCCAGATCCGGTTGACGACGACGCGCGGCGTGAGGGGATGGTCGGGCCGCGCGATCCACCGGGCGAGCTCCAGCCGCCCGCTCCCCCCCGACGCCACGAACGGACGCGGATCCTCCTCGGCGCCGGCGGGAGCCTCGCGGAACACGCCGGGCACGTCGCGCGGCGCGATCTCCCCCAACTGGAACCGGTTGCCGCGGAGGTGGATGCGGAGGTCGCGCGGGAGGGCCTCCTTCGGGGCCATGACGGTGATCGGGTCCCCGCCGTCCCCGGCCGGCACCGGGAACTCCTGCCACATCGTGGCGTTGCGGACCTCGTTCTGGAACGGCTCGGTGCTGCGGAAGATGCCGGCGAGGGCGTAGTAGTCGCTCGCGCGGACCGCGTCGAACTTGTGGTCGTGGCAGCGGGCGCAGGCGAGGGTGAGGCCGAGCATCGCCCGGCCGGTGACGTCGATCTGGTCGTCGACGATGTCGAGGCGCGACTGCTCCTTGTCGGTCTCGGCGAGCGCCTTGGGGCCCACCATCAGATAGCCGGTGGCGACGGTCCGTGCCGCGTCGGTGGCGGCGTCGCCGGAGGGGGGAAGGAGGTCGCCGGCGAGCTGGCAGACGAGGAAGTCGCCCCAGGGCAGATCGGCGTTGAAGGCCCCGACGACCCAGTCGCGGTAGCGCCACGCCTGCGTCATCACCGCGTTGGCGTCGTTGGCGGTGGTCTCGGCGAAGCGGACGACGTCGAGCCACTGCCGGGCCTGGTGCTCGCCGTAGGCGGGGGAGGCGAGGAGCCGGTCGACGACGCGGGCGAACGCCTCCGGCGAGTCGTCGGAGAGGAAGGCGGCGAGTTCGGCGGGGGTGGGGGGCAGCCCCGTGAGGGTGAAGGTCGCGCGCCGCAGCAACGTGCCGCGGTCGGCGGGCGGTGCCGGATCGAGTCCCAGGGCGTCGAGACGGGCATCGACGAAGCGGTCGATCGACGTCAGGCATGCCTCCGGGCGGCGCACCGGCGGGGGGGGCGGATCGGCGATCGGCCGGTAGGCCCAGTGGGCCCGTTCCGCCGGGGAGTAGGTCGGCGGGGGCACGCGGTGGGGACCGCCGAGGGGGAGGGCGTACTTGTCCCCGAGCCAGGCCTCGAGGCCCTCGCGCTCCCGGTCGGCGAGCGCCGCGTCGAAGACCAGCGCCTCGCCGAAGTCCCCGGTGATCGAGCCCGACCAGGAGAGCGCCCGGCCGAGGAAGACGCCGATGTCGGCACGGTGGCGGATCGCGGGCACGGTGTCGCGTCCCTCGACGACGGCCGCCGGCACGCCGTCGACGAAGACGCGCGTGGCGGAACGCATCGGCCCCGGTTCCTTCACCGCCACCAGGAGCGTGGGCCGGCCGTAGAGGGGGCGGAAGGATCCGGCACCGAGGGAGGCGTCGTGATTCCAGCCTCCCGCCACGTGGAGGGCGTGGTCCTCGGCCCGGTTGATCTGGAGGATGGCGGCCATCGGCAGGCCGGGATCGGCGCCGGGGTTGGCCGGGTCGCCGAAGCCGAGGATGCCGTCGTGCGGGTTGCCGACGTCGTGGGGGGCGAGGTTCACGACGGCGACGAGGGTGAAGGCCGCGTCACCGGAGAGCGGCAGCGGCACGCCCGGCGAGGAGGCGTAGCCGGTGTCGTTCGTGAAGCGGACGGCGGGGCGGCGGCCGAGCGTGCTCTCCCGCACGAACCTCCCCGCGGCGCCCCGGCCGTCGGGGCGGATCCCTGCCGTCACGCTCGCGTCGCGGCCATGGCCACTCGCGTCGGGCCACACCGGCACCGGGGCCCCGTCGTCGAGCGCGAGGAGGTCGGCGCGCAGCCAGAACTGCAGCCGCGCGGCGAGCGCGGCGGAGTCGGGGGCGAGCGGTGCCACGACGCGCGGCCGTGGCGCGGGGGGAGGGGCGGAGGGGGCGTCGCCCGGCCACGGGGCCCCCGCCGCCACCCAGGCGACGATCCGCGCCACGTCGTCGGACGGGAGCTTGCCGTCGGGGGGCATCTCGAGGCCGTCACGCTGCTCGATCGCGCGCACCAGGAGCGTCTCGCCGGCGGGGATGCCGGGGTCGACGGCCGGGCCAGACTCTCCCCCATGCAGGAGCGCGGCGCGCGAGTCGAGGCGGAGCCCCCCGTTCGCGGCCTCCCCGGAGTGGCATTCGTGGCAGCGCTCGACCAGGAGCGGCCGGACGAAACGCTCGAAGAAGGCGTCGTCGACCGGCTCGTCGGCGTGCGTGGTCGTCGTGGCGGGAAAGACGACGGCCAGGAGCGCGACGAGGATCGAGGCGGGACGCGGCGACAAGGGTGGTTCCCCGAAGGAGCCGGCGCCGGCCCCGGCGAACAGTGTGGACCGGACGCGGTGTGGCGTCAATTTCGGACGCTGACGCGCGCCCTGGCAAGACGCTCTCGGATGGCATCTTCCTCGTGACGTTCGCCAGGGGAAGATGTCCCCCGGAACCGCGCCCGGGTGCCGGCGCTCGCGACCGGCAGGCGAACGGCGAGCGTCGCGTTCCCTGCCTATGGAGCCCCGCGTGGCGTCGGCCCGCCGATGATCCCCGCATCGACCGCCGTCAGCACCACGTAGGTGTTGCGCCCGTCCTCGACCGTCACGCGCTGCGCCAACCGCACCCCGACGGTCGCGCCCGCCTCGTCGACCGCCGCCGTCGCCAGCGTGTGCTCCCCAGCGGGAAGCTCGAGCCGGGCCACCTGGATCGAGTCGGGCAGGAGCCCCCAGCAGCGCGTGTCCGCGTTCTCGGCCGCCTCCCAGGCCACGCCGGCGACGTCGAAGAGGAGCGCCGCCGGGCCGAAGCGGTCGAGACCGATCCCCTCCTTGACGCCGTACACCGCCCCCTTCTTGAGCGCCCGCCGGGCGACGGCCCGGGCGACGGTGCGATCGTGGGTCGCGTCGTCCTGCTCCACCGCCATCCGGGAGACGTCGGTGATCGTCGCGGTGCGTGCGGTCCAGTCGAGCGTGTTTCCCCGGACGAGCCCCACCGCCACGCCGCGGGCCCTCCCCGGCGCCGCCACGACGCGCGGCACCTTGATCGGCGCCACGGTGGGGGGGAGCGACTGCGAGAGCGTGGCCGAGAGGATCTGGTCGGCCACCAGGAGCGCCGCGCTCGAGGGGATCTCCTCGACCGGCACCTTGCAGGGGCCGTGGCCCACCATCGCGATCACGTGGACGACGCCGTGGCCGCGCGGGGAGTGGACACCCCCCGCCGCGCGGACGACGTCGTGCCGTGCCTGCGCGAAGTCGGGCTCCCAGGAGGCGACGGTGGCGAAGTG
>CAZMOU010000223.1:0-5816 GCA_964567835.1 uncultured Chitinophaga sp. | reverse complement strand
TCCACGCGCTCCTCGGCATACCCGATGAGTCGGCATTGCTCGGGCATCCGAAGCTCGGGGGGAGTTGGGAGGGTTTCGCCATGGAGCAGATCGTCGCTCGCCTTGCCCGCGATGACTGCCATTTTTGGGCGACCCAGTCGGGGGCCGAACTCGACCTGCTGACGACGATCGGTGGCCGCCGCGTGGGATTCGAGTTCAAGGTTGGCGACGCCCCGAAACTCACGCGATCGATGGCGGTCGCCCGCCATGATCTCGCCCTCGACCGGCTCTTCGTGGTCGCGCCGGTCGCCACTGCCTACTCGCTCGCGGCCGGCATCGATGTGGTGCCACTCCAGGCTGCGATCGACGCCGTGACCGCCGGCACGCCGCAGCCTTGACGACCGTTGTTCACGAGCGTTCGGACTCGGCGGACGAGAGCGTCGGGAAGAGGGCGTTGAACCGGTCGAGCGTTCAAGGGGGGAGCTGGAAGGCGCTCACTTTCACACCCCCGTGAGCGGCACGACCAGGCCGTCGTAGGCCATCTCCACGCCGGGCGGGAGCGACGCGCTCGTCGCCGCGTGGTCGAGCTCGTGCCCCAGATGCACGAGGATCGTGCGCTTGGCCCGCACGCGCTCCGCCACGGCGAGCGACTCCTCCAGCGAAAAATGCGTCGGGTGGCGCGCGGGGCGGAGGCAGTCGAGGATGAAGACGTCGAGGCCGCCGAGGCGCTCGAACGTCTCCTCGGGGATCGAGTTGGTGTCGGTGCAGTAGGCGAGGTCGCCGAAGCGGAAGCCGAGGACGTCGAAGACGCCGTGGCGCAGCCGCAGCGGCACGACGCGGCAGCCGAGGAGATCGAATGGGTTCTCGTCGACGCGCTCGATCGCGAGCTTGGGCACGCCGCCACCGGGGAGCGGCATCGGCTGGAAGGCGTAGTCGAAGGCGCGGCGGATCCGCTTCTCCACCTGCTCCTCGCACCACACCGGGATCGGCCCGCCACGCCAGTGGCACAAGGGGCGCACGTCGTCGAGGCCGTAGAGGTGGTCGACGTGGTCGTGCGTGTAGAGCACGGCATCGACGCGGCCGATCCGCTCGCGGAGGAGCTGCTGGCGGAGATCGGGGGTGGTGTCGACCAGGAGCGTGCCGCCGGGGAGGCCGAGGAGGACGCTCGTGCGGGTGCGTTTGTTGCGCGGGTCGTCGCTCTGGCAGACGGCGCAGGTGCAGCCCACCGTCGGCACGCCGACGCTCGTCCCCGTGCCGAGGAAGACGAGCGACCCGGCGAAGTCGCGGAACGGCGTGGCGGGCGGGGAGGACGACATGGGGCGCGGCGCGGGCATCCGGGGCGACGGGGGGCCGACCGGCATCGTAGCAGCCCGGCCCGGGGCGGCCGGGGCGGCGCGGGGCGTCAGCGCGGGCCGAGACGCTCCTCGAGCCACGGGGCGAGCTTCTCGAACCAGGCCTCCGCATGGCGGACGAGCCCCGGCCCGCTGAAATGCACCCCCCTGCCGCCGCCGTCGCGGCTCCCGGCACCGAGGAGATCGGTGTCGGGTCCGGGCAGCGCGAGGCCGTCGCGGCAGACGGCGGCCTGCGCGGCGCGGATGTCGGCCGACGACTCGTCGCCGGGGACATGGTAGGTCGCGCGGGCCACGAACCAGGGGACGTCCCGGCCGAGGGCCTCGCGCGAGCCCGCGATCAGGCGGGAGAGCAACGCCCCGTGGAGGCTCCCGGGGAGCGTGCGCGACCGGTCGGCCTGGTTGGCGTCGCTCTCCCCCTGGTGCCAGAGGACCGCGCGGCACCCCTCCGGGCCGCACTGCCGCAGGCGCGCGACGAGCGTCGCGAAGGCGGCACCGTCGCTCTCCCACGCGCGGTCGGGGCGGCGCCGCACGCGCCCTTCGAGCGTGGGGGGATTCGGGAAGGGGACCCCGGCGGGGAGCCATTCGCGCACGCTCGTGGCACCGATGCCGGTGGAGACGAAGCCGACCGGCACCCCGAAGCGCTCCGTGAGGAGATCGCCGAGCGGGGGCTGGAAGCTGCCGCCGTCGCCGCTCGCGCCCGGCTGCGGGTCGGCGGCGGGGCGCCAGGAGCCGTCGGGGGCGAGGGTCGAGACGAGGTCGCGCGCCGGTGCGAGCCGGGCCTCGCCGTGGTTGGCGGAATTGGACTGGCCGGCGACGACGAAGACCTCCCCGACGCCGACCCGGTCCACGACCGCGTCGGGCTCCGCCACCCCCGCGCGGCGGATCTCGAGCCGGTGCCAGCCGCCGGCAGGGGCCGGGATCGCGCCGACGAAGCGCTCCCCCTCGCGCGCGAGCGGATGCCAGGGCGCGTCGGGCGGGACGACGACACGGGCCTCGACGAGCGTGCCGGCGGGAAGGGCTCCCTCCACGACGACGGGGACGAAGCCCGCGTCACGACTCCGCCGCTGGACCACCTGGCGCTCCACCGGGGAGAGGACGCGGAGCCCCTCGGCGGCGGCCTGCACCGGCCAGCCCGAAGCGGCGAGCAGCGCCAGCCACGCCACAGCGGCGCGACGCGAGCGAGTCGCCGGCGCGGCGTGATGCCGGCCGCGACGCGCGGGCACCGCATCGGCAGCGGCCGACCATGACGCGAACCGATCCATCACTCCTCCCCTTCCCGTGGAATCGCCTTGACCGCGAACGCGTGATCCCGCGACAATCCCGCGATGGCGGCAACGGAAGCCGCCCAGCTTACCCCGTCCACCCGCCCCTCCCGGCCCCGATTCGGGCCCGCCCGAGGGGTGCCGTGTCCCGGCCGACCGGCGGGAACCAGCGCGGCCTCACCCCCGCTCCCGCCCCCAGGCACGAGGCGGCGGCCGCTCCACCACCGCCCCCCTCCGCACACCCGCCGTCCACGAAGAGAGCCACGAAGTCGCGCCATGGAACAGCTCGAACAGATCTGGGACGCGGTGAGCAACACCGCCGCCGCCGCCGGGCACCGCGTGGAGCGGTTCCTCACCGGGCTGTTCGGCTCCTCCAACGCCCGCTACCTGCGGCGCCTGGAACCGAAGATCGAGGCGATCAACTCGCTCGAGCCGCGCTACCAGGCGATGACCGACGCGGAGCTGCGCGGACAGACGGCGGAGTTCCGCCGCCGGCTGGCCGCCGGCGAGACGCTCGACGACATCCTCCCCGAGGCCTTCGCCGTCTGCCGCGAGGGAGGGAGACGCTGGCTGGGGATGCGGCACTACGACGTGCAGCTCATCGGCGGGATGGTGCTCCATTCGGGCTCCATCGCCGAGATGATGACGGGCGAAGGGAAGACGCTCGTCGCCACGCTCCCGGCCTATCTCAACGCCCTCGAGGGGAAGGGGGTGCACGTCGTCACCGTCAACGACTACCTCGCCCGCCGCGACATGGAGTGGATGGGGCCGCTCTACCTCGGCCTGGGCCTCACCGTCGGGGCGATCCAGTCGGGCATGGAGTCGGCCGAGCGGCAGAAGGCCTACGCCTGCGACATCACCTACGGCACGAACAACGAGTTCGGCTTCGACTACCTCCGCGACAACATGCGGATGGCGTCGCGCGGCGACGACCGCTTCCCCGCCCACCAGCAGCAGAGCCAGGGGACGCTCAATTTCGCCATCGTCGACGAGGTGGACAACATCCTCATCGACGAGGCGCGCACGCCGCTGATCATCTCCGGCCCCGCCCACGACGACGTCTCGAAGTATTCGCGGGCCGACCAGATCGCCCGCAAGCTCGTGGCCGACGAGCACTTCGAGGTGAAGGAGAAGGAGCATTCCGTCGCGCTCACCGAGGCGGGCGTGCGCCTGGCCGAGCGGCTGGCCGGCGTGGAGAGCTTCTACACCGCGGGCAACATGGAGTGGCCCCACCTCATCGACAACTCGCTCAAGGCCCACCATCTCTACAAGCGCGACGTGAACTACGTCGTCCAGCAGGGGGAGGTGGTGATCGTCGACGAGTTCACCGGCCGCCTCATGCCGGGGAGGCAGTGGTCGGACGGGCTCCATCAGGCCGTCGAGGCCAAGGAGGGGGTGCGCGTCAAGGAGGAGTCGCAGACGCTCGCCACCGTCACCCTGCAGAACTTCTTCAAGCTCTACGGCAAGCTCGGCGGCATGACCGGCACGGCGATGACCGAGGCGAGCGAGTTCTGGAAGATCTACAAGCTCGACGTGATCGCCATCCCGCCCAACCGCGGCATGAAGCGGATCAACCATCCGGACGTCATCTACCGCACCGAGAAGGAGAAGTGGACCGCCGTCGCCGACGAGGTGGAGCGCGTCCACCGCTGGGACACGCTCGCCCTCTCCGACGGCACCTGGCGCGTGGGGAAGATCCTCGCCGAGAGCGACGCGGGGATCGAGTTCGAGGACAAGGAGACGCGGAAGACGGAGACGTTCCCCGCGAAGAGCGTCAAGGAGATCCAGTACCGCGGCTGCCCGGTGCTCGTGGGGACGGTGTCGATCGAGAAGAGCGAGCGGCTCTCCTCCCTCCTCGAGGCCCGCGGCATCGACCATCAGGTGCTCAACGCCAAGCACCACAAGCGCGAGGCGGAGATCATCGCCCAGGCCGGCCGGCTCGGCGCCGTGACGATCGCCACGAACATGGCCGGCCGTGGCACCGACATCATCCTGGGAGGCAATCCCGACACGCTCGCCTGGGCCCGTCTCCAGGATAAGTACCCCACCCGCCTCGACGTGCCGCAGGAGGAGTGGGAGGCGCTCGTCAGGGAGATCTCCGAGCGCGAGAACATGAAGGCCGAGGGGGAGCGGGTGCGCGGGATGGGGGGCCTCCACATCATCGGCACCGAGCGCCACGAGGCGCGGCGCATCGACCTCCAGCTCCGCGGCCGCTGCGGCCGCCAGGGGGATCCCGGAAGCAGCCGGTTCTTCCTCTCGCTCGAGGACGACCTGATGCGGATCTTCGCCGGCGAGTGGGTGAAGAACGTCCTCACCCGCCTCGGCATGCAGGACGGCGAGGCGATCGAGAGCCGGATGGTGACGCGGCGCGTCGAGGCGGCGCAGAAGAAGGTCGAGGAGCGCAACTTCGACGTCCGCAAGAACCTCCTCGAATACGACGAGGTGATGGACGAACAGCGGAAGCGGGTCTACGGCTTCCGGCAGCGGATCCTCGAGGACGCCGATTGCCGCGAGCTGATCCGCGAGATGGTCAACCGGCAGATCGACACCAACATCGGCACTTTCCTCGACAAGGACTACGGCCCCCAGACCTTCGCCGCCTGGGCCGCCGGCCAACTCGGCTGCGAACTCGATGCGAACGACTTCCGGGGCCTGTCGCCCGAGGAGGCGGAACGGCTCGCCGCCGACGAGGCGATCCGGCAGTCGGAGGCGCAGATCTTCGAGGCGGTGGAGGAGAACATCCCCGCCGGCGAGGACGAGGGGGAATGGAATTGGTCGGCGCTGGCCGCCTTCGCCAACGCCCGCTGGAAGACCGGCATCTCCGACCGCGATCTCAAGCGGATCGGCCGTGACGGGGTGGGGGAGTTCCTCCAGGAGCGTGCTGCCGCCGCCATCCGCGGCATCGACCTCGCCGAGGGGAGCCGCTTCCTCGGCGACGATTTCGGCGTCCGCAGCGCCTGCGGCTGGACCGAATGGCGGTTCGGCGTGCCGCTCTCGCGTGAGGAGATCGCCGACCTCCAGCAGTCGGGGGGCGACCCGGACGGCTTCCGGCGCAAGGGGCGGGTGAAGGCCCGCGAGGTCTATGACCGGCGCACGCCGTTTGCAGTCGCGCCTGATTTGCCATTGCGTGCCCTGGGCCGCCAGCGCCCCACGGATGAAGAAATCAAAGCCAACCCGCGCAGCCGCAGCGCCATCATGCGGGTGGCCGAGCGTTTGCCCCTGG
>CAZMOU010000222.1:0-5899 GCA_964567835.1 uncultured Chitinophaga sp. | reverse complement strand
AGGAGCACCTCGAGGGTGCGGAGGTTGTGGGGCAGGCGGCCGAGGATCTGGTCCTTCTCCAGACGGTCGGTGACCGACACCTGCACCGTCCGGTCGAAGGGCAGCTCGCCGCGATGGACGCGTGAGAGCACCTTGAACGCCTGCTGGCAGACGTACTCGCACTCGAGCAGCTTCGCCCGGAAGGCGGCCCGCGTGGTCTCGATCTGCCGCGCCAGCCAGATCTCCTGGGCCCGCGTCAGGAGCGGGATCTCGCCCATCTGCGTGAGGTACATCCGCACCGGGTCGTCGGACCAGTTCTCGCCCTGCTCGACGAGGACATCCTCCCCCTCCGAACCCGAATCGACCTCCGCCTCGGCCTCGGCCTCGATTTCGCCGTCGGAGAGCGCCGCGGCGTCATCCTCGCCGAGCATGTCGGCGTCGGCCTCCTCGGCATCGACGACCTTGACGGTGAGATCCTCGACGTCCTGGGGATTGGCAACGACGTCGTCCTCGAGTTCGTCCAGCAGCGAGTCGTACAAGGCAGGAGCTCCTTCTTGGAACGTTTTCACCGAGCGAGGGGCGATCTGTCGGACCGGCATTCCCGTCCGCCCGGCGACTCCCGCATCCCGCGGTCGTCGAGAGCATCTTTCGGAAAGCCGACAGTGTGATTCAAGGGGTGGGCAAGTCCAGCACCGGAAATCCCTCCCGTGAAGGCAGGAAACGCGGGCTGGAAACGGCCGGGACGCGAAAGAGGGGAACAACCGATCCGGGGCCGGCCCGATCGCCCACACGTGGGGTGACCGACCGGCCTGGGACGCCTGTCTGTCCGGGGAACCCCCACCCACCCGACGGTGCGGGGGGAGAAGGCCGATACCGGAAGGACACCCATGGTCCATCGCGCTCGAGTCTGAGCCGCCGATGCGGTTCCCTGGGGGGTCCGAGAGGCAGAGGATTATGGCCCTGCCGGGGGCCAGAGGCCAGCTTTTTTTTTCTCCTTCGGGGCGTTTGGTCGAGGATTCCGCCGCCGAATGGTAAATATTGCCGGGAACGTCGTTTTTTAGGACAGGGGAGCCGACCGTCGATGAACGCCTTCCTTCTGCCTTGCGTCTGCGGCAGCGAGATCCCGGTGACCGCGGCGCAGGCCGGCGGAAGCGCCCCATGTCCGGCGTGCGGACGCCAGGCTGCGGTTCCCAAATACCGCGACCTCGCCCGGTTGCGTCGGGGGGACGAGCGGACCGCACCGGCGTCGCCACGCCGCCGTGCGCCTTGGACGGTCTTCCACACCATGCTGCTCCTCGGCTCCATGCTGGCGGTGGGCTGCGGACTCGGGTCGTTGTCGTTCGTGCCGCCCGAGGTGGAGATGTTCGACGGGGCGACGATCCGCGATTCGGTGCTCCGGGCACCGACCGACGAGGTGCTGTCGGTGCTGCGGACACGGTTGCAGTCGTCGGGGGTCGATCGACCACCGACGGAGATGGAGGCGAAGACCCGGGCCCGCTCGGAGTACTACTACCGCCTCCGCGACGGTTTGCGTCTCGCCGCCGGAGCGGGCCTGGCTTCGGCGCTGATCGGGGCGCTCGGGTTGCTCCTCGTGCGGAACCGGGGGGCGGGCGGGGGGGAGGCGCGGTGAGAGCGGCATACCTCACCGAGACGGGGACCCCGGAGGTGATCCGGGTGGGCGACCTGCCCGTGCCGGAACCCGGGCCGCGCGAGGTGCTCGTGCGGGTCGCTGCCGGTGCGGTCAATCCGATCGACACCTACGTGCGGTCGGGGGCGGTCGCGTTCCCGCTGCCGAAGCCCTACGTCGTCGGATGCGACCTGGCAGGCACCGTCGTCGCCGTCGGCGAGCACGTGTCGACGCTCGTGCCCGGAACCCGGGTGTGGGGCTCGAACCAGGGGCTGCTCGGCCGCCAGGGCACCTTCGCGGAGTTCGCGGCGGTCGACGAGCGTTGGCTCTATCCCACCCCGGCCGGGGTGGATGATCACGAGGCGGCGGCCGCGGCGCTGGTCGCGATCACCGCCCATCTGGGTCTGGTCACGCACGCGGCGCTGCGTCCCGGGGAGACGGTCTTCGTCAACGGTGCCTCCGGGGGCGTGGGCATGGCGGTCGTCCAGATCGCCCGTGCCGTCGGCGCGCGCGTGATCGGAACCGCCGGGACGGAGGAGAAGCGCGAGCGGGTGCGGAGGGCGGGGGCCGAGGAGGTCTTCGACTACCGTCGCGCGGACCTGGTCGGGGCCGCGCGCGCCGCGGCGCCCGACGGCATCGATGTCTACTGGGAGACGCAGCGCGAGCCGGACCTCGATCGCGCCGTGGAACTCGTCGCCGAGGGGGGGCGGATCGTGCTCATGGCCGGGCGCGACTCCCGCCCCACCTTCCCCGTGGGGCCCTTCTACGTGAAGGGATGTCGTCTGGTGGGATTCGCGATGTTCAAGGCCGACTGGCGCGTGCAGGCCGCCGCCGCCGCCGACGTGAACCGGTGGCTCGCGGCCGGTCGGCTGCGCGTCCCCGTCGACCGGGTCCTCCCGCTCGAGGAGACGGCGCGGGCCCATGCCCTGCAGGAGGCTTCGACCGTGGGGAGGACCGGGGCACTCGCGGGCAAGATCCTCGTCGAGCCCGGTGCCGGGAGGGGCCATGGCCACGCCGGGGAGTGAGTCCGCCGGAGGACGACGCGTCTCCCGACGGGCGTGGGGGATGGCGACGGCGTGCGCCGCGCTGGTCGGCCGCCGCAGCCCCGCCGACGAGACGGACGTGGGACGCGACCGGTCGCCGCCGTCCCCGGGCGGGGTTCGCACCGGTGTCTTCGGCCTCGAGGCCAGGGGGAACCGGTTCGTCTACGTCTTCGACAGGTCCGCCAGCATGGGGGAGCCGGAGGGGAGGCCGCTGGTGGCGGCGAAGCGGGAATTGCTGCGGAGCCTCGAGGATCTGGGGGACGTGCAGCAGTTCTCCATCATCTTCTACAACGATCGCCTCCACGTCTTCTCGCCGACCGGCGGCCGGATCAGGCAGGAGTTCGCCACCGAGGACAACCGCCGTGCCGCCGGACGGTTCGTCGCCGCGGTGCGGGCCACCGGTGGGACCCGCCATGCCGAGGCGCTCGCGGCGGCCTTCCGGCTCGATCCGGACGCGGTGTTCCTCCTCACCGATGCCGACGCCAAGGACGACCTGACCGCCGCCGAGGTGGAGCGCTTGGCCCGTCTGGGCGCCGGCACGCGCTGCCTGATCGTCCAGTTCGGCGACGACGCGACCCGCTCGCCCGGACTGGCCGATCTGGCGGCGCGCTGCGGCGGCACCTACCGCACCGTGACCGTGGAGACCGCCGAACGGGAGCATCCCTGAACCGCCGTCGCCCCGCAGCATCTGGTATCTTTTGGTGCGCCCGTCGTGATCGCCGGCGGGAGCGGGTCTGCGGCGGCGATCGACGTCCCCGGAGGTGGGAGTTCATGGCTCGCGCGTGCGGACGGGGCCGCGGCGGACGACGCTCGTCGTCGTACGGTCCGCTCATCCCGGTGCTGATGGCCGCGGTCCTGGGGGCCGGCGGTCTCGCGCCACGCTGCCCACGGGCGCGGGCCGACGAGCCGTCGTCGCCCGATCGCGCCCCGCCCGCACGACCCATCAAGGTGCCGCCGATGGCCCCCCGTGCACCGCGGCCTCCCCGCCCGGACGAAGCCGCCACCACCGGGGTGTTCGGGGTGCAGGGCGCGGGAAGCCGCTTCGTCTACCTCTTCGATCGCTCGGAGAGCATGGCGACCCACGGTGAGGCCGCGCTCGCCGCGGCCCGCACGGAGGTCTCCGAGAGTCTCGGCCATCTGCACAAGGGCCACTCCTTCGTGATCCTCTTCTATGCCGAGAAGGTGACTCGCTTCCCGGATGCCACCGGGGCCAAGGATCTCGTGCCGGTCACCCCCGACGTGATCCGCCGCGCCAAGAAGGCCGTCGCGGATGTCGAGGTGGGTGGTCGTGCCAGCCATGCGAAGGCGCTGGAGGAGGCGTTCGTGATGAATCCCGACGTCGTCTTCGTGATCACCGACTCGCAGAAGCGGGACGACCTCAACGCGGGCGAACTCGACAAGCTCCTCCGTATCCGCGGCGCGACGAAGGTCATGGTCGTGCACCTGGGCGCGGTGGCGGCGCAGCGCTGTCCCAATCTGGCGCAGCTGGCCGGCAAGACCGGGGGCCGCTACGAGGCGCTGACCTTCGACGGCACGGCCTGGAAGCGTGCCAGCCCCGCCGACGGCGGTCGCGACGTCGCCACGCCGGCGGCGGCACGCTGAAGCGCGCGGAGCGTGGTCGGTTCAGCGCCCTCTCGGGGCCCGGGGATCGGCCGCTGCCCGCTGGCCGCGCTGGGGCTTCCGCGTGGCCTGGGGCGTCCTGCCGGACTGTGACGGGGCCCGCGGGGCGTCGGCGTCCCCGCGCCGGTTGGCCACCCGGGCGTCGCCGTCGGAGCGGGCCGGCGCATCCCCCCGCGTCCCGTCGTCCCGTGCCGAAGGGATCGCCGGCGGCTGCGGCGCGGGCGGAACGGCGTCGGCCTCGAGCGACTCCGGTGCCGGCACGGCGAGGAATTGGATGGCGGAGGATCGGGGACGCTGCGCGGTGCGGACCGGCGCGGTTGCGGCCGGCGTGTCGGACTCCGCGGCGGGGGCGGCGGCGTCGGTCACCGCGGCGGTGTCGGAGCCGGCAGGCGGGGGGGCCGCCTGTTCTGTCGATGCGACGTCGTTCGCGGCGGGGGCCGCGGGCAGGGTGAGGGTTTCGGGCGGATCACTCGGCGCCACGACGACCGGCTCGGTGCTGGCCACGGCCTGCGGCGCCGCCTCGGGCGCGGGCCGGGGCACGGGGTCCGGGACGACGACCGTTTCCACCGGGGGCGTCACCGTCAGCGGCCCGGCCACGGCGGCCGTCGGCGTGTCGAGCGGTGCCGGCGTCCCTGCCTGTGGCGCCGGAGTCCGCCTGCCGACGACGACCGGTTCGGGACGTGCCGGCACGGTCTCCGGTGCCCAGAGATCCTGCTCCGGCGGGGTGGTCGCGCGGTTCCCGTTCGAGACGACGGTGAGCGGGCTCGACGATTCCGCCTCCGCCGTGTCGACGCGGGTCAGCTGCACGGCGAGGATCGGCTGCCCCTCGCGGAGCGGATGGCGCGCCACGAGGTTCTCGAGGTCGTCCGTGACCCGCATCGCGGCGGCGGGGACCATGGCCTTCGGCCAATCCCGCAGGGCGACGTCCCACACCGTCACCGGGCTGCCGGCCGGCAGCGACCGGATCGCCACCAGGATCGACTCGCTCTCGACCTGCGGCCTGGCCTGCGCGAGGTGGGCGTTGAGCACGCTGTTGACGCCGAACGCCGCCGCCGCGCCGGCGACGAAGGCGGCACCGAACACGGTGAAGGCCCGCGGGGGCTGCGATCGCACGGGTGCCGACGGCGTCGTGTGCATGGACTGGTCCGTGTGACGGCGGAAGGATTTTCGAGCGGGCGTCACCCGCCTCGTCCCTTCCGATCGGCACTGACGGAAACCCTTCCCCAAGCCGACCATGGCGGCAGGCCCTGCTTGCCGGCATGCCCCAGCCTTCCCGACCGGCAGGCTGGCCCCAGAGCCCCGGCCGCGCGTGCCGGTGGCACGACGACGCTCAGCGGCGCCCGGCCTCCGCCGTGGTCACCGCCGGCGGGGGCTCCGCATCGGGCTCGGAGGCATCCCCCCCCGGCGCGAACATCGGATCGACGCCCGCGGAGAGCGGGCGCATGGCCAGCAGTCGGGAGCAGGCACGCCCCGTCTGCCGCGGCCGGAAGAGGGCATCGCCGACGGTGCCGGCGCTCTCCCCCGCGGGACCGACGACGAGCATGCCGTCCGCCGGCACGATCGCCTCCAGACGGAGGTCCTCGATGACGTGCCGCCGTTGGCCGGTCTCGATCTTGAACGCCCCTTCCTC
>CAZMOU010000221.1:0-5986 GCA_964567835.1 uncultured Chitinophaga sp. | reverse complement strand
GGGCGGCGAAGTCGTACTGACGCGCGGGCGAACCCTTCACGCGGCGCACGAAAAAACCCCGGCGCCGGAACTTCCGACGCCGGGGTTCCTGACATCGTGACCGCGCGGACGAGGGACCGTTCAGCCCTCGAAGCGCTTGAGGGCGGTGATCGCGGCGATGGCCCGCTCGGAACCGCCGAACTGCTCGACCACCTTCTTCGCGGCGAGCAGATCCTCGATCGACAACTGGCCCCCGGCCCGCGGCCGGGCCGCCTTCGGGGCGGGCGCCGCGGCGCCCGACTTGCGACGCTTCCGAGGCTTGAAGCCCATCCGCTTGAGCACCATGCTCACCTGCGGCGACGAGACGGCGATGCCCTGCTTCTTCAGCGTCGCCACGATCACCACGGGACGTGGCTTCTCGCCGCGTTCCTTCATCCCGCCGGCGATCTTGCGGATCTCCTCCGACTTGTTGATCTCCTTCGCGTCTTTCTTCTCGGCCATCGGTGGTTTGACTCCCGGATGTGCTCCTGGTGCGGACATTCGCCGCGACGTCGCGTCGAATCGACTCGCTCGTTTTCCAAGCGCCGTCGTCGACGCTCCGACCGGATTCTATCCTCGCCGAACCGTGTTACAACCTGCCGAACGGGGGGTTACTCGACGGCGGTAACGGGGGTCGGCGCCGCGTTTCCGGCTTTGTACATCGCGGTTGGAACGTCTTCGCCGGCGTCCGCCGCGCGTGCTACAACCGCGGCTTCGCCGGGGTGGAGGGGGACTGGAACGCCGGGGCGCCGCGCACCCGGACCTTCCGCGCCCAGAGTTCCCGGCCGCACGTGACGACGACCGTGTCGAAGTCCGGTCCGGCGAAGCAGAGGTCGGTCGCGCGCCCCGACGGCACCGGGACGATGCAGTTCACGCGCCCCGCCTGGTCACACACCTGCAGGCCCATCCGCGTCGCCACCCACAGCCGGCCCTCACGATCCACGCGCATCCCCCCCGCCCCCGCGTCGTCGGCGTCGTCGGGGACGTGGAGGTGGTAATACCGTTGCCGGTTCTCGAGCGTGCCATCGGCGTCGATGGAGTAACTGTAGACCCAGTGGCTCGTGCCGTCGGCGACGTACAGCAACGTCTGGTCGGGGGAGAGGCAGATGCCGCCCGGCGTGCCGGGGACGGGAAACCGATCGACGACGGTGTCGGCGCCGTCGGGCGTGATGCGGTGGACGGTGCCCTGCCCCGACGCGTCGGCAGGCTCCGTCGCCCAGATCACGCCGTCGGCGGCGACGACGAGATCCCCCGCCTGCCATCCGCGCGCGAGCGCTCGCGGCGGGGCGTCAGGGGAACCGATCACCACGGCCTCCCCGTCCGTTCCCGCGCTCGCCAGTCGGCCGTCGGGGGCGAACGCCTGCGCGCGGCTCGGACGGCGTGACGCGTCGGACCGCGGCCCCCAGTCGGCGTCGAGCGCCCATGCGTTCCCCTTCGCGGTGTCGGTGAAGATCACCCTGCCGGAGTCGTCCGCCGCCGGCGCGGCGGCATGGCCGTAGCCCTCCCCGACGCGTCGCCACTCCTCACCGGGAAGGAGGATCTCCTGGAGTTGCGGGCTTCCGGCACCGCGCCCCGGCGCCGCCGGCCAGTCCTTCCAGAGCCATTCCATCGCCTCGGGGAACAACTCCGTGGCGTGCTTGCCGTCGTGGCCGCCCTCCCCCCAGGCGTGCTTCACCTCGTAGCCGGCGAAGGTGAGCGATCGCTCCATCGCCTGGTTGGCGATCCACCAGTCGCCGCCGTAGATGTTCAGGTCCTTCTCCCCACCCTGGAGGAAGACGCGGATCGGCCTGGGCTCGGTCTTGCGGAGGAGCGTCGGGTATTCGTTGCCGCCGCGCAGGCCGACGTAGGTGCCGATGCCGCTGAAGACGCGGGAGAAGGCGTCGGGGCGTTCCCAGGCCGCGGTGAAGGCGGCGATCGCGCCGCTCGAGGTGCCGCCGATCGAGCGGTCCGCCCCGCGCTTCGAGAGGACGATCGGGCGCCCGTCGTCGGTTTTCCGGGTCTCGACGTCGGGGAGCAACTCGTCGAGGAGGAAGCGGGCGTAGGCGTCGCCGAGGCCGTCGTACTCGTAACTCCGGTTGTAGCGGTCGAGCGCTCCCTCGCGGCCGGCGGGCACGCGGCCGTGCATCACGAACACGCCGATCGTCACCGGCATCCGCCCCTCGTGGATCAGCCTGTCGAACACCTTCGGCGCGTCGAACTGGATGCCGTCCTGGTTCACGTGGACGCACGCCGGGGTGCGTCCGTCGTACTTCGCCGGCACGTAGACCCAGTATTCGCGCACCGTCCCCGGGAACACCCGGCTCGAGGCGAAGGTGTAGGAGGCGACCTCCCCCCGCGGCGGATCCTCGGCGCGGACGGGGCCGACCGCCGCGATCGTCGCCGCGACGACGGCGAGGAGGCGGGCGACCGCACGGCGAACGGGGACGGACGACGGGCAACGGCATGGCCTGGTCATGGAAACGCTCCGGATGTCGACGGGGCCCGGCGCGGCCCCCGTCGGTGGTGCGCGGCGGCCGTTCGATCGGCACCCGGTCGCGCGAGCGGTATGATACTGCCGGTGTTCCAGAGACCGTCGGGTGCCGCAGGGCCCCGTCATCCGTCGCGGCGTCCGTGCCGCCGTGCGGTCCCGCCATGATCCCGCTTCGCCATTCCGGTCCGCGGATCCCGTCGCTCGCGGCGCTCGTGGTGCTCGTCGCCCTCGTCGGGCCTGCGCCCGCCCTCGCCGAGGATCCGCCGCCGCGGTCGGCTCCCGCCGCGCGGGCGGCGTACAACGCCGCGGCCGCCCTCCAGAACCGGGGAGCCTGGGATCTCGCCGCGGCGGCCTGGGAGGCGATGCTCCGTGACCATCCGCGCGACGCCCTCGCGCCGTCGGCCCGCTACCAACTCGGCGTCTGCCGCAACGAGGAGGGACGGCGTGCCCAGGCGCTCGACGCCTTCCGGGCGGCGGCGGCTGCGGGCGACGCGGCGGTCGCCGCGGCGGCGCGCTTCGAGATCGGAAGGGGGATGTTCGCCGAGGCGCGCGAGGTCGGCACGCCGGAGGCGCACCGCAGGGCGGCCGAAGACCTGCAGGCGTTCCTCGATCTGCCCCCGGCGCGGGGCGACACCGCCGCGGCCGCCTCGAAGGCCGCGCTGCGGCGGGCCGAGGCCCATGCCCTGCTCGCCGAAGCGAGGTGGCAGGCCGGCGACAAGGCGCAGGCCTTCGAGGCGTGGGAGCGGTTCCTCCGCGATCATCCCGCCTCCCCCCGCGCTCCCGAGGTGCTCTACGCGTTGGGGCTGGCGAGGGCCGAGGAGGGGGACCGCGACGCCGCCGCCTCCGCCCTGCGGCGGTTCTCCGAGAGCTTCCCCACCCACGCCCTCGCCGACGAGGTCACCGTCCGCCGCGCCGACTTGGAACTCGCTGCCGGGAAGCCCGCCGATGCCGCGCGCCTGGTGGTCGATCTGGCGAAGCGCAGCGAAGGTCCGCACGCCGACGAGGCGCTCGACCGGCTCGGGACGGCGCTGTGGCGACAGGATCGGCACGTCGCGGCGGCGAACGCGTTCGACCTGCTCGCCGAGCGTCGCGGCGCGACGCCGGCCGCCTCTGCCGCGCGGTTGTCGGCCGCCGCGGCGTGGGGGGCGGCGGGCAAGACCGACGAGTCCCGGCGCCGGTTGGAGACGATTCTCGGCGCCGGGGCCGATCGGGCCGATGCGGCCACCGTGGCGGAGGCGGCGGCGCGGCTGGCTCGGCTCGAGATCGCCGCCGGGGCGACCGAGCGGGCGCTCGCCGCGGCGGAAAAGGGACTCGCCGGCATGCCCGCCGACGCCGACGTGGCGACGCGGCTGCGGCTGGCCAGAGCCGAGGCGCTGGCCGCGTCGCCGGGACGTCGCCAGGAGGCGATCGACGACGTCGATCGGCTTCTCGCCGCGGATCCCGGGGAGGAACGCCTGGCGGGGGCGCTTGCCCTCCGTGCGTCGCTGGCCCTCGAGGCGGGCCGTCCTGCCGAGGCGCTCTCCGCCGCCGATCGCTTCCTCGCGCTGCCCGCCGATCGGCGGGCGGCCGAGGAGACCTTCGTCCGCGCCGTGCGCGCCGAGAGCCTGCTGGCCTCGGGCGACCCGGCGGGGGCCGCCGCGGCGTACGCCGATCTCGTGCGCGAGGGAGAGGGGGACCGGCGTCGGCCCCACTGGCGTCTGCGCATGGGGGCGGCGCTCCTGGCGGCCGAGGAGTGGGGCGCTGCGCACGACGCGCTCGGCACGCTCGCCACCGCCTCCGGCGGTGCGAGCGGCCTGGAGGAGTCGGAGGTGCCGGAGAGCCTCCTGCTCGACGCCTCCGCCCTCGTCGAACTGGGACGCCCCGCCGACGCATTGCCGCTCCTGGCCAGACTCGAGCGTGACCATGCCGGATGGCCCAGGCGACCGGAGGCGATGCTCGTGGGCGTCCGCGCCCGCCGCGACTCCGGCGACGTCGCCGGGGCCAGGCGGGTCGCGGAGGAACTGGTGCGCACGACGCCCCCGGACGGCGCCGCGGGGGAGCGGGCCTGGTACAGCCTGGCGGTTGCGCGGCGCGACGATGCCGATCCGGCCGGGGCGGTGGCGGCGTTCCGGGAGGCACGCCGTCTCGACCCCGTCGGCCCGCGCGTCGCGCCGGGGTTGCTCGCCGAGGGATGGTGCCACCAGGCTCTCGGCGACGCGGCCGCCGCGGAGCGGGCCTGGACCGAGATCGTCGAGCGCCACCCCGACTCGGCCCTGCTCGCGGAGGCGCTCCTGGCGCGGGCCGATCTCCGACTCGGGGCCGGCGACACCCCCGGGGCCCGCGCCGACGCCGAGCGGGTCGGGCAGGTGGTCGGTGCGGGGAAGGCTCCCGACACCGCCGCCCGGGCCCGGCTCGTCACGGCCCTGGCGCTTGCCGCCGAGGGCCTCCATGGCGAGGCGGCCGAGCGTCTCGGCGCGCTCGCGGCCGACCATCCCCGGTTCGAGGATGCCGATCGTGTCCTCCTGGAACTGGCCATCGCGCAGTCCCTCTCGGGAAACCCCGCCGCGGCGGAGCAGACGCTCTCCGACCTGCGGGAACGTCATCCCCGCAGTCGGAGAGTCGCCGAGTCCTGGTTGGAGAGCGGGGAATGCCGCTTCGCCGTCGCCGATTGGGACGGCGCGGCGGACGCGTACCGGAAGGCGCTCGGGGCCGGCGATCCCGACGACGGGGAACTCCGCGAGGAGGCGCTCCACCGGCTCGCCTGGACCTTCTCGATGCGGCGTGACGCGGCGCGGGCGGCGGAGGCGTTCCGGGCACAACTCGACGCCTGCCCCGAGGGCACCTGCGCCGCCGACGGCCGCGTGATGCTCGGCGACGCGCTGTTACTCCTCGGGCGGGTCGACGAGGCGGCCGCGACGCTCGCCGAGGCGCTCGCCGATCGCGACCGCGTCTCGTCGGCCGACCTGGTCGGCCTGGCCACGGTGCGGGCCGCCGAGTGCGAGGCGAAGCGGGGGGATTTCGCCGCGGGACTCGGCCGTCTCGAAGCCTGGCTCCCCGGCGCCGTGGCGCCCGACGTCAGCCCGCGCACACGCTGCCTCGGCCGCTTCGCGCGGGCGGAGGCGTTTCACGGCCTGGGTCGCGTCGAGGATGCCCTGGGGGAGTTCCGTGCGCTCGCCGACGAGGCCCTCGCCGCGGATGGAGCGCCGGGGGAACTCGCCGCGAGGGCCCGCCTGATGGAGGGGGAGATGCTCTTCGAACTGGGGCGTCACGCCGAGGCGATCGCCGCCTTCTTCAAGGTGGCCTACGGCTTCGGCGACCGGCAGGCCCCGCCCGCCTTCCACCCCTGGCAGGCACAGGCGACGTTCGAGGCGGCCCGTTGCTGCGACGTCCTGGGGAAGGCCGAACAGGCCCGCGGACTGTACGCTGAACTCGTGGAACGCCACCCCGGATCGCCGCACGTCGATGCGGCCCGCCTGCGGCTCGACGCCCTGGGGAGCGCCGCGAGACCATGACGACACC
>CAZMOU010000220.1:0-6067 GCA_964567835.1 uncultured Chitinophaga sp. | reverse complement strand
TCCCCTCCTGCATGTTGCAGTCGCTCACGCCGAGGTAGACGAGCAGGAGCTTGAGTTCGTTGAGCCACGCCCGCGCCTCCTGGGGCGAGCGCAGGTCGGGCTGGGTGACGATCTCGCACAGCGGCGTCCCGGCCCGGTTCAAGTCGATGCGGGTGTCGCCGGTGCCGGCGGCCTCGTCGTGCATGCTCTTGCCGGCGTCCTCCTCGAGGTGGACGCGGATGATCCCCACCTTCCGCGAGAAGGCCCCCTTGGGATCGACCACCTCGAGCGCGCCGTCGGAGGAGAAGGGGAGGTCGTACTGCGAGATCTGGTAGCCCTTGGGGAGATCGGGATAGAAGTAGTTCTTCCGGTCCCACTTCGTGAAGGAGGCGATCCGGCATTCGAGCGCCATCGCCGCACGGACGGCGAGGTCGAAGGCGCGTCGGTTCATCACCGGCAGCGACCCGGGCAGGCCCAGGCAGGTCGGGCAGACCTGCGTGTTCGGCGGCGCGCCGAACCGGGTCGAGCAGCCGCAGAAGAGCTTGGTGGCCGTGAGGAGTTGCGTGTGCACCTCGAGGCCGATGACGGTCGTGTAGGGGGCGGCGGTGGCGGTCACGGTGGCGCTCGCGGGGGGCGACGGCTAGCGGGGTCGGGCGAGGGGCGCACGGCGGCGGTGCCAGTCGGTGAGGTGCTGGTAGCGGTCGGCGGCGCGCAGGAGGAGCGGCTCGGCGAGCGCGGGCGATTGCAGCTGGAAACCGATCGGCAAGCCGGACTTGGTGAATCCGCAGGGAAAGGAGATGCCGCCGACGCCCGCCAGATTCGTGCAGACGGTGTACAGATCGACGAGGTACATGGAGATCGGGTCGCCGGTCTTCTCGCCGAGCCGGAAGGCGGGCGTGGCCGACACCGGGCCGCCGATGAGATCGACCTTCTGGAAGGCGTCGAGGTAGTCCTGGCGGATCAGCCGGCGGACGCGGAGGGCCTTGGCGTAGTAGGCGTCGTAATAGCCGGCGGAGAGGGCGTAGGTGCCGAGCATGATGCGCCGCTTCACCTCCGGCCCGAAGCCCTCGGCCCGGCTGCGGCAATACATCTCCACGAGCGCCGACTCGAACCCGCCATTGTCCTTCCCTGGCTCGGCCCGGTGGCCCTTCCCTGGCTCGGCCCGGTGGCCCTTCCCGGGCTCGGCCCGGTGGCCCTTCCCGGGCTCGGCCCGGTGGCCATAGTGAGCTCCGTCGTAGCGCGCCAGATTGCTCGACGCCTCGCAGGGGGCGACGAGGTAGTAGGTGGCCACGCCGGCGTCGGCGTGCGGCATGTCGATGTCGATCACCGTCGCGCCGGCCGCGCGGTAGGCGGCGAAGGCCTCCTCCACCGCGTGGGCCACCTCCGGATCGAGACCGGCGCCGAAGTGGGCCGGGACGCGCCCGATGCGCACGCCGGCGAGGGGGCGGTCGAGGTCGCGCGTGTAGGCGGGCACGGGGGAAGCGAGCGACGTGGCGTCACCGGGGTCGTGGCCGGCGATCGTCTCGAGGACGAGCGCGCAGTCTGCCGCCGAGCGGGCCATGGGGCCGATCTGGTCGAGGCTCGACGCGAAGGCCACGAGCCCGCGGCGGCTGACGCGGCCGTAGGTGGGCTTGAGTCCCGTGATCCCGCACAGCCCGGCCGGCTGGCGGATCGAACCGCCGGTGTCGGAGCCGATCGCCACCGGCGCCATGTCGGCGGCGACGCAGGCGGCGGAGCCGCCGCTCGAGCCGCCCGGGGCCCGTTCGAGGTCCCAGGGGTTGTGGACGGGACCGAAGGCGGAGTTCTCGTTCGACCCCCCCATGGCGAACTCGTCCATGTTCGTCTTGCCGACGATCACCGCGTCGGCGGCGCGGAGGCGGGCCACCACCTCCGCGTCGTACGGGGGGCGGTAGCCGGCGAGCATCCTCGACGCGCAGGTCGTCGGCTGGTCGATCGTGCAGAGGGCGTCCTTGACGGCCACCGGAAGGCCCGCCAGGGGGCCGAGCGGCTTGCCGGCCCGGCGGCGCTCGTCGATCGCCGCGGCGGCCCGCAGCGCCCCGTCGCGATCGACGGAGAGGAAGGCGTTCACGTCGCCGTCGAGTCGCTCGATCCGCTCGAGGAAGGCCTCGGTGCAGCGGGCGGCGGTGAGGTCCCCCTGCCGGACGGCGTTCACCAGATCGACGGCGGAGAGATCGGAGGGGTGCATGGGGATGGTCGCCGGGCGGATGAAAAGGAACGCGGGCCCACCGCGCCGTCAGGCCGATCCCGAGTCGCCGAGCACCGCCGGCACGAGGAAGCACTCGCCATCGTGCCGCGGCGCCGACCGGAGGGCGGCCTCCCGGTCGAGCGAGGCGTGGGGCACGTCGTCGCGGAACACGTTCTGGGTGTCGAGCGGATGGGCGAGCGGCTCGACGGCAGCGGTGTCGATCGTCTCGAGCTGTCCGACGAAACCGACGATCCCGGAGAGCTCGCGCGTCATCTTCTCCAGCTCGTCGTCGGAGAGGGCGAGCCGCGCGAGAAGGGCCACTTTGGCGACGTCGGAGCGGGAGAGAGGCATGGGGGTCTCCTGGCGTGCGCCTCCGTCGACCGGGTGCGACGGACCGTCACGCCCGGCCCGACGGGGCCGGCGCCGGTCAGCCGGCGGGCGGGGAGGGGCGGGGATCGACCGCCATCAGGGCCGGGCACGCGGTCCGGAGGGGACGGCTTCGGGGGCGGACGGCTTCGACTTCTCGACGTTCGGCAGGCGGAACGGGGCCTGGCGGACGAGCTTCGTCACCGCCCCCCCCTTGATGCACTGCGTGCACACCAGGAGCGTCTTGGCGGTACCGCGACCGACGGTCACCCGGAGGCGCTGGAGATTCGGCTTGAACTTCCTCCGCGAGATGCCGGTCACCTTGGTGCCGACGCCGCCGAGGTACTTGGCCTTGCCGCGCAGGGTGACGGTGTTGCCCATCGAGAAACCCTTGCCGCAGACCTCACAGGAACGTGCCACGGTACGTGTCTTTCATCGCGTGAACGGGACGACTCCGGGGGACGCAAAGGAGCCCCGGGGAAGCCCTTGAGGATAGCCATTCGCCCCGATCCCGCAAGATGAACGGGGAGGGCGCCGCTCCGGCCCGGGATTCCCGCTGCCGCGGCGTCCGCCGGGGGGAGCGACCGGCCGACGGGGTCAGTCGCGCGGCCCGACCGGCCGGGCCCGTCGCAGGATCGCCAGGGCGGCCTCGTGGACCAGCCCGTTGCTGGCGATCCCGTCTCCGGAGTCGATCCGCTCCCTCCCCTGCCAGTCGGTGAAGCGGCCCCCCGACTCGCGCACGACCGTCTCCACGGCGGCCGCGTCCCAGGCGTTCATGATCGGATCGACCATCAGTTCCGCCCGCCCGGTGGCGACCAGGAGGTAGCCGTAGCCGTCTCCCCAGGTGCGCGACACGAGGCAGGCCTCCTCGAGCCCGTCGCGGGCCTCCCTCCCCCGCTCGGGGCCCCCCATCGCGGCGGGCCGGTCGCCGAACGACGTGAAGGCGCTCGAACAGACGAGCGCTTGCCCGAGCGTGGCACGCCCGGAGACGCGGGCCCTCGTGGCAGGCCCCTCCCCGCGGCGGTGCCAGGCTCCGCCGCCGGCCGAGGCGAAGACGATCTCGTCGAGGGAGGGGATGGCGATGACGCCGACCACTCCCTCGCCTTCGATTCCCCCCTGCCGGCACCCGACGAGCGTGGCCCAGAGTGGCACCCCCCTGATGAACGACTTGGTGCCGTCGATCGGATCGACCACCCAGACGAATCCCGATCCTCCCTCGGTGCCGCCGGTCTCCTCCCCGAGGAACCCGTCGTCGGGGAAGCGGCCGAGGAGTTCGCGCCGCAGGATGCCCTCGGCGGCGATGTCGGCCTGCGTCACCGGGGAGGCGTCGGCCTTGTTGGTCACCTCGAGCCCGGCGGCGCCGAACCAGCGGAGCGTCTCGCGCGACGCGAGGCCGACCGCGTCGAGCGCCGCCTCGAGCCGCTCGGCGATCGGTGCGGACTGGCCGGGGGTGGTCATGCGCGGGGTGTCCGGGGTGCGGCGGAGTCGGCGCGGGGCGGTCCCGCACGCCACGAGGCGAGGAGGAGCAGGCCCGCGCCGATCACCAGCCAGGTGTCGGCGAGGTTGAAGATCGGCCAGTCGATGACGCCGTCGAGTTGGAAGTGGATCCAGTCGCGCACCGCGAGGACCGGTTGCCCGACCCGTTCCGGGGGGAAGTGCCAGCGGAGACCGGGAATGCCGAGACGGTCCCACAGGTTCCCGATGATCCCGCCGGTGATCAGGCCGAGCGCCGCCAGGAGCCATCCGTCCGCCCGGGTGTCCCGGCGGGAGACCATCGCCAGGATGCCGACGATCGCCACGCAGGAGATGGCGGCGAACGCCATCCCCATCCCCTGCCCCATGCCGAAGAGGGCTCCCTCGTTGAGATTGGTCTCGAAGGAGAAGATGCCGGGGATCAGGGGGATGGGTGGGTTCTCCCCCGGCATCCCCAGCCGGTCGAAGAGCATCCGCTTCGTCGCCAGGTCGACGAGGGCCGTGACGGCGGCGAGACCGAGGAACAGGGCCCAGCCCCCGGTCGCACCGGGAGAGGCAGGCACCGGAGCGCTGCCGGCGACGGCATTCGGCTCCGCCGTCGCGGCTGGCTGGCGATCCATCGGGACTCCGTTCCGGGCGTGCGGGGGCGTCAGCGGGGCTGGCGCGGACGTCCGCCCCCCGATTCCTCCAGTTTTTCCGCGCAGCGGATGCACATCGACGCGAAGGGGATCGCCTCGAGGCGTTTCTTCGAGATCACCCCCTCGCACTCCTCGCAGAAGCCGTAGGTCTTCGCGCGGATCCGTTCCAGGGCCTCCTCCACCTGCTCGAGGGTTCCCTCCTCGCTGGCCATCAGCGAGAGGGTGAACTCCTGCTCGTAGGCGTCGGAGCCGATGTCGGCCATGTGGATCGGCATGCTGGAGAGGTCGCCGTTGGCCTCGGATCGCGTCTTGCGGAGGGCCGCGTCGGCCATCGTGGTCACGTCGCCGCGCAGCCGCGCCCGCATCGCCTCGAGGGCGAGTTTGAAGGGCTTCATCTCCGCGACCTTCATTCCATGCTTCATGGTGTGCTCCCGGGCGTCCGCCGCCCCTGGTTGACCGACCTTCCGACCGCCCGGGGTGACGCCCGCCGGCCCCGCTCGACCCGGACCGCGACTGCCGACGGGACATGCCCCCGATCGGACCACGGTCGGAGTCCCGGGACCGGTCCTCCTGGACCGAGGCCCCGTCGGAACCGGTTCCACCCCGTCGCGCGAAGCCCCGGAACGTTCTCCATACCGGCTTCGACGCGGGAAAAATCGTAGGCACGGGGGGTGAGGCTGTCAAACTGGCAGGTTTTCCCCGCGGGTTTTCTTGCTGATCCGTGAACCGCAACCTACTTTTGGCGACGTGCCCCTCCGCGGCGGCGAGAATCGGCGACGAAGGGAAGATGGACCTTCCTCGACCGCCGTGCTGCGGCCCCGAGCGGGGTCGTGCCGAAATTGGAGACGACACGAGGAGCCCTCCGTGGCCACCGCCGCCCGCACCGACGTCGCCTTCCAGCAGTGCATCGACCCGTCGTGCGCGGCGACCTTCTCGGTGGACGAGGTGCTCACCGCCTGCCCGTCGTGCGGGAACCTCCTCGACGTGGCCTACGACTGGGAGCGGATCCGGCCGCCGGCGTCGTTCGAGATCTTCGAGCGGAAGTGGATGCGGCGGAGCGACCCGCTCGCCTTCTCCGGCGTGTGGCGCTTCCACGAGCTCCTCCCCTACGCCCCGCGCGAGAGCGTGGTGACGATCGGCGAGGGGCAGACGATGCTCTCGGTCTCCGACGGCGTCGGCGCCTACGTGGGGATGAACCCCGGCCGCCTCCATCTGCAGTACGAGGGGCTCAACCCGTCGGGATCGTTCAAGGACAACGGGATGTCCGCCGCCTTCACGCACGCCCGGATGATCGGGGCCCGCCGTGCGGCCTGCGCCTCCACCGGCAACACCTCCGCGTCGCTGGCCGTGTACTGCGCCGTCACGCGCATGATGCGCGCCATCATCTTCATCGGCTCCGGCAAGA
>CAZMOU010000219.1:2316-6161 GCA_964567835.1 uncultured Chitinophaga sp. | reverse complement strand
ATCACCGCGTCGAACGCGAGGCGGAGGAGCTTGCGGGTCGAGTACTTGGTCTCCCCGGCCTGCCGGGCATGACGGTCGTACCACACCGGCTCCTGTCGGAAGCCACTCCAGGCGACGATCGAGCGCAGGTAGCGCCGTCTCTCCGGGAGGGCGCGGACGACGTCGACGACGCTCCGGTCGAGGAGCTTGAAGTCGCCGGTATCGATCGGGATCGGGAAGGGGACGAGCGCCGCGAAGAGACGGTGGAACAGGCTCGCCGTGAGCAGCTTGAAGCGGCTCTCCCCGGCCCGGGTGCGGCGTCTCCCGTAGGCCACGTCCACCCCGTCGCGCCACCGCTCCACCATCTCGGGGATCACCTCGGGGGGATCCTGGAGGTCGGCGTCGATGATCACCACCGCGTCGCCGCGGGCGCGCGCCAGACCTGCCGACATGGCGGACTGCTGGCCGAAGTTCCGCGACAGCTCCAGCACCACCGCCCGTGGATCGTGCGCGGCGATGGCCTCGAGGCGCGCGAGCGTGGCGTCGCGGCTGCCGTCGTCGACGTACACGATCTCGAAGTCCATCCCCGTCTGCGGCAGCACCGCGACGAGACGGCGGTGCGTGGCCTCGATCACCGCCTCCTCGTCGTGACAGGGGATGACGATCGAGAGCAGGCCGCTCCGGGCCCTCTCGCCCGGGTGCCGCGTGTGGGGGACGATGGTGGGACCGTAGTCCGCCGGCGAGTGGAGATTCATCGCGTGAGGTTCCCGGCTTCGGCCTGTCGGAGGTTCGCAGGGGCGGTGTGCCCCAGGATGAGGAAGTCGCCGTCCTTGAAGAGGGGCCGGCGGCGGGCGACGACGCCGGTGCCCTGCGGCAGTCGTCCCGCGATCGATCGGTAGGCCTCCTCGGTCACCAGGAGCACGCGATCGTCTCCCGCCGCGAGGTCGGCGAGGGCCGCGTCCGCCTGCTCGGGACGCCACTCGGTGACGTGGCCGTGCGCGTAGTAGACGACGTTCGGCGTGTTCTGGCCGTAGGTGGCGATGCGTGCCCTGCCCCCCACGTGTCGATGGGCATCCTCGACGAGCCCCGGCAGCGCGTTGGCGGTGGCGATCCGCGCGGCGGCCGGACCGACGGCGAGCGCCGTGAACACCAGTCCGGTCGCGGCCATCGCCGCCAGCGGGTCGTATCGGTTGCCCCGGGCCGCCAGCCAGCAGGCGGCCGCGCCGAGGACGGGCACGAGGCCGACGAGCGCCGCCGGCGCCGCCCCCGCGAGCCCGTAGCGGCCGGCGACGAGGATCGTCGCCGACGTGGCGACGCCGCCGAACACCACCCAGCCGAGGCCGGCCGCGAGCCATCCGGGCAGCGCGACCCGGCCCCGGTCGACGAGCCGCGTGGCGGTGGCCGCGACGACCAGCGCCGCCGCCGGATAGGCCGGGAGGACGTAGTTGGGGAGCTTCGTCGCCGCCAGCGAGAAGGTACCGACCCACACGACGAGCCAGAGGATCGCCAGACCGAGCCCGCGCCGTTCGACCGCCGGCGTGTCGCTCCGCGCGGCACGCGCCGTGGCCACCACCAGCGCGAAGGGGAGGAAGCAGGACCAGGGATAGAAGCCGACGAGCATCGCCAGCGGATGGAAGAGGAAGCCGCCGGCGTGATTCTCCATCGGCGCCGCGAACCGGCCCACGTTGTGGACCAGGAAGAACCCCGCGGGCCACTCGCCGCCGGTGCGCAGCCCGACCGCGACGTACCAGGGGGCGGCCACGGCGAGCATCGCCGCCACGAGCACCAGCGGCCTGACGAAGCGGGTGGCGGCCGCCGCCGCGACGACTCCCGCCGCCGCCTGCCTGCCCACCGACGCCGCCGCGTCGCGCCGACGCCACCAGAGGACGCCGGCGATCCAGGGACCGATCACCCCCAGCGGCCCGACGAAGCCCACCGGCCCCTTGCAGAGGACGGCCAGGCCCCCCAGGGCGCCGATCAGCGCCGCGCGGCGGACGCCCAGGCGCGTCGGCGCGTCGGCCGCACCACCCCGTTCGCCGACGATCGGATCGACCGCGAGCACCGTCATCCACGCCGTCAGTGCCGTGAGGATCGCGTCGGGCGTGGCGGCGTGGGCCTCGATGCCCACGAGCAGGCAGCCGACCCAGGCCAGCGCCGCCACCACCCCGGTGCGGGAATCGAACCAGCGCGTGCCGGCCCACAGGAGCGCCAGCGCCGCGGCGAGCGTCGCCAGCGCCGCCGGAAGACGGGCCGCGATCTCCGAGGTGCCGAAGACGCGGTCGCACGCCGCCATGCACCAGTGCATGAGCACCGGTTTGTCGACGGCGAGGGTGCCGTTGTACATCGGCACGACCCAGTCGCCGGTCTCGATCATCGTGCGCGCGATCGCGGCGAAGCGGGGCTCGTCCTCGTCCCAGAAGGGCATCGGCGCGAACCCGACCGCCAGCGCCGTCAGCGACGCGATGACGACCGTGGTCAGGGGGTGCCGCGCGGCGTTCCGGGGCGGACCGCTCATCGGGGAAGGACCGGGGTATTCCATGCCAAAGGGGGCTCCGGGCGGGTTGGCGGTGCGGAGTCGCGCACCGGACCGATGACGACCAATCCGGGACCGAACAGTTGCGGCTGTCGCGCGAGGACGCCGAAGCCGTCCGGCAACCGTTCGGGGAGTTTCATCTCGTAGCGGGAATCGACGAGCAGGTGGGCGTCGGGACGGGAGCGGAGATGCCCGGTGACGGCCTCGGTCGAATCGAGCGGTTCGATCGTGTCATCGGCGTAGAACACGACGCTCGGGGGGATGGTGCCGAAGCCTGCCCAGGCGCCGCGTCCGGGACGCTCGCCCAAGGACGCCACGAGGTGTCGCGCCCCCCGCGCGCCGCCGACGGCGTCGGTGCCGGCCCCCGCGAGGAGGGCGACGAAGAGCACCGCCGTGCCGGCGAGGAGGGCGACGGCCCATCCGCGCCGCGCGTGCCGTTGGCAGGCCAGTGCGGCCAGCGCACCGGCCACCGGCACCACGCCGATCGGCGCCAGCCGTCCCAGCGCCGGCAGCGACGGCGCGAGCAGGACGAGGGCCAGGGCGGTGCCGATCCCGGCGAGGCCGAGGATCGTCCAGGCCAGGCCCATCACCCGGTCGAGGGCCGGCCCGGGTTCCCGGCAGCGCGCCGTGGAAGGGGCCTCGCGGCGGATCCAGGCGGCGAGGAAGTCGGCCGTGATCGCCGCCAGCGCGGGGTAGGCGGGCCAGACGTATCCCGGCAATTTCGTGCCGGCCGCCGAGAAGGCCCCCACCCAGCACGCGAGCCAGCAGACGAGCAATCGCATGCCGTCACGCCGCTGGGGTGCGACGACCCGCGCGGCGTCCCGCGTCACCGCCGCGGCATGGACGAGCGCCGCCGCCAGGACGATCGACCAGGGGAAGAAGCCGACCGCCATCACCACGGGATAGTAGAGGACGGCCGAGCCGTCGTGGCCCTCCATCGGGGCCGCGAATCGCCCCACGTTGTGCACGAGGAAGAATCCCTCCGTCCACGCGCCCCCGGTGCGGAGGGTGACGGCGACGTACCACGGCAGCGCGACCAGCAGCGCCCCGGCGACGAGGATGCCCGGCCTGATCCGCGCCGCCACCTGCCTCGCCCGCCCCGCGACGCCGACCGCCGGGCCGTCGTCAAAGGCGTCCCAGATCTCCGCGGCCAGGAACGACGCGAGGGGGAGGACGAGACCGACCGGCCCCTTGGCGAGCATCGCCGCGCCCAGCGCGCAGCCGCAGCCGGCGAGGGAGCGCGGGTCGCGCGGGGCGCCGCGCGGACGCCCCCGTCCCGCGGCGACGAAGCACCACAGGCCCAGGGTGGTGAAGAAGGCCAGCGGAGCGTCGG
>CAZMOU010000219.1:0-2306 GCA_964567835.1 uncultured Chitinophaga sp. | reverse complement strand
CGAAAACCCGGCCAAGGCCGTGCGGGTGGTGTTCCAGCCCGGCGAGAAGCCCGGCCTCGGGTCCGAGGAGGATCGCGGCGAGGTGCCAGGTGAGGATCGCGGTGCCCACGGTCAGGCAGGCCGAGCCGAGCCGGGCACCGGTCTCGTTGCGTCCCGCGACGGAGAAGCCGGCGATGTGGACCCAGTTGACGAGCGCCGGTTTCTCCACGCGGAGTCGGCCGTTGAACGTCGGGACGATCCAATCGCCCCGATCGAGCATCGCCGTCGAACAGGCGGCGTTCTTCGGCTCGTCCTCGTCCCACAGCGCGGCCCCCCCCAGATTCCAGAAGAGGACGACGGCCGCGACGGCGCCGACGAGGACGGGATGGAGGCGTGGCGGGATCACGGGGCCTGTCGCCCTCACGGGGGGCCGCGGGGCGGGTCGCTGGCCGATCCCCGGGGGGGCGGGACAGTAGGTGGTCCGCAGCGGCAGGTCAAGCCTGCCGCCGCGGGCCCGGAGTGGCGGAAACGGCCGGTTTCCCCAGCGTTCCGGGCCGGTTGACCGCGTCTCCGGAAGGGGTATGTTCAGGCTTTTCCGGCGGTCCTCCGCCGATGCCGGACGCTGGGAGAGTGGCCGTTGGCAGACGAGCAATCGGACGAGCGGGGACCTGACGACGAAGCCCCCGGCGGGGACGGCGGCGACGGCGTGCTCCGCGACAGTTCCGGAGGCCGGCTCGTCGAGCTGCCGATCGAGCAGGAGCTCAAGGACAGCTACCTGACCTACGCCATGAGCGTCATCGTGGCGCGGGCGCTGCCCGACGTCCGGGACGGCCTCAAGCCCTCCCAGCGGCGCATCCTGGTCGCGATGAACGACCTCAACCTGTCCCCCGGCGCGTCCCGGGTGAAGTGCGCGAAGATCTCCGGGGACACCAGCGGCAACTATCACCCGCACGGCGAGAGCGTCATCTACCCGACCCTCGTGCGCATGGCCCAGGAATGGAACATGCGGCACGTGCTCGTGGACAAGCAGGGCAACTTCGGCTCCATCGCCGGCCTTCCCGCCGCGGCGATGCGGTACACCGAGGCGCGGCTCTCGCCGATCTCGGCGATGATGCTCGACGACCTCGAGCTCGACACCGTCGATTACGTCCCCACTTACGACGAGCGCAACACCGAGCCGGTCGTCCTTCCCGGCCGGTTCCCCAACCTGCTCGTCAACGGCGCAGGCGGGATCGCGGTCGGGATGGCGACCAACATCCCGCCCCACAATCTCGGCGAGATCTGCCGGGCGCTCGTGGCCCTCATCGACAATCCTGCGATCAGCCTCGGCGAGCTCCTCCAGATCGTCCCCGGCCCCGATTTTCCCACCGGCGGCATCGTCATGGGGCGCGAGGCGCTGGTGCGCGGGTACGCCACCGGCCGCAGCACGATCACGCTCCGGGCCCGGGCCCGGGTCGAGGAGTTCGGCAAGAACCGCCAGCGGATCGTCGTCACCGAGGTGCCGTACCAGCAGACGCGCGACGCGATCGAGGAGAAGATCGCCGAGCTGGTCAACGAGGACCGCATCAAGGGCATCTCGGCGATCCGCAACGAGAGCGACCTCAAGGAGCCGGTGCGGCTGGTGCTCGAATTGAAGCGCGACGCCGATCCGGACGTCGTCCTCAACCAGCTCTACCAGTTCTCGCCCCTGCAGACGAGCTTCTCGCTGATCTTCCTGGCGCTCGTCGACGGCAAGCCGCGCATCCTCTCCTTCAAGAACATCCTCGAGGAGTTCCTCCGCCACCGGACCACGGTGCTGAGGCGGCGCACGCAGCACCTCCTCCAAAAGGCCCGCAGCCGCAAGCACACCCTCGAGGGTCTGCTGGTGGCGCTGGCGAACATCGACGAGGTCATCCGCATCATCCGCAGCTCCCGCTCGCAGGCCGAGGCGAAGGAGCGCCTGACGAAGATCGAGGCCCCGGCGGCACTCCTCGAGCGGGCGCTGGGGGCGGAGGGGTTCGCCGTGCTCCAGGAGGAGCGCGGCGCCGCCGAGTCGTACGGCCTCTCGCCCGTGCAGGCCGACGCCATCCTGCGCCTCACGCTCGGCCAACTCGTGAACCTCGAGCAGGAGAAGCTGGCCGGGGAGCACGCCGAGATCCTGGGGAAGATCGGCGAGTTCCGCCGCCTCCTCGCCAGCGAGTCCAACATCCGCGCGGTGATCCGGGGCGAGCTGCTCGAACTCGCCGACAAGCACGGCGACGATCGCCGCACCGAGATCAGCGGCGAGGCGGGCGACATCCGCGACATGGCGGAACTGATCACCGAGGCGACGATGGTGGTCACGATCA
>CAZMOU010000218.1:0-6189 GCA_964567835.1 uncultured Chitinophaga sp. | reverse complement strand
GCCGCTTGCGGGTGCGCCGATTCAGGCGGGCCGCGGGAAGAGGGGGATGCGCACGGTGACCGTGGCCCCCTTGCCCAGCCCTTCGCTCTCGAGGGCGATGCGCCCGCCGTGGCGCTCCACGATCGATCGGCAGATGGAAAGCCCCAGACCGCCGCCCCGTCCGATATCGCTCCGGTCCCGCGCCGCGTCGGCCTGGAAAAAGCGGTCGAAGACCTTGGGGATCTGCTCCGGGTCGACGCCCCGGCCGGTGTCCTTGACGGCGACGACGGCGTTGCCCCGGTCGGTGGTGACGGAGAGACACACCTTTCCCCCCTCGGGAGTGAAGCGGATGGCGTTGTCGACCAGGTTGCTCGCCACCTGACGGAGTTGACGCTTGTCGCCACGCACCGTGACCGCACCCGGGGAGCGGTAGTCGACGGTGATCGAACGGTCCTCAGCCACTCCGGAGAACATCATCGCGGTCTGACGCACCACCTCGTCGATATCGCAGACCTCGTTGAACACGGAGCCGAGACTGTTGCCCACCTCGGCGAGGAGGAGCAGGTCGTTGGCGAGCTTGGAAAGATGGCGGGTCTCGTCGAGAACCTCCTCGACCGTGACCTGATACTCCTCCGGGGTCCGGGCCTTGGCCCCGGCCACCTCGAGCGAGTTCTGGATCGCGGACAGCGGCCCGCGCAATTCGTGGGCCGCGTCCGCGACGAACTGCTGCTGCTGTTCGACATGGAGCGCCACCTGGTCGAGCAGACGGTTGATCGTCGACGAGAGCTGGTCGAGCTCGTCCATCGTGCCGCGGGTGTCGAGCCGGTCTCCCAGCTTCGTGGGCCGCAGTCTCTCCGCGGTGCGCAGGATTCCGGCGATGGGACGCGTGGCCCACAGCGCCAGCCAATACCCTGCCAGCGGGGTGAGGAGCGTGAAGGCCAGGCCGATGGGGAGGAGGAACCACAGCAGCCCGTCCACCTCCCTCTCGATGATCTCCACCGGCATGCCGATGCGCACGTACATCGCGTGGCGGTTGGACTCGTTGATCCGGCGCCTGGCCCAGCGATAGCCGTCGAGTTGCCGGACCGTCTCCACCATCGTCTCGTCGACCGGATGGTTTCGGACCGAGTCGGGGCAGTTCTCGCTCGCCCACACCGTGGAGTCCGGGCCGTCGAGCAACTGCACGAACCAGTTGCGCCCGTAATGGCTCTCGGCTTTCCGCCGCAGCGAATCGACGACCAGGGACCGGTCGTCGAGTTCGTGGAGGGCCAGGGCGACCTCCCGCACCTCGGCCATCAGCGTGGTGTCGGTATTGCGGAACAGCGCGGAGCGGACGCCGAACCTCACCGCGAGGATGAGGATGAACATCGCGAGGAGGACCGCGGCCGTGTTCAGCAGCGTGAGACGGATCCGCAGCGATCCCCAGGGGATACCGCGGATCGCGGCCCCGTCAATCGATGGCCAGGGCATACCCGCGTCCGCGGATGGTCTGGATCAGGGATTCTTCCCGGCCTTTGTCGAGTTTCCCGCGGAGGCGGTTGATGTGCACCTCGATGACGTTCGTGGGGCCGTCCCAATCGAATCCCCAGACATGCTCGCAGAGCATCTTCCGGGTCACGACCTGACCCTTGTACCGCATGAGGAGCTCGAGAATGCTGAACTCGGTGGGGGTCAGGTCGATCGTCCGCCCTTCGAGCGCCAGCCGCTTCGTCGCCAGGGAGAGGTGGAGCGGTCCGGCCTCGATTTCCATCGTCGGCTTGTTGGCGGAACGACGGTGCACGGCGTCGATCCGCGCGAGCAACTCGTCGATGGCGAACGGTTTGACGAGGTAATCGTCGGCGCCGCCGTCGAAGCCGGCGAGTTTGTCGGGGACCGTTCCCAGCGCGGTGAGGAGGATCACCGGGGTGCGCACGCCGGCGGAGCGGGCGGCCTTCAGCACCTCGAGCCCGCCGAGCTTGGGGAGCATCAGGTCGAGCACCACGACGTCGCTCGAGAGCAGCGTGTTCTGCCTGACGGCCGTCTCGCCGTCGGCGACCCACGTGCACTCGTGCCCGGCCTCGCGGACGGCGGTGGTGACGGCCTTGGCGATGACCGGGTCATCCTCGACGATCGCGATGTGCATCAGACGGCTTCCTTGGCGGCTCGGATCGTCCTAACATACCGAGGCCCTCGTTCTGGGGACGTGGCTTGCGTCAAAGCAAGGCGATCCCGAGAAGGTTCAAGCTCATTCCCATTCTATGGTCGCCGGGGGCTTCGACGAAATGTCGTAGACGACGCGGTTGATCCCCGGCACCTCGTTGATCACCCGGGTGGATATCCGCGCCAACACGTCGTGGGGGAGGTGGGACCAGTCGGCGGTCATGAAGTCCTCCGTCTCCACCGCCCGGACAGCGAGCACCTCGTCGTAGGTGCGCGCATCCCCCATGACGCCGACGCTCTGGACCGGGAGAAGGACGGCGAACGCCTGCGACACCCGTCGCATCAGCCCGGCACGCTCCAGTTCCTCCAGGACGATCGCGTCGGCGGACCGGAGGCGGTCGAGGCGGGGGCGCGTCACCTCTCCCAGGCAGCGGACCGCCAACCCGGGTCCGGGGAACGGGTGCCGCCACACCAGCCGCTCGGGGAGTCCGAGGCCGAGGCCGAGGCGGCGGGCTTCGTCCTTGAAGAGGTCGCGCAGCGGTTCGATCAGCTCGAACTGCAGATCGTCCGGGAGGCCGCCGACGTTGTGGTGCAACTTGATGGTGGCGGCGGGGCCGTCCGGCGCGGCGCCGCTCTCGATCACGTCGGGGTAGAGGGTTCCCTGCGCCAGGAACCGCGCCCCCTCGATCCGGGCCGCCTCCGCGGCGAAGCACTCGACGAAGGCCTTGCCGATCCGGCGTCGCTTCTCCTGGGGTTCGGTGACCCCGGCGAGGACGCCGAGGAACTTCTCCTCGGCGTCGACGACGTGGAGATCGGTCTTGAAATGGGTGGTGAACTGCTCGATCACCGCCGCGGCCTCGTTGCGCCGCAGGAGCCCGTTGTCGACGAGGATGCAGGAAACCTGATCACCCACGGCCCGGGAGAGCAGCGCCGCGACCACGGCGGAATCGACCCCCCCGGACAGGCCGCAGATGACGCGATCGTCGCCGATCCTCCGGCGCAGGTCGCGGATCGTCGCCTCCGCCACGTCCTCGAGCCGCCAGGTGCCGGTGCAGCCGCAGACCTCGTGGAGGAAGTTGGCGAGCATGCGGCCGCCGGCCGGTGTGTGGGTGACTTCGGGGTGGAACTGGAGGCCGTACACCGGCAGGGCGGTGTGACGCACCGCCGCCAGCGGGCAGGTGGAGGTGTGGGCCAGCGCGACGAAGTCGGCCGACACGCCCGTCACCTGGTCGCCGTGGCTCATCCACACCTCGGTGGTCCCGGGCACGCCGGTGAACAACGGGTCGGTGGTCTGCACCTCGCAGCTGGCCCGACCGTATTCGCGCGAGGTCGCCCTGCCCACGCGGCCGCCGAGCGCGTCGCAGGCCAGTTGCATCCCGTAGCAGATCCCGAGCACGGGGATGCCGAGCTGGAACAGGCCGGGGTCGCATCGCGGCGCCCCGGCCTCGTAGACGCTGGCCGGGCCTCCCGAGAGGATGATCCCGCGCGGGGCCAGGTCGTGGAGTCGTGCCGCCGTGACGTCGTGTCGGACGATCTCGCAGAAGACATGCTGCTCGCGGACGCGGCGGGCGATGAGCTGGGCGTACTGCGAGCCGAAATCGAGCACGACGACCCGTTCGGCACGCGCCGCCGGGAGCGGCCGGACCGGGGCCGGCCGGGGTGCAGGCTGCGTCATGAGTGTCGGAGTGGGAGGGCGGGAGGGGAAAAGTCCGACAGTATAGGACCGTTCCCCCGTCCGGTTCCAAGGCAGGGGGAAAAGCCACGGGCGCGATCGGGAAGGCGGGTGACCATCGGGCACGGGGCGGGGTACGATCCACCGTCCTGCATCCGCCGTGCCGTGCCCGCCGAGGTCGCGGCGCCAGCCGTTTCCGACCGTGACACCTGGAGGCTCACCGGTGCTCGCCCTGCTCACCAACGACGACGGGATCTTCGCCCCGGGGCTGGCCGCGATGGAACGGGCCCTCCGGAGCCTGGGAGACGTGGTGGCGGTCGCACCGTCGACGGAGCAGAGCGGGGTCGGTCATGCGATCACCTTCCTCACGCCGCTCACCGCCAAGCAGGTCTTCGACGGGGATCGCTGCCGCGGCTGGGCCGTGGATGGCAGCCCCGCCGACGCGGTGAAGCTCGGGATCACGCAATTCCTGCCGCGGCGGCCTGACATCGTCGTCAGCGGCATCAACAGCGGCCTCAACGCCGGCATCAACGTGCTCTACTCCGGAACCGTGGCGGCGGCGATCGAGGGGGCGTTCTTCGGCATCACGAGCGTCGCGGTGAGCCTCGAGTGGGACGAGCACGCCGACTACGCCGCCGCCGCCGGGATCGGCGTCGCGGTGATCGGGGAACTGCTCCGCCGGCGCCCGCCCGCGGGCAGCCTCTTCAACCTCAACATCCCGGCGAGGGCCCTCGGCGGCACTCCCGAACTCCGCGTGGTGCCGATGAGCACCGCCCGGTACGGCGAGGCGTTCGAGCGGCGCGTCGATCCGCGGGGGCGCCCCTACTGGTGGGCCACGAACGACCCCCCTCCCCCCCCCTCGCCCGTCGAGTCGGACGTGACGGCACTGGCCGCCGGGCATGTCACGCTCACGCCCCTCGATTTCGACCTCACCCATCGGGCCTCGCTCGACACCCTCGCCGAGGGGCCCTGGCGACTCACGTGAGCCGCCCGCCGCCGCACCGTCAGCCGCGGGAACGCAGGAAGGCCACGGCGAGGACGGCCGCGGCGATCACCCCGGCACCGAAGAGGATCCAGAAGACGATCGGCAGCCCGAGCGGTTCCTTCATCGGGGCCGACGGTCGCTTCACCCCCCGAGCGGCCGACGAATCGCCCGACGGAACGGTCGGCGCGGCCGGGGCGGGTGCCGCCGGCGTCCCGGCCCGGGGCGGCGACCCGCGCCGCTGCGGTGTGACCGACGTGTCGATCCGCGGCAGACCCTCGATCGCCGACGGAGGGCCGGAGTCGCGGGTCACGGCGCTGCCAGAGGGGTCCGACGTGCCACCGCCCGAGGCGCTGCCGGGGCCGCTCCGCACGACCTGCCCCGGCTGCCGCCGCGGTCCGCCGCCGGCCGCCTCGGTCCGTCGGGGCAGGCGGCGCGGGGGGTCTCCGCGACCCGCTTGCCGGGTCGGTGCGGGGGACGATGCCAGCCAGGCTCCCAGGGCGTCGGCCACCTCCTGGGCGGTCTGGGGACGGGCGTCCGGGTGCTTCTCCATCATCCGGTAGTAGAGTTCGGCGATGGCGGTCGGCACTTCGGGACGGGCGTCGAGGATGTTCGGCGGCGGTTCGTTCATGTGGGCCCGCAACCGCTCCGCGAGCGTGCCCGAGGCGTAGGGAGCCTTGCCGACGAGCAGGTAGTGGAGGGTGCAGCCCAGGGAGTAGACGTCGCTACGGGCGTCGGCGCGGTGGCTGTCGCGGGCCTGCTCGGGAGCGAGGTAGTCGGCGGTCCCGAGCACCTTCTCGTCGTGCTCGCGCGTCAGCGACCCTTCCTCGCCGTCGGCGAGTGCCAGCCCCATGTCGAGGATCTTCACCGTCCCCCGCTTGTCGAGCATGAGGTTCGCCGGCTTGATGTCACGGTGGACGAGGCCCTCCTCGTGGGCGTACTGCAGGCCGACGGCCGCCTGACGCACGTACTCCGCCGCCTCCCGGACGTCGAGCGGACCCTCGCGCTTGGTCTTCGCGTGGAGGTCGGTCCCCTCGATGTACTCGAGGACGATGAAGTGGATCGCCCCCGAGCTCTCCAGATCGAAGGCGCGGGCGATGTTCGGATGGTTGAGGCGGGCCGAAGCCTGGGCCTCGCGGCGGAAGCGCGCCAGGTAGGAGCTCTGCTCGACCCGTTTGACCGGGAGCACCTTGATGGCCACCTTGTGGCCGAGCGTGGAATGCTCCGCCAGGTAGACGCTGCTCATGCCGCCGGCGCCGAGCAGACGGAGGAGCTTGTACTTTCCCAGCACGAAGCCCTTGTGGCGTCCTTTGCGGAGCTGGTCGACCTGCCACGGAGTGAGCAGGCCCGTCCCCACGAGGGCCTCGACGAAGGCCTCGGGGACCGGTTCGCTGCCGGCGGGGATTCCCCCGCGCGA
>CAZMOU010000217.1:0-6216 GCA_964567835.1 uncultured Chitinophaga sp. | reverse complement strand
CGGAGAAGGAAGGGCCGGCGCCAGGCCCGGCGTAGAGGGAGGCCGCGGCGGACGGATCGCTGATCCCCTGCAACTGCTGCGCGAGGATCGCCTTGCCGACGTTCTGCTGGAAGGCGACGTCCTGCGACACCTGCGCCTCGAAGAGCGGCTCACGCCGGCGACCCTCCGGGAGGTCGATCGTGAAGGCGACGTCGTCGGCGCTGAGCGGCACCTGCTTGCGGATCTTCTGCTCGCGGTCGGTACCGCGATGGAGCGTGAGCTGCACCGTCACCGTGTCGGCCGTCACCTTGCCGTAGGCCCGGTGGACGAGGACGCGGTAGGTGCCGGGGAATGCCTGTCCGGCGACGTACCGCTCCCGCTGCGTCGCGTTCGTGGGGTCGGCGGGGATCTCGGTGTCGGCCAGGAGCGTGCCACCGGAGGTGGTCCGCGGTGTGGCGACGGAGCAGACGGTGCCCGCCGGCTCCTCGACCACCATGTCGATGTCCGCGTCGCCGTTCCAGGAGAACTCGATCTCGACGTCACGCACGAGGGCCTCGTCGACGGCGGCGCGGAAAGCCTCCGCATCCTCGATCTTCCCCTGCTTCTCGAGCGCCGCGATCGTCCCCTTCGCCAAACGGGCCGCCCGCGTGGCCACCTCCTGATCCGCCGCGGGCCACTCGTGGGCGAGGACCCCCGCACAGGCCCACTTCAGCGCCGCGACGTCCTCCTGCTTCGAGGCGATCGTCATCGCCAGCGCGAAAGCCTCGCGATTGGAGGGCTCGAGGGCCGTCACCTGCTTGCAGAGGCGGAGCGCCTGACGGTGCGATCCGAAGCGTGCCAGATACTGGGCGAGGGCGAGCAGATCGGCGGGCGTCGCGGCGAAATCGACGCTCGACATCAGCACGCGTTCCACCTCCGCCTTCGGCTTGCCGGCGGCCTCGAGCGCGATGGCGAGGGCCTCGTACATCCAGGGCTCGACCTGCCCGCAGTTGATGGCGGCCGAGATCAGTTCCGCGGCCCGGTCGAACCGGCCGGCGTCGCCCAGCTCCACCGCCGAGATGCGCAGCCTCGCGAGCTTGCCGACGCTGGCCCGCGCGGCCACGGCGTCGTCCCCGGCGGGGCCCTTGCCGGTCGGCTTCGTCCCGGAGAGGAGGTAGGCCTTCACCGCCGCGCGGAGATCCCTGGCCCCGAGGACTTCCTCGGGAAGCCCCAGGCCGTCACCGGCGACCGGGGCCCGATCGGAGCCCTCCGCGGCCGGCTCGTCGGCCGGCGTGGGCTGCCCCTCCTTCGCGCGGGGCAGCGTGGCCCTGGTGCCGGGCTTGTCCCGCATGCCGAGCCGTTCCTTGGCGTCGGTGACCTGGAACATCCCGCCACCCATGCCCATCCCGCCCATGCCGCCGCCCATGCCACCCATGCCGCCCATCATGCCGCCGCCCATGCCGCCCATGCCGCCCATCATCCCGCCGCCCATGCCACCCCCCATCATCCCGACCGGGATGACGAGATCGGCGACCGGATAGACCTTGATCACCATGTTCTCCGCCGCCTTCTCCTTGGTCGTGATGAGCATCACCTCGTCCTTGATCAGGTAGGTGAGGTCGATGTCGCCGAGGAGCAGGCGCAGCGCCGAGCGGAGCGACACGCCGGAGATGTTCTTGGTCACGGGGACGTCGAGGTCGAGACCGGCATCCTCGAGCGCCTTCTGGTCGATCTCGATGGGGATTCCCTGGGAATCCTTCAGCTGGGAGATCACGTCGCGCAGCGGGGTCTCGTTGAACTCGAAGTTCTCCACCGGCTTGTCGAGCGCGTCGTAGATCCGCTTCTCGGCGCTCCCCGGGTTGCCGAGGTCGACCGACTTGTACTTCTCCCGCAGACGCGTGATCTCCTGCCAGCGGGCGGCGCTGGGGTAGATGATCGGCGGCTCGTCCGGATAGGGGATCGCCGCGATGTCGCAGAGATGGAGGACGTCCATGAACCCGCGCTGCGTGTCCCGGCGGATGCGGACGTTCTCGGTGTCGTAGTCGAGGATCCGCGCGACCAGCGGCGCGGTGACGCCGATCTCCCGGGCCGTCATCGGCACGCCCCGGTTGGCGTACAGCGGCGGGGCCTGTTCGGCGATCTCCTTGGCGACGATCCGCTCCGCCTCGGTGAACTTGTCGGTCGGCTGCTGGTAGCCGACCCGGATCCCCTCCTCCACGAGGGCGTGGTAGCGTTCCGTGAGCTGCTTGATGCGGTCCTCGCGGCGGCGCAGCTCGCCGTCGAGCCGGGCCCGCTCGGCGGCGATGGCGTGATTGCGGTCGGCGACGAGATCGTGCTCCGCCTTCTCGCGCGAACGCATGATCGAATCACGGATCGAGATCTCGATCTGCCGGCAGAGGCGGTCCCGGGTGGCCTGGTCGAGATCCTCCGATCCGAGCACGTCGCGCTGCAGGGCCTTGAGGTCGACGCGGGTCCGATCGGGATCGACGGCGCAGGTCTGGCGGGCGTTGCGGAGGCGGACGGCCACCTCCTGCTCGAGCTGCTGTGCCCGCACCTTTCGCATCCGGGCGAAGTCGGCAAGCTCGCTCCGCTCCTGGTCGGCGACCAGTTCGGAACCGGGGGGGGCGGCGCCCTCCGGCAGCGGCATGTCGACCGGCGGCAGACCGGGCCCGCCGAAGCCGATCTCCCCGTCGTCGGCCGGCGCCCGGAGCGCTTCCGCCCGCGGTTCGTCGGCGTCGAGGCCGTCGTCGCCGTCCTGCATCTCCCCGGCCAGACCCTTCTGGGCGGCGGTGAAGAGCACCCACGCGTCGACGTTGTCGGGGTCTTTCCGCAGCGAGGCGTAGGCGAGGCGCATGGCCGAGCCATGGGCTCCCGACGCCTCCGCCTGGCGGGCGAGCTTCACCAGTGCCGTGGCCTGCCCGCGGATCACGTTGCGAGCGACGTCCAGGCCCTCGCGCCCCAGCGTCGGCAGATAGACGCCGTCGGTGTCGCGGGCGTTGCGGTAGAGCTCCTCGACGTAGGCGTTCTCCGGGATCGGATCGGCCGCGGGGATCGTCACCTCGACGAGTCGCTGTTCGTTGCCGGTGGAGGACTCGAGCGTGAAGTCGAGTCGGGCGCCCGCCAGCGGCCCCTCGACGAGCACCACGGTGTCGCGGTCGGTGCGGAACGGAGGCAGGTCGCCGGGAAGGAGACGCAGCCGCGCGTCGGGAACGTCGGCGGACAGCACGACGTCCTCCGGCCACCCGACCGGCTGCACCGCGGCGGTCGCCAGACGGGCACCGGCGTCGGCGGGGGACACGGTCGCGTCCGGGACGACGAGCATCCCTCCGGTGGCGTTGGCGATCGCGGCCAGGCAGGGCCAGTTCACCGCCGGACCCACACCCACGGCGGACACGGAGACACGCTTGTTCTTCAGGGCCGCCAGGACGCCGCGGAACTCGGCGGTGTCGACCCCCGCCATCCCCGGCCCGTCGCCGACGTAGACGATGGCACGGGGAGAGGGAGAGGCCTCGAACAGCGCCGCCGCCCCCTCGAGGACCGCCACGATGTCGGTGGAGCCGAGGGGGGTTCGGGTCTGCAGGGCAGTGAGCGCCGCCCTGCTCGCGGCGGCGTCGCCGGCGGCGAACCCGGCGGAGAGCGGCACGCAGGAGACGTCGCCGGCGGCGACGAGGAAGCGATCGTCCGGACGGGCTTTCTCGAGCAGCGCGGCGACCGCGCGGCTGGCGTCGGTCCGATGGTCGCCGGTCTGGCTGGCGGAGGTGTCGACGACCACCACCACGTCGGTGGGGGCGGCGGACGCGGTGGCGGAGGGGCGCAGTCCCACCGCGGACACCGGCAGCGACGCCTCGTCCCGCTGGAACGTCTCGACGAACGTGACCGACACGGCGTCGTCGGCGGACGCCGGACGCGGTGCGAACAGCGCGGCGCCGACGCACAGGCAGAGGATCGCCGGGAAGATGGTCTTCGACATGGTCCCTCCGGTTGGGCCGGATGCGTCATGCAAGCGCGGCCTGAGGCCGGATGCATCGTGCAACCACGGCCTCTCGGGGAAGCATATTTCGTCATCCCGACCACGCCAACGTCGATCTCGCCGGGAATTGCCCACTTTTCGAAGTTTCCGGGCGGGGCGGGCCGCCAGCCGGTGTTGGTCGACGAGGCCGGTGCCGCCATACTCGGTCACGGTCGCAAGGCCCTGTGGCGGCCGTCCCAGCCCGCTTTCCCGGGGGATCGGATGTCGGACGTGAAGCTGATCGCGCCGTGCGTCGCGCTGCTGGTCGGCACGCTGCCGTTCTGGGCGGCGGCGGAGCGCAGCCGGGCCCAGGTGGCGGCGCCGGCGCCGGGACAGGTGGCGGCGCCGACGAGCGGACCGGCGGTCCCGCGGACGGAGGCGGCCCCCGTGCGGGCGTTCACGCCGGAGGAGGCGACGAACATCGCCGTCTACGACGCCGTCAACCGGAGCGTCGTCAACATCAACACCAAGGCCACCGTCTCGGCCGGCTTGTTCCTGCTCGAGGTGCCCTCGGAGGGGGCCGGATCGGGAATCGTGCTCGACAAGGCCGGGCACATCCTCACCAACTACCACGTCGTCGAGGGGGCCAAGGAGATCCAGGTGCTGCTCTTCGACGGCTCCTCGCACGTCGGGACGGTCGTGGGCCACGATCCCGCCACCGACGTCGCCGTGGTCAAGGTCGCGGCCCCGGCCGAGCTGCTCGAACCGGTGCGGTTCGGCGATTCCTCCGACCTGCGCGTCGGCCAGCGTGTCTTCGCGATCGGCAATCCCTTCGGCCTGGAACGGACGCTCACCACCGGGATCATCTCGAGCCTCAACCGGTCGTTGCCCACCAAGGCCGGGCGGACCATCAAGTCGATCATCCAGACCGACGCCGCCATCAACCCCGGCAATTCCGGGGGGCCGCTCCTCGACAGCTCGGCCATGCTGATCGGGATGAACACGGCGATCGCCAGCCGCACCGGCCAGAGTTCGGGCGTGGGATTCGCGATCCCGGTGGGCACGCTCGCCCGCATCGTCCCCCAGCTGATCGAGCGCGGGAAGGTGATCCGGCCCGACATGGGGGTGGCCCGCGTCTACCAGACCGATCGCGGGCTGCTGGTCGCGGCGCTCGTGCCCGAAGGTCCGGCCGAACGGGCGGGGATCCGTGGATTCAAGATCGTGCGGGAACGCCGCCGGCAGGGCCCGTTCGTGACCGAGATCGAGCGGGTGGATCGGAGCAACGCCGACCTCATCGTGGCGGTGGCTGGGGTGGCGATCAAAACCGCCGACGACTTCCTGTCGCTGGTGGAGGCGAGGAACCCGGGCGACCTGGTCCTGGTCACCGTCGAGCGGGAGGGGCACCGACTCGAGATCCCGGTGACGCTCGCCGCGGAAAAATAGCCGCGGAAACAGGGTGGTGGTCGCGCCGGCGGGCGGGGGAGGCGGCTGGCCCGATCCCGCAGCCGATCTGGCCGTTGGAGGGGCCGGCCCTCCGACGGTCCCCCCGCACCGGGCAAACGTGCTGGATTTTTGCCGGGAAACAGCCGAAAATTTTTTTCCCGAACAGACCCGTTGACCGCCGCGTACGGTCTGCTAGATTTCGTCTCTCGGCCCGCGACTCCTCGGGGTGACCCGAAGACGCGGGCTGGGCCGTTCATTGACAATTCGGCAGTTGATCTCTTTCGGTTTCGGCCGGCACGCGATCGTGACCGGCACCGGCCGTGGAGGTGCGTGGGAGCAACAGCGAAGCTTCGGCTTCGTTTTTTGTTTCCCGTGTGGCTCCCGGCCGGGAAGAGAACAAAGAAGAAGACAGATCGAGCTTTTCGATTTTTGTCTTGGCGAAACAGAAGCTCCGGAGTGATCCGGAGTGGATGAAGAACCAACAAATTGAAGGGTTTGATTCTGGCTCAGAATGAACGTTGGCGGCGTGGATTAGGCATGCAAGTCGAGCGAGAACCGTAGCAATACGGGGACAGCGGCGAAAGGGACAGTAATGTGTAGGTACCTACCCCGAGGTCTGGGATAGCTGCGGGAAACTGCAGGTAATACCGGATAATGTCTTCGGACCAAAGGTGTGATTCCACCTTGGGAGGGGCCTGCATCCTATTAGCTAGTTGGTGAGGTAACGGCTCACCAAGGCAACGATGGGTAGCGGGTGTGAGAGCACGACCCGCGTCATTGGGACTGAGACACTGCCCAGACACCTACGGGTGGCTGCAGTCGAGGATCTTCGGCAATGGGCGCAAGCCTGACCGAGCGACGCCGCG
>CAZMOU010000216.1:0-6267 GCA_964567835.1 uncultured Chitinophaga sp. | reverse complement strand
TCACCGCCTTGGCCTCGATCTGCCGCACCCGCTCCCGGGTGACGCGGAAGATCCTCCCCACCTCCTCGAGGGTGTAGGTGTAGCCGTCGGTGAGGCCGTAGCGCAGACGGATGATCTCCCGCTCGCGGAAGGTCAGCGTCTTGAGGAGCGACTCGATGCGGTCCTTGAGGAGGCCGTTGGTGGCCGACTGGGTCGGGCTCTCGGAGCCCGTGTCCTCCACGAACTCGCTGAAGCTCGCGTCCTCGCTCTCGCCCACCGGCCGGTCGAGGCTCATCGGCTGCCGGCCCATGTCGAGCACGCGACGCGCCTCCTCGAGCGGGATGCCGGAGGCCTGCGACATCTCCTCCGTGGTCGGCTCGCGGCCGAGCTCGTGGAGGAGCCGCTTCGCCGTCGTGCGCAGCTTGGAGAGGACGTCGATCATGTGGACCGGGATGCGGATCGTCCGCGCCTGGTCGGCGATGGCCCGGGTGATCGCCTGCCGGATCCACCAGGTGGCGTAGGTCGAGAACTTGAACCCGCGGCGGTACTCGTACTTGTCCACCGCCCGCATCAGGCCGGTGTTGCCCTCCTGGATCAGGTCGAGGAAGGAGAGACCGCGGTTGCGGTACTTCTTGGCGATCGACACCACGAGACGGAGATTGGCCGCGGAGAGGGCCCGCTTCGCCCCCTCGTACTCCGTCTGGAGCCGCTCCAGGTTCGCCACGCGCGTGCGCAGCGACCGCGGGCTCTCGAGCGTGGAGAGCATCAGGTCGCGGAGTTCCTTGCGCAGGTCGGCGCGCTCGTCGCGGGTGCCGTGGGTGTGCTCCACCACGCGCAGCTCCTGCTGGAGCCTGTCCATCCGGTCGGACATGCCGCGCAGGATCTTGAGGAGCGGTTGGACACGGCGTGTGCGCAGGCTCAATTCCTCCACGAGCGTCAGCGACTTCGCGCGGGTGCGGCGGAATCGTCGTCGTGCCTCGCGCACCTCGTCCGGCGTCGACCGTCGGTTGACGAGGATGCGGAAGTCGGCCTTGGCGGAGTCGATGAGGCGGGCGAGCGTCGCCAGATTGTGGGGCATCCGCGACTGGATCTGCTCCTTCGTGAGCCGCTCGGTGAGCGACACCTTGATCGTGCGGTCGAAGGGGAGCTTCCCCTCGTGCACGCGCCGCAGCGTGTCGACCGTCGTCTGCAACGACCACGAGCAGCCGAGGATCGCGCGGCGGAACCGCTTCCTGGTGACCTCGATCCGCTTGGCGAGCGCGATCTCCTCGGGACGGGTGAGGAGGGGGATCTCCGCCATCTGGGCCAGGTACATGCGGATCGGATCGTTGCCGGCGTTCGCCGGCGCGGTGGTGATCGCCTCGTCGCGGCGCGGTTGCGGCTTGGCGGCCTTCGCCGGCGCCGCGGCGACCGGCGCCGGCGGCTGATCGAGGAGGTCGATCCCCTTTTCCTCGAGCGCCACGAGGAGGCTGTCGATCTTCTCCGGGTCGACCGCCTCGTCGGGCAGGTAGGCGTTGACCTGGTCGAAGGTGAGGAAGCCCTGAGCCCGGCCGGTGGCGATGAGCGCCGCCAGTTCGGAGTCGTGGGCGTGATCGACCGACGCGGGGGCTGCCGGCGGCGCGGCTGCCGGGTCGTGCGCGGCGGTGGCGTCGACGGGGTCGCCGTGCGGGATCTGCGGCGCGAGGCGGGCGTTCGGTTTCTTCATCGGTGGTTCTCCTTCACCATCCTACCGTCACTCGCGCACCGCCCCCCGGCGCCCCACGGCCGGAGCCGTGATTCGCCGATCGCAGTGACGAGACGGGCACCCTCACCCATCCTTGGGATCGGTCATGCCCTGGACCTCCCGCCGGCTGGCGACGAGACGTTCGAGAAGCTCCGCTTCCGCCTCCGATCCGAGGCGGGACGACTTGAGCGTGCGCAGGCCCTCCGCGGCGGCGCGCTCGGCGCGGCGGCGGCGCAGGGCCTCCTCCAGATGGGCGGCGCGTTCGGCGGGAGCGGGGGCCCCGGCCGTCTGGAGGATGGCGTCGATGCCGACGAGCAGATTCTGGAGCGCCGGGTCGGCCACCTCGAGGAGCAGCCCGGGGAGCGACACCATTCGCCCCTCGGCCTGCATCCGCCGCGCCGTCTCGAGCACCGTGCGGCAGGCGGAACTCTCGACCTCCTCGAGGGGCACCTCGCGGATCACCAGTCCGGCGGCCTCGGGAACGCCGACGAGCACCTCGAGGACCTCGCGATCCCAGGGGGGGAGGCGGGTCGTCGCCGGCCGACGGGGCTCCGGGGCACGCACCGCGGCCGCCACACCCCCCCGCAGCGCCTCGAACCGCGCGAGCAGCGCCTCCCGTGAGATTCCGAAACGGCGCGCCAGCCGGCCCGTCACCTGGTCCTGCCGCAGCCGCCATTGCGAGGGCTCGAGGCTGGTCGTCCGCGAGACGCGGGCGAGCGCCTCGAGCACGCTCTCCACGGCGCCGAGCACGGCGTCGTCACCGCGTCCGGCGACCTTGGCGGCCGCCTCCTCGAGCCGGTAGTCGAGGGCGTCGACCGCCGAATCGACCAGTGCCTCGAAGGCGTCGCGGCCGCGCTCGAGCGCGAACTCGCACGGATCGACGCCGTCCGGCATGCGCGCGATGCGCACGTCGACCGGCTCCGCGAGGAGAACGTCGAGGACCTCGTCGGCCCGGCGGCGGCCGGCATCGTCCCCGTCGAGGAGCAGCACGATCCGCTCGGCGTAGCGACGCAGCAGTTTCGCGTGCCGCTCGCCGAGCGCGGTGCCCAGCACCGCCACCACGTCGTCACATCCCACCTGCCGGGCGGCCAGGCAGTCGGTGTAGCCCTCGACCACCACCGCACGGCGGGTGCGGGCCATGCCGTCGCGGGCGGAGTCGAGGCCGTAGAGGAGCGCGCTTTTGGAGAAGACGGGTGTCTCGGGGGAATTGATGTACTTGGCTCCCTCCTCGGCGCCGGGCAGGACGCGGCCGCCGAAGGCCACGGTCCGCCCCTGGGTGTCGAGGATGGGGAACATCACCCGGTCGCGGAAGCGGTCGTAGTGGCCGGTGCGCTCCTGCCGCTCGATCGCCAGCCCGGCCCTGACGAGCAGCTCGGGGGGATGGCCGGCCGCCGCCGCCTGCCGGAGGAGCCAATCCCAGGAGGCGGGGGCGCATCCCAGGCGGAAGCCGTCGATGGTGGCCGACGACAGGCCGCGGCCGAGCAGATACTCGCGTGCCCGTCTCCCCTCGGGCAGACGCAGGCATTCCGCGAAGCGGTCGCGGGCCCAGGCGAGGACGGCGTGCAGCGAGCGACGCTCGTCGGGGGGAAGGGCGGAGCGGCCGCGGGGAAGATCGATCCCGGCCCGTTCCGCGAGTTGCTCGAGAGCCTCGCGGAACTCGACCTTCTCCATCCGCATGAGGAAGCTGTACACGTCGCCGCCGATGTCGCACACCCAGCAGCGGAAGGTCTGCCGCTCCGGATTGACGTTCAGGCTGGGTTTCGAGTCGTCGTGCCAGGGGCAGAGGCCGACGAGATTCTTCCCCTGGCGGCGGAGCGTGAGGTAGGACCCGACGAGATCGGCGATGTCGGTGGCGTCGCGGACGCGCTCCTTGAGGTCGTCCCAGACGGCACCACGGCCGGGGTCGCGGCCGGCCGCAGGGAGTTGCCCGCCCCCCTGCCCGGGGCGTGGGTCGCGCGGCGACGCCTCTCCATCGGTACGGTGGTCGTCGCGCGGCATCGGCATGCACCCCTGTCGCGACCCGGAAAGGCGAACGGACCGACTCTCGTCGGCCCTGTCACCGCGCCTCTCCAAGTCACCGCCGCAATCTAGCGCGACCCGAAACGAGGGTCAATCGCACAATTCCCCGCGGCGCAGCCCGCGCAGATTGCACCTCTTTTCACGCTTGACTCGGCGTCGCGGTCCGCGCTGTCCTCAACCGGGCACCGCAGGACACCGCCGGCTACGGACCGGGGGGCAGGAGCCGCTGCACGCTGTCGAGGAGCCGATCCATGGGGAAGGGTTTGCGGATGTAGTCGTCGACGCCGAGCATCTCCGCGTAGGCCTTGTGCCGGCTCCCTTCGTTCGCCGTGATCATGATCACACGCACCGGGAAGGGGTGGCTGCGCCGGAGGCGCTCGAGGACGAGAAACCCGCTCCGCTTCGGCATCATCATGTCGAGGATCACGAGGTCGGGCTTCTCGCGCTCGGCGAGGAGCAGGCCCTGGTTGCCGTCGCGGCCGACCAGGATCTCGTATCCCTTCGACTCGAGCACGGCACGCATCGACTCGACGATCTCGGCGTCGTCGTCGACGAGGAGGACGCGCCGGCCGGGCGGCGGTGATGCCGGAACCGCAGCGTCGGCCGAATCGGGGGCCTTGGCCTTGGAAACCTTCGCCTTCACCGCCTTCGAGGCCTTCTTCGGGGCGGGCATGGCTGCGGTTCCTGGGTCGGAGGGGAGAGGGATCGGGACGCCCCGAACTATACGGAATCGGCCTCCTCGCCGCCATCGGCCGCGGCGCCCCGCAGCCACCAGGCCGCCCCGGCCAGGCCGAGGGCCGCGCCGAAGCAGATGTCGCTGGGGAAGTGCGCGGACGACATCACGCGCTGCCCCGCCGCCATCGCGGCGAACAGGGCGAAGAATCGCCAGGCCCGCGGATACCGCCAGGCGAGCGCCGCCGCCAGGCCCGCCGCCAAGGCCGAGTGGCCGGAGGGAAAGCTTTGGATGTTGGCCCGGCTGCCGGTCACCGTCTCCACGATCGATTCGCGGAACGTGTCCCACACCGAGGCGTGCGCCGCGAAATCGGTGACCCGCGGCCTGATGCGCTCCACGCAGAGCTTCATCAGATCGGCGAGGATTCCGCCGGTGACGGTCGCCCCGAGCATCCGCCCGAAGGCCGCCTGCGCCGCGGGAAGCGGTGCCCGAGCGCTGCCGCTGCCGCGGCCACGCAGCCCGGAGGGCCAGGCGAGGCCGTCGTCGAGGGCGAGCACGAGGGCCAGGATCACCGCCACGCTCACGGTGTGGGCCGCCACCTCCGACATCGTCACCAGACGCGCGATCTCGTCGGCCACCTCGATCAGGATCTTCGGCATCCCCGACGGCCACGCGCCCCCCTTGAACCAGTTGGCCACCGGCATGTCGATGGCGAAGGCCGCCCCGCCGAGCAGCACGAGGGCCAGGGCCAGCGGGAGGAGGGACCGGGTGACCGATCCCGACCGAGCCCTGCGTCCGGCCCGATCGGCGGATGGATGGGTGGAGATGCGCGCCATGGCCCCATGGTGGCAGAACGCCCCGCCGCGGTCCATGCGGCTGGTGACGGGGACCACGGGCGTCTCCCCGGGGGGCCGGAGGCCGCAGGAGCCGGCCGTGGCGGCTGGGGGATGCGAGGGCTGGGGGATGCGCGGGAGGAGGCGGTCGGGTGCGGCGTTCCCGTCAGGTCCAAAGCGTTCTGTCGAGGAGTCGGTAATTGATCGCCTCGGCGAGGTGGGCGCAGCCGATCTGGTCGGCGGCCTCGAGATCGGCGATGGTGCGCGCCACGCGCAGGACCTTGTCGTGGGCCCGGGCCGAGAGTCCGAGATTGGTCACGGCACCCTTGAGTAGATCGACCGCCGCCGACTCGAGGGGGCAGTGTTCACGCACCTCGCGGCTCGACATCCGCGCGTTGCAGCGGGTCGAGGAGGCGCCGAATCGTGCCGCCTGCCTGCCCCGGGCGGCGAGCACCGCTTCCCGCATCTGGGCGCTCGTCGTCCCCGGCCGGCTCGCCGACAGGTCGCGGAAGGGGACCGCCGGCACCTCGAGCTGGATGTCGATCCGGTCGAGCAGGGGCCCGGAGATCTTGCCGACATACTTCTCCACCTGCGGCGGCGTGCACTGGCACTCCCGCCTCGGGTCGCCCCGGTAGCCGCACGGACAGGGGTTGAACGCCGCCACGAGAATGAAATCGGCCGGGAACCGGGTCGTCGATTTCGCCCGACTGATCGTCACGGTGCCATCCTCGAGCGGCTGACGCAGCACTTCGAGCGTCCGGCGGTTGAACTCGGGCAGCTCGTCGAGGAAGAGAACACCGTTGTGGGCCAGGCTGATCTCCCCCGGCATCGGTACCGACCGGCCGCCGACCAGTCCGGCCTCCGAAATGGTGTGGTGAGGGGCACGGAAGGGGCGGGTGGCGAGGAGCGGTTGTCCCGGGGCGAGAAGCCCCAAGGAACTGTAGATCCGCGTCGTCTCGATCGACTCCGCGGCCGAGAGGGGGGGAAGGATCGTGGGAATCCGCTTGGCGAGCATCGTCTTGCCGCCCCCCGGCGGGCCC
>CAZMOU010000215.1:5105-6380 GCA_964567835.1 uncultured Chitinophaga sp. | reverse complement strand
TGTCCATCTCGCGGGCACTCGGCCGGTCGGTGATCTGCTTGGCGAGATCGACGAGGACGTCGGTCTGGTGGCCCATCGCGCTCACCACCACGACCACCTTGTCACCGGCCCGGTGGCGGGCCACCGCCTTCCGCGCCGCCGCCACGATCTTCTGCGCGTCGGCCACGCTCGTGCCGCCGAACTTCTGCACCACCAAGGCCATCGCTCTCCGCTCCCTTTCATGGCGGATCGGGCCGATGGCCCGATCCGGTCCCGTGCTCACGTCGACCGATCGTTCCCCAAAAAACGCCCCATCAACCGGAATCCCGGCTCGATCCGCGCGGCCGGGTCGCTCGCCGCCGCGTCCGCCGCCGCCCCCTCGCCGTAGGTCGTCCCCCGCGCCGGGATCCCCGTCCCCGCCAGGAGGAACGGCACCGCGCCGCGGGAATGCGTCTTCGTGGAGAGGAAGGTGGGGTGGTCGGGACAGACGAGGATCCGCCATTCCGGCAGGCGCTCGAGGAAGGCGACGATCGGGGCCACGACGAGTTCGTCGATGCGCTCGATCGCCGTCACCTTCTCTGCCACGTCCCCCTGGTGGCTCGCCTCGTCCGGCGCCTCGACATGGACGCAGACGAGATCGGCCCGCGAGAGTTCCTCGATCGCCGCCCGCCCCTTGGCGGCGTAGTCGGTGTCGAGGTAGCCGGTCGCCCCCTCCACCTCGCGCCGCTTCCAGCCGGCGAGCGCCGCGAGGCCCCGCAGGAGGTCGACCGCCGTGATCATCGTCGCCCCGGACCCGTATCCCGCGTAGGCCTCGTGGAAGGGTTGCATGCGCGGCGTCCGCCCCGCCCCCCACAGCCAGACGTGCGTCGCCGGCCGCTTCCCGGCGGCGATCCGCGCGACGTTCACCGGATGGCCTTCGAGCCAGCCCGCGCTCGCCGCCATGATCTCGGTGAGGAGCCGGCTCCCCGAGCCGCGCGGGAAGGCGTCGGTGACCGGCTGGTCCATGAGGTCGTGCGGCGGCGTGCAGCGCAGATCGGGGCCGAGCGGCGCGGGGGCCCCCGCCCTGCCCCGGTGGAGGAGGAGGTTCCGGTAGCTCACGCCGGTGGCGAACTCCCACCCGGAGAGCCCCGGGAAATCGGCCGCCAGCCCCGCCTGGCAGGCGGCCAGGAGCGCCGTCGCCTCCTCCGTGCTCACGTGCCCGGCGGTGAAGTCCTCCATCACCCCCTCGCGGACGGTGACGAGATTCGCGCGCACGGCGAGATCGTCGGGCCCGAGTTCGATCCCCTTCGCCGCCGC
>CAZMOU010000215.1:0-5095 GCA_964567835.1 uncultured Chitinophaga sp. | reverse complement strand
CGCGGCGGCCTCGAGGGGAGCGCGGCCGGTGAAGCAGGCGAGCGGGTCGTAGCCCAGGAGGCTCATGCAGGCCACCTCGGACCCCGGCGGGAGCGCGTCGGGGACGTGGTTGGTGAGGCCGACGAGGCCGAGGCCCGCGAGCCGGTCGAGCGCCGGGGTGCGGGCCGCCTCGAGCGGCGTGCGTCCCCCGAGCGAGTCCTGCGCGACGTCGGCGGCGCCGTCCGGAATGACGATCACGTATTTCATCGGTCCCCTCCCCGGGCCGGCGCGGACGGAAGCAGGCGTCTCATTCGTCGAGCACCCCCAGGCAGACGCTCTTGCCCCGGACCACGTCGCAGCGGTCGATCGCCCCGAGCGCCGCATGCACCGCGCTCGCCGGGCAGGAGTGGGTCATGATCACGAGCGACACGTCGGGCACCCGCCCCTGCCCCGCGTCGGGGCCGACCGGATCGTGCTGGATCACCGAGGCGATCGAGATCCCGTGGTCGCCGAGGATGCCGGTGATCCGGGCGAGGACGCCGGGCCGGTCCGTGACGACGATGCGGAGGAAGTGACGCTCGGCCGCGTCGACGCCGGCCACCTTCGCCGCCGGGCTGTCGGCCGAGAGGACGCCGGTGGTGCGGAAGGTGATCGCCGCCCGGCCGACGACCGTGTCGATGATGTCGGCCACGACGGCCGAGGCGGTGGGCATCTGCCCGGCGCCGAGGCCGTGGAAGAACATCCTCCCCACCGCGTCGCCGACGATGCTGACGGCGTTGTAGGCGCCGCGCGTCTCGGCCAGCGGCGTGCCGATCCGCACCAGCGCCGGGGCGACGCGCATCGCCAGGCGGCCGTCGGCCCGGCGCGCGACCGCGACCAAGCGGATGCGGTGGCCGAGTTCGGCCGCGTAGCGGATCAGGTCGGCGTCGACGGTGTCGATGCCGGTCCGCGGGATCTCCTTCCAGGGCACCCACACCCCGAAGGCGAGGTGGGAGAGGATGGCGAGCTTCTGCGTGGCGTCGGTGCCGTCGACGTCCATGGAGGGGTCGGCCTCGGCGTAGCCCTTCGCCTGCGCCAGCGCGAGTGCCTCGGCGTAGCTCGAGCCGTCCTCCTCCATGCGGGTGAGGATGAAGTTGCTCGTGCCGTTGAGGATCCCGCGGATGCTCTCGATGCGGTTGGCGGCCAGGCACTCGCCGATGGCGGCGACGATGGGAATCCCCCCCGCCACCGCCGCCTCGAAGGCGATCGAGCGGCCGAGGCGGCGGGCGAGTTCGAAGAGCTCCGGGCCGTGCTCCGCCAGGAGGGCCTTGTTGGCGGTGACGACGTCCTTCCCCTGCTCGAGGAGCTCGACCATCATCGAACGTGCCGGCTCGAGCCCCCCCACGAGGAGCGCCGCGAGCGTGATCGAGGGGTCGCGCGAGACGTCGCGGATGTCGGTGGAGACGCGGCCCCCGGGGAGCGTGCAGTCGCGCGGCTTCGTCGGGTCGCGGACCACCGCCGCGGCCACCTCGATGGGGCGGCCGGCGTGGCGGGTGATGTGGTCGGCGGAGTCGACGAGGAGCCGGACCACGCCGGAGCCGACGGTGCCGAGGCCGACGACGCCGATCCGCACCGGCTGGACGGCACCCGTTTGGACCATGGTTCGCTCACGACTCGAAAAAGGGGGTTCGGGCAATGTATCGAGGGTAGCTCGCGGCGACCAACGCCGGCACCCCGGCCCGGGCGCCACCCGGGGAATCGCCCGGCCCCCGGTCCGGCGGCGCCGGTCGTGCGGGCTCTGACGGTGGCGCCGTGCGTCGGGGGCGGCTACAACCTTCCCTGCCCCACAGTCGTCCCCCGGGAGACCCCTCCGTGAACCCGTCCGCCCGCGACTTCCTCTTCACCCTCCTCGGCACCCCCAGCCCCTCCGGATACGAGTGGCCGGTGCAGGACCTCGTCCGCTCCTACCTCGACGCCGTCGCCGTCGAGGTCCGCTCCGACACCCACGGCAACGTCGTCGGCGTCGCGAACCCCGGCGCGCCTCTGCGCATGCTCCTCGCCGGGCACTGCGACCAGATCGGTCTCATCGTCCAGCACGTCGACGGCGACGGCTATCTGTCGGTGCAGCCGATCGGCGGCTGGGAGCCGATGCAATTGGTGGGATCGCGGGTCACGGTGTGGGGGGCGGCGGGGCCGGTCCCCGGGGTGATCGCCCGCAAGCCGATCCACCTCCTCACCGAGGAGGAACGGAAGGTGGTGCCGAAGATGAAGGACCTGTGGATCGACATCGGCGCCGCCGACCGGGCCGACGCCGAGTCGGTGGTCCGCGTCGGGGATCCGGTCACGGTGGAGCTGCGCGTCTGGCCGCTGCGGCGCGATCTCGTGGCGGCACCCGCGATGGACGACAAGGTCGGGCTGTGGGTCGTCCTCGAGGCCTTCCGCCGGGCCGTCGAGGCCGGTCCCCTCGGGTGCGCCCTTTTTGTCGCCTCGACGGTGCAGGAGGAGATCGGCCTCCGGGGGGCCCAGACCAGCGCCTTCGGCGTCGATCCCCACGTGGCGATCGCCGTCGACGTCACCCATGCCACCGACTGCCCCTCGATCGACAAGAAGTCGGAGGGGGACGTCGGCGTCGGGAAGGGGCCGGTGGTGTTCCGCGGTCCGAACATGAACCCGCACGTGGTCGACCGCCTCGTCGCTGCCGCGAAGGAGCGCTCGATCCCCTTCCAGTTCCAGGCCAGCGGCCGGGCCACCCCGACCGACGCCAACGTCCTCCAGACGACGCGGGCGGGCGTGGCGACGGGGCTCGTGAGCGTCCCCAACCGTTACATGCACTCGGCCGTGGAGACGGTGTCGCTCGGCGACCTCGACCGGACCGCCGACCTCTTGGCCGCGTTCGTGCGGGGTCTCTCCCCCGGGATCGACTGGACCCCCTCGGCCCGGCGCGGATGAGGCCCGACCGCTGCCAAAACGGCAGCAGGCGGTGGAGTCAGGGGTGGCGACGGGGGAGGGCCGCCGCCGTTTCCGCCGCGTTTCGGCCGCTTCGCCCCCGGTTTTTGTCCCCGGCGGCCGGTGCGGCACGCCGCTTGCTCTCCCCGGGGGTGTCCGCTGGCGCTGCTGCCATTCCGGTGGCCGCCGCGGCCGGGCGTCCGCGCCCTCCCCGCTCACCGCCGACCCATCCACCCAGGAGATGTGACCCGTGGCCAAGCAAATGGTGTTCGACGACGAAGCCCGTCAGCCGCTCCTCGCAGGCGTCTCGAAGCTCGCCCGTGCCGTGAAGAGCACGCTCGGTCCCCGGGGCCGCAACGCCGTCCTCGACAAGGGCTGGGGTTCGCCGAAGGTCACCAAGGACGGCGTCACCGTCGCCGAGGACATCGAACTCGAGGATCCGTACGAGAACCTCGGCGCGCAGCTCGTGAAGGAGGCGGCGAGCAAGACCAACGACGTCGCCGGCGACGGCACGACCACCGCCACGGTCCTCGCCGAGGCGATCTTCCGCGAGGGGCTGAAGATGATCGCGGCCGGGGCCGATCCGATGGCCCTCTCGCGCGGCATCCACAAGGCGGTCGAGGCGGTGTCGAAGGCGGTCCTCGCCATGGCCACGCCGATCAACGAGAAGAACAAGAAGGAGCTGATGCAGATCGCCACGATCGCCGGCAACAACGACCCGACGATCGGCGGCGTGCTCTCCGAGGCCTTCCTCAAGGTGGGCAAGGACGGCGTGATCACGGTCGAGGAGGGGAAGCAGGCCGAGACCACGGTCGACGTCGTCGAGGGGATGCAGTTCGACCGCGGCTACCTCTCCCCCCACTTCGTCACCGACGCCGACGCGCAGGTGTGCGAGTACGAGAACCCCTACATCCTCCTCTTCGAGGAGAAGATCTCGTCGGCGAAGAACCTCGTCCCGCTCCTCGAGGCGGTGAGCAAGGCGGGCAAGCCCCTCGTCATCGTCGCCGAGGACGTGGAGGGTGAGGCGCTGGCCACGCTCGTCGTCAACAAACTCCGCGGCATCGTCCAGTCGGTCGCGGTCAAGGCCCCCGGTTACGGCGATCGGCGCAAGGCGATCATGGGCGACCTCGCCGTCCTCACCGGCGGCCAGGCGATCTTCAAGGATCTGGGGATCACCCTCGACTCGGTGAAGCTCTCCGATCTCGGCCGGGCCAAGAAGGTGATCATCGAGGCGGAGAACACGACCATCGTCAGCGGGGCGGGCTCCAAGACGGCGATCGACGGCCGGGCGGCCCAGATCCGCGCCGAGATCGAGGTCACCGACAGCGAGTACGACCGCGAGAAGCTCCAGGAGCGGCTCGCCAAGCTCGCCGGCGGCGTGGCCCAGATCAACGTGGGGGCGGCGACCGAGACCGAGATGAAGGAGCGCAAGGCCCTCATCGAGGACGCCAAGAGCGCCACCCAGGCGGCCCTCGCCGAGGGCATCGTCCCCGGCGGCGGCGTGGCCCTGCTGCGGAGCGAGAAGGCGATCGACAAGCTCGACCTCGACGGTGACGAGAAACTCGGCGCCTCGATCGTGAAGAACTCCCTCCGCTATCCCCTCGAGGCGATCGCCTCCAACGCCGGCATCGACGGCCCCGTGGTGGTCAACCGCGTCCGCCACATGAAGGGGAAGAACGACGGCTACGACGCCGACAAGGAGACCTACTGCGACCTCGTCGCCGCGGGCGTCATCGATCCGGCCAAGGTGGTGCGCACGGCGCTGCAGAACGCCGCCAGCGTCGCCGCGCTGCTCCTCACGACCGAGTCGCTGATCACCGAGATCCCCAAGGCCGAGGAGGATCACGGCGGCGAGGGCCACGACCACCACGGCATGGGTGGTGGCATGGGCGGCGGCATGGGTGGCATGGGCGGCATGGGGATGGGCGGCATGGGTGGCATGGGCGGCATGATGTGAGCCCCCTCCCGGCGTTCTCCGATCCCCCTCACACGAACTGACTTTCCTTCCTTTTTCCCGGAGTGATTCCCATGGCAGCGAAGAACCTCAAGATCCGTCCGCTCGACGACCGCGTGGTGGTGGCGCCGGTCGAGGCCGAGGAGCGCACCGCGGGGGGCATCGTCCTCCCCGATTCGGCCAAGGAGAAGCCGCAGCGGGGCCATGTCGTGGCCCTCGGCCCCGGCAAGCTCCTCG
>CAZMOU010000214.1:0-6454 GCA_964567835.1 uncultured Chitinophaga sp. | reverse complement strand
TGCTCAACGTCGCCGGCCACCGCCTCTCGACGATCGAGATCGAAAGCGCGCTGGTCAGCCATCCGCGCGTCGCCGAGGCGGCGGCGGTGGGAAGGCCCCACGAGGTGAAGGGTGAGGCGGTGGCGGTGTTCGTCACGCTCCGCGGCGGCGAACCGGACGACGCCCTCAAGGAGACGCTCCGCAAGCATGTCCGCCAGCAGATCGGGGCGCTGGCGGCCCCCGACGACATCCACTTCGCCGCGGCGCTGCCCAAGACGCGCTCCGGCAAGATCATGCGCCGGCTGCTCCGCGACATCGCCGCCGGCCGCGAGACCGTCGGCGACACGACGACGCTCGAGGACTACACCGTGCTCGCCAATCTCCGCGGCAACGACGAGTGAGGCCCGGCCGGACCCGGGTGGTCTCCGGCCCGAGGCGGCCGCACGGGCCCCGCGGCGGCGACCGCGCCCGGGAATGAAAAAAGGTCGGGCCGGCTTTCGCCGGCCCGACCCGTTTTTCGACCGTTCGTCCGATCCGGCTCAGAGGCCGAGGCTCGACAGGGTCTTGATCATCGGCTCGACGATCGGGCGGAGGATGTCACCCACGCCGGGGATCGCGAGGACGGTGTCGATGATCGGCTGCAGCGTGCCGAGGTTCGTGCCCACCATCTCCTTGACCGTCGCCTTGCCCGCCTCGGGGAGCTTGTCCGCGGTGGCCTTGTAGCCGTCGAGGATCCCGGCGAGGTCCTTGAGCCCCGGCACCGCGGCCTCGGCCGACGGGACGTCGGTGATGCCCTTGAAGGTGTCGGTGAGCTTGCCGAACAGGCCGCCGACGTCACCGCCGAACTTGGTGAGGTCGATCTCGGGGATGTTCTCGGTCACGGTCTTCACGGTCTCCTCGACGGCGGCCGCGGCCTCGTTGACCTTCGCGCCGGCCTTCGCCGCCAGCTCCTCGCCGGTCTTCTGGCTGGCTTCCATCCGCTCGCGCATCTTGGACGTCTGGTCGGCGACGACCGTGTTGCCCTTGTCGGCGGGCTTCTTGGTGTCGCGGTTCAGGAGGAACAGCGCCCCGAGCGCGAGCAGGGGGAGGGCCAGCCACGGCAGCCACGACGGGAAACCGGACTGCTCCGGCTCACGGCGCTCGACATGGCCGTGCGAGTGGGTGTCGCGGTGGGTCGTGTGGCCGTGGGAGGCGTGCGACCCGCCGCCGGAGACCGCGCCGGCCGCCGCCTTGGCGATCGAGCCGAAGTCACCGAGCGAGAGGCCCGCCGGCAGCGCCGACTGGATGTTCTTCGACTGGTCGGCGAACAGGCTCTGGATCCCGGCGGCGTCGATCGAGCGGCCGCTGGAGGTGAGCTGCTTGGCGACGGTGCCGAGGACGACCGGGGCGAGGTAGGAGAGCATCGTGCGGGCCATGCCCCCCTTGATGCCCAGGAACGAGGCCAGCGTGTCGACGATCAGCGACGTGGCCGAGTTGCCGAACAGCGTGCCGAGGAGGCTGCCCCCCTTGTCGGCCACCTTGCTGGCGTTCGACCCGCCGAGCAGGCCGGCGAGGTTGCCGAGCGCGCCCATGTCGAGGCCGCCGAGAGCGCTGGCGATCTGGCCCGCGCCCTGGGCGTTGCCGGCCAACTTGGAGAGGCCGCCGAGCAGCGCGGGAACCGCGGCTGCGGTCGCGGCCTTGGTCTGGGACTCGTTCGTGCCGACGAGCGAGCCGAGGCTACCGAGGACCTGGCTGGTGAGCTGGTCCTTGACGAGGTCAACGAGATTCATTCGACACTCCGGATGGAAGGGAACCCGCGAGGCGGGACCTGGAAAACAGAAGACAGGGGGACGTCACGGGCCGGACACGGCCCACCGGCTCGGGGGCAGAGGCCCCCTGACGGCTGTGATCCTTTGTACAAAGGAGAGTTTGTCTTACACGCTCGGCGCGGCGCCCACAAGCAGCCGTACCGGAAGGGTTTTTCGCCCCCCGAAGCCGGTACCACCGGCGCCTTCCGGCGAGCTTGCCAACGGCCCGTTCCGCTCCCCCTATACTCGTCCGCATGGCCCTCCCCGTCGCCCCCCGTGAACCCGCTCCGGCGGTGGAATTGCTCGCCCCGGCGGGCGACGAAGCGTGCATCCGCGCGGCCGTCGAGAACGGGGCCGACGCCGTCTATTTCGGCCTCGACAGCGGCCACAACGCCCGTGCCCGGGCCGCCAACGTGCCGGCGGCCGACCTCCCCCGGATCATGGGGATGCTCCGTCGGCACGGTGTCCGCGGGTACGTCACGCTCAACACCCTGGCCTTCGACGGCGAATTGCCGGCGATCGAGGCCGCGGGGGTGGAATTGGCCCGGTCGGGGGTCGACGCCGCGATCGTCCAGGACATCGGGGTCGCCCGGCTCCTCCGTGCCTGCTGCCCGGACCTACCGCTCCACGCCTCGACCCAGATGACGCTCACGAGCGCCGAGACGGTGCGCCTCGCGGAGAGCCTGGGGATCCGGCGGGTGGTGCTCGCCCGGGAACTGTCCCTCGGTGAGATCGCCGCCGTCCGCCGCGGAACCGCGCTCGAACTCGAGGTCTTCGTCCACGGGGCGCTGTGCGTCGCCTACTCGGGTCAGTGCCTGACGAGCGAGGCACTCGGCGGGCGCAGCGCCAACCGGGGCCAGTGTGCCCAGGCCTGTCGCCTGCCGTACGAGCTCGTCTGCGACGGTCGCGACGTCGATCTCGGCGATCGGCGCTACCTCCTCTCGCCCCAGGATCTCGCCGCCTACGATCTCGTCCCCGAACTCCTCGCCGCCGGGGTCTCGAGCCTGAAGATCGAGGGACGGCTGAAGACGCCGGAGTACGTGGCCAACATCACCCGGCACTACCGACGGGCCCTCGACGCCGCGCTGGCCGGCCAGCGGGCGACCTTCACGCCGGGCGACGTCGAGGCGATGGAATTGTCGTTCTCGCGCGGCTTCGCCCCGGGATGGCTGGAGGGCTGCGACCACAAGCGCCTCGTGCCGGCGACGTCGAGCGCGAAGCGGGGCGTCCGACTGGGCACGGTGGTGGCGACGACGCGCGGCCGGATCGTCGTCGATCTCGTCTCGGCGGTGAAGCGCGGCGACGGCGTCGCCTTCGATCCGGCCGACGGGGGTGACGACGCGTCGGAGGGTGGGCGCGTCTACGGTGTGTTCGCCGTGCCGGCCGGGGGCGGTTCCGCCGCGCCGGCGGAGGGCCCGGTGGCGGCGGGACGGGTGGAGCTCTCGTTCGCCTCCGGCGCGATCGAGTTTTCCCGCGTCGTCCCCGGGCAGACGGTGTGGAAGACGGACGATCCGGTCCTCTCGGCCGAACTGCGGGCCAGCTTCTCCGGCACGTCGCCGCGCCGCCGCCAGCCGGTCGACGTCGTGGCCCGCGTGGCCCCCGGAACGCCGCTGGTGGTCGAGGCGACGCTCCGCGCCGGGAAGCCCGACGAGCGGAGGGTGGCGGTGGCGACCGACACCGCCGCCGAGCCGGCCCGCCGCCATCCCCTCACCCCGGAGTCGCTCCGGGAACAGCTCGGACGACTGGGGACGACGCCGTTCTTCCTCCGCCGCCTCGACGCACGGATCGACGGGCAGCCGATGCTCCCCTTGAGCGTGCTCGGGACGCTGCGCCGCGTGCTGGTCGAGCGGCTCGAGACCGCCGCCGTGGAGCCCCCCGCACGCCCCGTCCTGGCGGGGGCCGCGGAGCGGCTCGCCGCCGCCGACCTCCCCGTCTGGGTGCCCGCGGCGGCGAGCGACGCCGACGACGGGCCGCTCCATTTCCTCTGCCGTTCCATCCCCCAGGTGGAAGCGCTGCTCGGCGCCGGCGAGCGTCGGATCGACGTCGAGTTCGCCGACATCCGCCGGCACGCCGACGCCATCGCGGCCTGCCACGCGGCCGGGGCCACGGTCCGTGTCGCCACGACGCGGATCCACAAGCCGGGCGAGGAAGGCATCCTCCGCCTCATCCTCCGCCAGGCCCCCGACGCGGTCCTCGCGCGGCACGTGGCGGCGCTCGACTTCTTCCGGGCGGAGGGCCTGCCCGTCGACGCCGACTTCGCCCTCAACGTCACCAACCGCCTCTCGGCCGGGTTCCTCCGGGCCCGCGGTGCCCGCCGCATCGTCCCCTCCTACGACCTGAACCGCGACCAGCTCGGCGACCTCGTCCGGGCGGTGCCGCCGGGCTTCCTCGAGGTGGCGATCCACCAGCGCATGCCGATGTTCCACATGGAGCACTGCGTGTTCTGCGCCGTCCTCTCCCCCGGGACCGACAAGACCAACTGCGGCCGCCCGTGCGACGAGCACGTGGTGCAACTCCGGGACCGTGTCGGCGTCGATCACCCCCTCACCGCCGACGTCGGCTGCCGCAACACGCTCTACAACGCCACCCCGCAGAGCGCCGCCGAGGTGGTGCCGTCGCTGGTGGCGGCGGGCGTGCGGCACCTGCGGGTCGAGTTGCTCGACGAGGCCCCCGCGGAGGCGCTCGAGATCCGCGCCGCCTACCGCGACCTGCTCGCCGGCCGGTGCTCCGGCAGCGAGGTCTGGTCGAGGCTCCGGGCCGTGAACCGGGTCGGACTGACGCGCGGGACGCTCGAGGCACGGCGCGATCCGCTCGCGATCATCTGACCCCGCTGCCGCGGGACCGGCCGGGGGTGTATCCTGAGCCTGCATCCGGCACGCGACCGGGGGAACGAGCCCAGGGGAGGGAGCATGGACGTCAACGATCTTCTCGCCGTGCGCCTGCGGGTCGCGGATTCCACCGGGGCGTCGCGCGACTGTCCGGTGATCGCCTCCGGCGTCCTCGCCTGGGAGGACTTTCCGCCCGAGCGCTGGGACCGCCGCCTCCCCTGGCGGTTCCTCGATCTCTCCGACATCGTGCCGCCGGGCGTCTACGACACGCGGCAGATCACCCTCGACGTCGAGGAGAAGCGGACCGGCCACTGCCGCCGGGTCGTCACGCAGGTGCTCGAGGGGAGCCGGGTCACGATCAGCTGGGACGACCTCACCGGCGCCCCGGGGAGGTTCGAGGTGATCCTCGACATCACCGAGCCGGGGGGGGCGGCCCAGGTCGCCCGGATCGAGGCCGACTCCGGCGGCGTGGCCCTCGCCTCCCACGTCCGGGTGCGCGGCAACCACATCGAGAGCCTCCTCGACGAGGACCTCCCGGAGGAAGGGGCCGCGGGGGCCGGCGGCTGACGCCGCGGGTCACTTGCCCTCGATCGCGATCGCGATCGGCTGCCCCTCCTTCACCTCGACCACGATCCCGCTCGTGTCGGTCTTCTCGAACTTCGCCGGCACCGGCCGCAGCGTGCCGTCGAGACCGCGCACCGCCACGGGTCGCCCCTCGCCGGCCGCCGCCGCGGCCTTCTTCCCCTGGGCCGCCATGCCCGCGAACATCGACGTCTGTACCGCAGCCTTGTAGCGCCCCGGCTTCACGTCATGCACCTTGAAGGTGCCGTCCTTGGAGATCTGCCCACTCGCCGACTCGCCACCCCCCTCCGGCTGGAGGACCACGATCCCCATCTCGAGCGGCGTGCCGTCGAGCGTCGCCGTGCCGGTGGCCGCGATCCCCTTGGTCTGCGTCCCCTTCGCGCCGCAACCGGCGAGCGCGAGCGTGGAGGCGAGGAGGACGAGAAGCGTGGCGACGACCGGACGATGCATGGTGGGCTCCGTGGCGGTGCTGGTGGTCAAGGGTGTCACTCGATGTCGACGCTCGCGCCGTCCTTCGGCAGGAGGGCCTGGCTCCAGGGGATCGTCTCGATGTTGGTGGAGACGCTGCGGACGCTGCCGTCCCCCATGCCGCAGAGCACGATACCGGGGGAGTGGCCGACCGCCCGGTACTCCCACCACAGGCACTGCGCCGGCTTCGGCGTCGACATGGGCGGGAAGAAGGTCTTGTAGGCCGGGTTGTTGCGGTCGTTCGTATAGCCGGTGTTGATGCGGGCGAAGACGGGCCAGTAGCGGTCGTCGGCGGGATGTCCCCAGGCGTTGCCGCAGGTGTCACCGTTGTTGGGCGCCCCTTCGGGCCCGCACGACATCCGCCTCTCCGCGAGGAACACCGTCTTCGAGGTGCCGTCGGACACGTCGCTGAAACGCTTCTGGCCGTGCGTGTTGTGCCAGGTCCAGATGTCGTTCGGCACGTTGTCGGGACGTCCGAAGACCTGGAAGTTGCAGCCGTAGCTGCACAGCGCCACGTCGACCGGGTTCTTCCACATCCAGTCGGCACGGAAACCGTCACGGAAGATCGGCCCGTTGGAACTCGAGTCGTTGGGCGCGACGAGGGAGGGGATCGGCACGCTCATCGCCGCCTGGGTGGCGTTGATGGCCCCGAGGCCGCTCCCCTTCCAGTTGCTGATGCTCTTGGGGAGGGAGCCCTGCTCGAAGAAGGGGAGGAGGCAGAAGAAGAACGTCCCGTCGCTGTTGGTGTACCCGCCGGTATAGGTGGGATTGCTCCACCAGAACGCGACCGCCGGGGGGAGGCAGCCCATC
>CAZMOU010000213.1:0-6465 GCA_964567835.1 uncultured Chitinophaga sp. | reverse complement strand
CCGGCGCTCGCCGGCACGCAGACCACCGTCCCGGCCCAGCCGGCGTACTGCGGCGATCCCGGCAGGAGGGGCGGCCCCCCTTCGCGGGCCGCGAGGCCCAGCGCCGCCAGCGCCGGCTTGATGATCAGCGGCAGCATGAGCAGCTCGTAGATGTCGAAGGCGAACCCGATGGCGGCGATCGCGCACACGAGCCAGCCGGTGCGCGAGAGCCTGCCCGCCGCGGTGATCGCCCCGGTGCCCACGGATGCGCGGGTGGGCTGCTGCGAATCGGACATGCTCGACATCCTCCGGGAGCGTGCGGGACGGGTTGGACGCGGGGCCAATCGTACTGGCCGGGCGTCCGCGGCGACAGGCGCCCGGCGACGTCCGCCGACGCCGTCACACGAAAAGGCCACACGCCCGCGGGAACCGCGGGCGTGTGGTGATCGTTCGACGGTCGGTCACGGTCCTCACGGCCCGACCGACGGTGGGCAGCGGGCGAGGAAGTCCCGGGGCCCGCGCGTCGTGTAGTAGGGGTAGGCCACCGCTCCGGTGGGAGGGCCGGCGGGGCCGGTGGCGCCATAGTCGCTCCCCTCCAGCGCAGCCCTCTCGGCGCCGGAGAGATGGTGACGGGCGAGGCCGCCGTACCGGCCGAGGTGGCGGCAATGATGGCACTTGCCGCAGTGCCCCGTCTGGCAACGGCTGTGACAGACCCCGCCGGGGCAGACCCCCTCGCGGCAGGCGACGCCGTGGCAGATGCCGTTGCGGCAATTCGCGCCGGGACCGCAGGAGCCGTCCTGGCACTGGCCGCCGCGACAGCGGCCGTCCCGGCAGGCGCCCTGGTCGTACATCGCTTCCCCGGCGCCCTCGTAGACGGTGCCACCGTCGGCGCCCCCCTCGTACCCGCCTTCGTAGACCGTCTCGCCCTCGTACTCCGGGTGGGCGTGGCGGCCGTTGATGTGGTCGGCGCGATGCGCGTACGGTCCGTCGCAGTTGGCCAGGAAGAGCCGGTCGACGATCGAGCAACCGCTCGACGTGCCGAGCAACGCCACGAGCATCGCCAGGCAGGAGAGGCGTTTCATGTCTGTGATCCCCGCGGTGCGGCGTGTGCGGGTTCGCGGCAACGCGCCGCGGGCCCCCCTGCTCCACCGCCATCCACCGCTGGTATCGGATGTGCCGCGCGTGGCAATTGAGAAAACCCTGCCGAAGGAAGCGGTGGCAGGGAAAAGACGGGGGGGCTGGCGGGAGGGGAAGACCCTGCGGCCGGTCAGCCGCCCCCCGGGGCGTCCCCCGCCCCTTCGACGAGGGCCACGCGGAGGAGGTTGCGCGGCCCGCGGACGTAGATGGAGTCGTCCGCCACCGCCGGGTGGGCGTGGAGCGACACCTCCCGCTCGAAGAGTTTCTGGCGGGCCAGGACCTCGAAGCGGTCCGCCAGGGCGTCGACGAGGACGACCTCCCCGGCGGCGGTGAACACGAGCACGCGGTCGGCACTGGCCACGAGCGAGGCATGCCCCTTGAGCGACCGATCGGGCTGGGTCCAGTGGGACTCGAGCGTGTCGGCGCCGAGACAATGGGCCTTGCCGCGGTGGACGGCGAACACCCGTCCCGCCGTCGACACCGGCGTGTGCATGTCGGGCACGAGCGCCGGGAAGGTCGCCGCCACCTCCGGCTCCCCTGCCGCACCGGCGACGACGAGACGGGCGCCGTTGTTCTCCCCGACGAGCACGAGGCCGCGCCCGACCGGCACCGGCGTCGGGACGTTGAAGTCCCCCGCCACGCGCGGCGCGAGCGACCAGAGACGGGCCCCGGTGGCCACGTCCCACCCCCCGCAGGAGTCGCGGTCGTAGCCCACCACCTGCCGCCGGCCGCCGAACTCGCACGGCACGAGCGACGCGAACGCCGCCGGCACCCCGGCGCTGCGCCACAATTCCGCCCCCGACTCCGGATCGAGGGCCGCGAGGGACGCCGCCGGAGCGCCCGGGTTGACGATCAGCCGACCGTCCACGATGAGCGGCGAGGAGCAGGTGCCCCACACCAGCTTGTCGTCGGCGCCGAAGTCGTCGCGCAGATGCCGCTTCCACACGATCCGGCCGTCGGCGAGATCGACGCAGTGGAGATGCCCGAAGGCGCCGAGCAGGTAGGCCCGCCCGCCGTGGAGCAGCGGCGTGGCCCGCGGCGAGTTGCCGTAGTCGAGGCGTCCCTCCGCGGGGTACTGCAGCGTCCAGACCCGCTTCCCCGTGGCGCGGTCGAGGCCGTGGAACACGTCGCACACGTCGGCCGCGTCGCGGTCGCCGACGACCACCCGGTCGCCGGCGACGGCGACGCCGCCGAGCCCCTCGTTGAACAGGACCTGCTTCCAGCGCACCCGCTTCGCGGCCGGTAGCGTGGCGGGGAGCCAGGGGACGCGCGCGTCGCGGTCCTGCCCCCGCCAGCCCGGCCAATCGGGGTTCGGCCCCGGCTGGGGCATCGCGGCGCCATCCCCCGGCGGCGCCTTCGGGTCGGCCGCCGGCTCGGGGTCGAGGGGGACGAACCCCCGCTTCGATTCGATGGCCCGCTTGAGGAGCGGATCGTGGCGCACCGCGAGGAGCGCCTCGGCGATCGTGCGCCGCAGTTCCGCGTCGAGCGTGCCGTCGACGAAGGCCACCACGAAGGGCACGTCGCGCGTCTCGGCCACCACCTTCAGATCACCGCGCTTGATCGTGCCGCAGCCCTCGAGGAGGGGCCGCGCGTAGCTCGAGATCACGGTCGCCGTCGGCTCCCCCGCCCCGATCACCTCCTCGGCACCGTCGCTGCAGGCCTCGGCGCAGGGGGCGTCCCCAGGGAGGGCGATCCCCGCGGAGGCGAGGAGGTCGCGGGCGGCGCCATGCTTCTCGTCGCACTCGGGGGTCCCGAGGATGATGCGGTGCCGGGCGAGATCCCCGAGGCTCGCCGCCGGATCGTCCCCGCGCACGACCACGAGGCCCCGCTGCGTCGTCGCCCCCTCCTGGTCGGTGAGCGCGGCGATCGGGAGGAGCGTGCGCCCCGTGCGGGCCGCGTCGGCCTCCACCACCGATCGCTTCCCGATGACGATGTCGGCCCGCGCCGCCTTTCCCTCCCCCAGCGTCCCCGCCACCTTGGCGAGCGACTCGTTGAAAAGGATGTGCACCTCGCGGCCGGTGGCCCCGGCGAGATGCTCGCCGAGTTTCGCGTAGTCGCGCTGGGCGTACCCCTTCACGCAGGGGCAGGAGAGGGGCGCGGCGAGCGGATCCATGACGACGAGCGTCAGGGCCGGACCCGCGCCGGTGGCGGCCCCGGCCAGCCACGCCACGAGCCCCGCCACGAGCCCCCCCGCCATCCCGGACCGGATCCCAGAGCGTCGCATGCGGACTGTCCCCGTGAGGTGCCGAAACCGTCGCCGCCCGGAACAAACCGGTCCTGCCGGTCAGCCTTCCTTGTCGAGCACGACGACCTTCCCCTCGATGGCGTCGAGGTAGTAGAGCGTGCGGCCGTCGGCCGACATCCCGATCGAGGAGTTCTTGCAGCCGGGCTGCACGTCGGCCACCCCGATCACTTCCCGGTAGGTGCCGTCGAGGCCGTACCGCTTGACGAGGCCGTTGCTCTCGGAGGTGAGCAGGCAGCCGGCGCCGTCGAGGCAGGTGTTCATCGGGTTGCAGCAGCCGCCGAAGCCCTTGGTGACGTCGGAGCGGGAGGTCTCCCCGAACTGCCGGATCGGCTCACCGTCGAAGTCGACGAGGCGCACCTGGTGACGCGAGTTCTCGGCGATGGCCAGACCACCCTCCACCACCTGCACGTCCATCTGCCCGCAGCAGCCGGCGAGCCCCTCGACGACCCGCGTCGGCTCGGAGAGGTCGGGAGAGAGCCGCCACACGGCGAAGCCGTAGCCGGTCTCCATGTTCGTGACGATGAACACCGCGTCGCCTGACACGGCGACGCGGTGGATCTGCTTGACGCGCTCGATGGCCTCGTCGGCGACCTGCTCGTCGGTCATCTGCCGGCGCGATTCGAGGTGCCGCTTCATCGACTCGGCCGATCGCTTGTAGAGGTCGACGACCTCGGCCGTCTGGTAGCCCGGATCCCCCTCCTTCTTCGCCTCGAGTTCCGCGACCATCTCCTCCTGCTGCTCGATGCTCTTCGTGTGCGACTCGAGCTCCGCGGCGTGGCGAGCCCGCATCTCCTCGACGAACTCCTCCCTTCCCTCGGGAGAGAGGGTGAAGTGGGGCGCCTCGGCCTCGGCGAGCTTCGCGCCATCGGCAGCGAAACGGGCCACCGTCGAGCCCCCCACGACCCACAGCGTGCCGTCGGGCGCCTCGGTCACGCCGCGCGGCGTGAAGCCGAGCGTCACGGAGCGCTCCTCGCGTCCCTCGGCGTCGGTCCACACGAGCCGGTTGTCGACCGTGGCGGGATCGTGGGCGTCGGTGACGGCGCCGTAGGCGTCGGCCCTGCCTGTGACCAGCGCCACCCGGCCGTCACGGAGCGCGCGGAAGCCGAGCACCCTGCCCCGCGCCGGATCGACGTTGATCGTGCGCGACTGCCGGAATGGGGCCGTGCGGCGGAACTCGTCGAGCGATTCCTTCTCTCTGCGCTGCTCCTCGCCGAGGTCGAAAGCCTGGATCGCCGTCCGCACGGGGAGCGGGAAGCCCTGGTCACGCTTCCCCAAACCGAACCAGGCGAGGATCACCCCGACGATCCATCCGATGCCGAAGGACGAGATTCCCATGGCCAGTGCCTCCGCTGGTCCGAACCGAACACCCCGATCGCCGCTGGAAGTTTACAAGTTGCCTCCCCCCGCGGGGAAACCTGTCGGTGAAGCGGGAAACGGCGGCTCCCCCTCAGCCGATCTCGCGGCTCCCGAGGCCGCGCAGGACGGCGAAGCGGGCCCCCAGCCCCAGGGCGACGACCGTCCCGGCCGCGAGCCAGGCGGTGCGCACGTGTTCCGGCCGCAGCGGCGTCATGGCATGGGCGACGGCCACCGTGGAGGTGATCGCCGCCCCCAGGAAGAGAAACCCGGCGAGCGTCCCCATCAGGAGCGGCCACTTCGTGATGGCGATGACCAGGAGCATCGCGTGGACGAGGGCGACGCACCCCAGGCTCACCGTCGCCACGATGGCCCATGGCAGCCACTTGCCGTCGCCGTACCATGCCGTCGCGAACACGAGAGCACCGCCGCCGAGGAGGGTGGGCAGGACGAGGTCAGACGTGATCGCCCGGCGGAGACCGAGCCAATAGTCGCGGCGCGACACCGGGCGGAGGAAGTCGACGACGAGGGTCGCGCGCCGCTGGCCCCACAGCCCGGCCGCGAGGGCGATCGCCATCACGCACCCCTGCCAGGCGAACATGGCGAGGAACGCCGGTGCGAGGAGGGGCGGAAAGGGCGAACGGGCAGGCGATTCGCTCCCCCAGGCGACGATCCAAGGAAGCAGAAAGAACATCCCCCCCGTCGCCGCGAACATGACCGCCAGCATCAGCGGGATCTGCCACTGCGACTGCTGACGGCGGAGCATGGCGGCGAAACCGCCGGCGCTCGCGGGATCGGCAGGCAGCGGCCGGGCGATCTGCCGGTCGATCGCCGCGTCCTGGAGCCACCACTTGAGATCGAACCGCCCCGTCCGGCCCGGCCCGGCGCCGCTCCGCTCCCTCGGCATCGTCGCCAGCGTGTCGAGCGTGAGGCCGGGGATCGCGGGGTTTCCCTGCTCGGCGAGGATCCGCGGGACGCGAGCGAGCCGCACGAGCTTCCACACGAGCCCCGCCGAAGCCGCGACGAGGAGCACTCCGTCGAGCGCCGGCAGCATGCCCGTGAGCCAGCGGTCGAGGAGCGGCCGGCCGACGAGGGCGAGTGCCGCGAGGGTCATTCCGGCGGCCACGTCCATCCGCAGGACCGCCCCGGTGACGCGAGCCGGGAGCCCGGCGAGGTCACGGGAGAAGGCTCCGTACGCGCCGAGCCCGCTGACGAAGAGGGCCAGGACGATGCCCGGCAGCCACGCTCCCCCCGTCGACCGGACGACCCCGACGAGCATCCCCCCGCACACGGCCGACGCGGCCATCGGCCAGAAGAGGTGCGGCGCGAGCCGACGCGGAAACGTCCAGTTCGACGCGGTGGAGAGGAGGACACAGGTCTGGAACCAGAACACGAAGGGGAGGAACATGGCCAGGAGCGACGCCACCAGCACCGTCCAGATCCGCCACGGGCAGTAGGTGCCCGGCACGACGCGCACGCCCGGAAGCGCCCGCGCGAGGGAGGCGATCTGCCGGCGCTGCGCCGGCTCGTCGGAGGCACGCGTCGCCGCCGCGATCGACAGGGTGCGGAGGGAGGGCATCCGCGCGAGGCTCGCGATCATCGACGGCGTGAACTCGTGGCCCGGCAAGGTGTCGATGCCGAGGGTGTGGAGCCGGGGCGAGCCGTCGGCGAGCGTGACGAGATTCTCCTCGAGGTGCTGCCAGCCGATGGCGCACCGCTCGAGGGCGGGGAGCGGCGGCAGCACGTCGCCG
>CAZMOU010000212.1:0-6484 GCA_964567835.1 uncultured Chitinophaga sp. | reverse complement strand
TAGAGATCGAGGGTGTCCATCGACGCCTGGTTGCCACGGCGTCCGGGGGCGAAGAGGCCGTTTTGGTTGTAGGTGTTGAACGCCCCCCAGAACCCGAACTCGTTGTACCCCCAGACGTAGCTCACCTCGCCGCGCACCTGCGAGGCGGAGACGGTGTCGTACCAGTCGTCCTGGAGGAAGTCCCACACCGCTCCACCCTGCAGTCCGCGCCCCTCGAAGGCCCGGGTGAAGAACCCGGTGGTGAGGAAGACCTGGTTCCGCGACTGCGTGGAGAGGATCGCCGTGCCGTTGGCCTGCGTGATCTTCGTCTGCTGGAAGTCGGCCTGCACGCCGCGCACGCCCACCTGCCAGCCGACGCCGAAGGCGTTCCAGAAGGGCATCGACCAGTTGACGTACTCGTTGAAGCCGTAGTTGCCGTGGATCCCCAGGTCGGTCACGTTCTGGAACGAGGTCACGCCGGCGCTGGCGGTGAAGTCGCGGTACCAGCGCCAGCCGTAGTAGGGACGGCCGAGACGGCGGAAGAAGGCGAGGATGCGGCCGTCGTGGTCCCACCACGGGTAGCACCCGGGGCAGAACTCGTCGTCCTCGCAGGCGTAGGGGTCGTCGTAGAACGACGGGATGTGCATCTGCACCTCCCCCATCCACCGGCCCTCGGGACCGAAACCCTCGTCCATCAGCATGGCCTCTTCGGGATCGATGAAGCCCTCCTCGGGGAACATCATCCCGCCGCCGTCGAACCCTCCGTCGAACCCGGGGCCCGGCATGGCGCCGGGGTAGCCACCGTCCATGCCGTCGTCGCCGAAGCCGATCGGGCCCTCGTCGCCGAACGACAAGTTGCCCTCGTCGGGGAAGCCGACGCCGGGCTCCTCGACGATCGTCTCCCCCTCGGCCGGGGTCGGTCGTCCGGCCTGGGCCCGCGGTGCGGTGGTCGGGGAGGGGAGCTCGGCGGGGGTGGGCTGGTCGGCGACGCGCCGCGCCTTGACGCGCGGGCGGGGCATCGACGCGGTGGGCATCGACGATCCGGGGAGCCGCGCGACCACCGACGGCGAACCGTCCGGCGCCATCGCCACGCGCGGGCCCTGCTGGCCCGGCCTCTGCGGCATGAAGCGGAGCCCCTCGGGCCCCGAAGCGGCGGCGGTGCGGACGCCGTCACGGGAGGGGACCGGTTCCCCGCCAAAAAGCGGACGCGCCGCATCCCCCTGCGGGGAGCGGAAGAGGTTCAGGCCCAGGAACGTCGGCGTGCCGTCCCGGCGCGCCGCCCCTCTCGCCCGCACCGTGCCCGGGGAGACACCCGGCTCACGGTTGGGGCTGGGCCAGGGTGCGGGGGCCTCGGCGGTGGCCGGGGGGATGGTGCGCGGCGCCGGACGGGGTGTCCGGGAAGGGGCCGAAGGGGCCTCGGCGGGGGCCCGGCGCGTGTCGGGGGCGGGAGACAGTCGGGCAGGGGGCGCTGCCGGCTCGCCGACCGGCTCCGCCTCGTCCACCGTCGGGGCGACCGGCGCAGGGGCGACCGTCGCCGCCGGGTCGGGGGTGGTGGCCGCGGCCCGATGCGGCGTCCAGCGCAGCGGCGCGGTGGCCTCCGGTGCGGCTTCCTCGGCACCGAGGGGTCGTCCGCCCGCCGCGGAACCCACCATGGTGAGAAGGGTCACCACGATCCAGCGACGGAATCCGCACGCGACGTTCATGGACGCATCTCCGAATCCATCCCGCAGGGCCGACGGCCCTCCGGGTTCCTGCAATCGGATTCGGTATCGGCATCCGCGCGACCGGAACTTCCGGGAAAATCTCCGCCATCCGCAGACCCGCCCCATTTCACCCCCTTTTCCACGGCGGCGAACGCCGGGCACCGGTCGCCGCAGTCCCGGGAAAGCGGCGGGGGCGGAAGGGGAGGGGGCCGTGCGTCGATCAGGTCGCCCCGAGCGCCTGGGAAAGGTCGGCGACGAGGTCGTCGGCATCCTCGATCCCCAGGGCCAGCCGGATCATGTTGTCGTGGATCCCGAATCCGAGACGCTCGGCGGGGGAGTAGTTCCAGTAGCTCATCACCAGCGGTTGCTCGATGAGCGACTCCACCCCCCCCAGGCTCGGGCCGATGCGCGGGATGCGGACGGCATCGACGACGCGGGCGGTCTGTTCCCAGTCGGCTCCCTTGACCAGGAAGGTCACGAGCCCGCCGAAGCCGCGCATCGAACGGGCGGCGACGGCGTGGTAGGGATGGCTCTCGAGTCCGGGGTACCAGACGCGTTCCACGCGGGGGTGCGACTCGAGGAACCGGGCCACCGCCATGCCGTTGGCGTTGTGCCGCTCCATGCGCAGGGCGAGCGTCTTGAGCCCCCGCTCGAGGAGGTAGCAATTGAGCGGGGAATTGATCCCCCCCATGATGCCGCGGAGCGTCCGCACCGGCTCGAGTTTCTCGCGTGATCCGACGACCACGCCGGCGAGGAGGTCGTTGTGGCCGCCGAGGTACTTCGTCGCCGAGTGGAGGACGACGTCGATCCCCGCCTCGAGCGGGCGCTGGTTGTAGGGGGTGCAGAGGGTGGCGTCGATGAGCGTGGTCACGCCGTGACGGCGGCCGATGGCGGCGAGTTGCGGGCAGTCGACGACCGAGAGGTGGGGATTGGTGGGGGACTCGCTCACGATCATCTTCGTCCGCGGGCCGATCGCCGCCTCGAGCGCGGCGTAGTCGCCGGTCTTCACCTCGCGGAATCCGACGCCGAACCGGGTCAGGTGGCGCCGGCAGAACTCGCGGCTGCGGTGGTAGCACTCGTCGAAGAAGATCACCTCCTCGCCGGCGTTCAGCCACGCCATGAGCACGCCGACGATCGCCGCCATGCCGCTCGCGAAGAGGACCGCCATCTCGCCCCCGTCGAGCGCGGCGAGTTTCGCCTCGACGACGCGCTCGCCCGGGTTGCCGTAGCGGCCGTATTCCTCCCTGGCGGTCTTCTCCTCGATGAGGTCGAGGATGGCCCGGGTGTCGCGGAAGGTGTAGGTGGAGGAGGCGACGATCGGGTCGGTGATGGCGTGGGCGAGTTTCTGCCGCGACTCGCCGGCGTGGACGGCGCCGGTGGAGGGGCCGAAGCCGCGGCCGGCGAAGAGCGCCGCGGCGATGGCGTCGTCGGAAGGGGGGCTCGATCCGGAGGAACGGAACGGTTCGGGACTCGGCACGACGGGCTCCACGCTGGCGGAACGATGGGGTTTTCGAGCGCCGCGCGAGTGTAGTCGAGCCCTCCGGGAGCGACAAGGAAACGGGCGGCGCCGGGCCGTCGGTCCGATCGGCGCCCCGCGGCCGGCACCGCTACACTCCGGAGAGTCGTCACCGTCGCGACGGCGTTCCCCCCGCCGAGGATTCCCGCTCCATGCCGAAGCCGCCGCCGTCGCATCCGGTGCCTCCGCCGCCCCCCTCCCTGTGGCCGCCGCGGAGGTTGATCGTGTCGCTCTGTTCGCTCGCCGCCGCGGTGACCCTCGTGCGCGCGGGTTGGCTGGAGACGGTCGTCGGCAGCGTCATCGACGGCGCGGTGCGCAACATCATCACGCTGATCCTCGCCTTCGCGGCGCTGGTGTCGGTGGTGCTCTGGTTCCTGCGCGAAAGCGGCCACCCGGCGTCGCGGAAGCGGGCGCTCGGCTATACGCTCCTGGGGCTCGTCGCGGCGGGGCTCGCGACGCTGCGCATCGAGCGCGTCAGCGGCGATCTCGTGCCGCAGTTCCGCTTCGCCTGGCAGAAGTCGCGCGACACGCTCCTGGCCCGGCCCGCCGCGAAGGGCGCCGCCGGCAGGGAGGCCGCGGTCCCGTGGCAGGCGTCCCGGGACGACTTCCCGCGCTTCCTCGGTCCCGCGGGCGACGCCTCGCTCCCGGCCTCCGCCCCGGTGCCCGATCCCGACTGGAGGACGATCCCCCCGCGCGAGTTGTGGCGCCGGGAGATCGGCGCCGGCTGGAGCGGCTTCGCCACCTTCGGCGGCCACGCGGTGACGCTCGAGCAGCGCGGGGAGCAGGAGATCGTCACCTGCCTCGCGCTCGACACCGGCGAGCCGGAATGGCAGGTGGCGGTGAGTGCCCGGCACCAGACCGTCCTCGGCGGCATCGGGCCGCGCTCCACGCCGACGATCCACGACGGGGTGGTGTACGCCGCCGGGGCCACCGGCTGGCTGCATGCGATCGACGGCGCCAGCGGAAAGGTCCTGTGGAAGAAGGATGTCCTCGCCGATCTGGGCATCGACCCTGCCGGCCACGCCCTGGCCGTGGCCTGGGGGCGGTCGGCTTCGCCGCTGGTGCGCGGCGACGAGGTCGTCGTTCCCGGCGGGGGGCCGCGCCGCGACGGCGCGGTGGCGCTCGTGGCCTACGACCGCTCCACCGGGGAGCGCCGCTGGACGGCCGGCGTCGACCAGATCAGCTACGCGAGCCCCGCGATCCTCGAACTGGCGGGACGGGCGTTCCTCGTCCTCGTCACCGAGGGGCACGTGGTGGGGTTCGATCCCGATTCGCACGAGGAACTTTGGCGCTTCCCCTGGCCGGGGCACAGCCAGTCCGACGCCTCCTGCTCGCAGCCGGTGGTGATCGGTCCGAACCGGCTCTTCGTCTCCAAGGGCTACGGCGTCGGCTGCGCCGCGTTCGACCTGGCGCCCGGTGCCGACGGCGGCTGGACGGCGACCGAGGCCTGGAGCAACAAGACGGCGATGAAGACCAAGTTCACGAACGTCGCCCTGCACGACGGCCATCTCTACGGCCTCTCCGACGGGATCCTCGAATGCCTCCGCGCCGCCGACGGAAAGCGGATGTGGAAGAAGGGGCGCTACGATCAGGGGCAGTTGCTCCGCGCGGGCGACCTCCTCGTCGTCCAGTCGGAGCCGGGCGACGTCGTCCTCGTCGAGGCGACGCCGGAGGCGCACCGGGAGGTGGCCAGGCTCGCGGCGCTCTCGGACCAGACCTGGAACAACCCCGCGCTCGTCGGCGACCTGCTCCTCGTGCGGAACGCCGTCGAGGCGGCCTGCTACCGGATTCCGGTGCGCGGGGGCGTCGGGAGCGCGGTGGAGGGGAGCGGCGCGGATCCCGTTCCCGCCCCCGAGCGAGCGCCCGCCGCCGGGACGAGCCCCGAGGGGCCGGCGGGGGCCGGGGCATGACGTCGGCCGCGCCGGGATCGCTCGCCGGACGGACGGTCCTCGTCACCGGGGCCACGAGCGGCATCGGCCGGGCGGTGGCGCTGCGGCTCGCCTCGGCGGGGGCGCGCGTGGCGATCCACGGCCGTTCCGCGGAGGCGGCCGACGAGGTCGCCGCGCTCCTCGGGCGCGAGGGGCGCTTCGCCGGCCGCTTCCTCGCCGACCTGGCCGACCCCGAACTCACCCCGCGGCTCGTCGACGACGTCGCCGCGGCCCTCCCCGATCTCGACGGCGCGGCGCTCGTGGCCGGGGTCGACGTCCTCACCGGCGCCGCCGCCGCGTGGAGCTTCGAGCGGAAACTCGAGGCCCTCCTCCGCGTCGACGTCGTCTCGACGATGCTCCTCGCCCGGGCCCTCGGCCGGCGGATGCAGGCCCGTTGGGGGGAGGAGCAGGCGGCGACGGGGCGGACCCGCGCGTCGATCGTGACGATCGGCTGGGATCAGGCCGAGACCGGCATGGAGGGGGATTCGGGGGAACTCTTCGCCGCGACGAAGGGTGCGGTGATGGCCTTCACCCGGAGCGTCTCCCGGTCGCTCGCGCCGCAGGTGCGCGTCAATTGCGTCGCCCCGGGATGGATCCGCACGAAGTGGGGCGAGCACGCCAGCGAGGCGTGGCAGAAGCGTGCCGTGCGCGAGAGCATCCTCCGCCGCTGGGGAGAGCCGGAGGACATCGCGGCGGCGGTGGAGTGGCTCCTCGGCCCCGATGCGGCGTTCGTGACCGGGCAGATCGTACCGGTCAACGGCGGTTTCCGCCGGGCGTGACGGCAGACCGGGTCGTCGGCGTGTTCGGACCCCTCGGGGCGACGTCGCGGCGGGGGGGCGGACGCCCGCGGAGGCGTGACGAACGACCGCCCCGGCGTCCCGGCCGTCAGCGTTCCCACGCGACGCGGCGGAAGACCGGTCGGCTCCCCGCCCAGGACGTGCTCCCGACGAGCGCGCCGCCGCGGTGCGCGTAGGCGCGGAGGGAGAGGAGGTCGACGGCGTTCCAGTCGCGAAGCGCCACGCCGTCGGCGGCGGTGAAGTCGGCCGGGGAAAGGGACACCGTCTGCCGCTCCGGCCCACCGCGGAGCCGCGCCGTGGCGACGAACTCGCGCTGCGGGCCGCGGGAGGAGCGGAAGAAGTTCTCCGTGAGGACGACGACGAGGTCGTTGGCCTTCTCCGCCTCGACGTCGATCGCCAGCCGCGAGCCCTCCGGGCCGCGCCACGCCGGATCGCCCACCTTGCGCGTGGAATACTCCCAGTGGTGCGGGTTCGCCGGCTCGAGGCGGTACCAATCCTCCCAGCCCCGCGCGAAGTCGTCGACGATGTCCGATCGGACGTCGTCCGGCCTCACGCCGGCCC
>CAZMOU010000211.1:0-6528 GCA_964567835.1 uncultured Chitinophaga sp. | reverse complement strand
TTGGCGAAATAGAACTTGTAGCTGTCGCCGAAGAGCGTCTGGTCGGGGATGTAGATGTCGCTGATCTTCCCGACGACGACGCTCGTCTGCTCGTTGAACGCCTGGACGACGAAGTACTCGCTCGGCAGTGTCGTGGAATAGGCGAGCGGGTCGGGCTCCGCGAGGCCGGTGTAGCTCGGCACGGTGGCGCCGGTGTTGAACGTCTGCTCCGGGTCGGCGCCGTATCGGGCCTGCGTCGCGAAGTGGATCAGTCCCCCGTCCCACCAGCCGGCCCGTCCGGTGTCGATGTTGATCGCCATCTGGGTGTTCTGCACGAACCAATCACCGGGATCGAGGCCGCCGGACATCAGGTCCTGGTAGGCGCTCGTCGTGTAGACGTCGAAGAAGAAGCCGTTGCGCGCGAGTTCCGTGCGCCGCCCTCCCCAGTCACCGGTGAGCTGGGTGTTGTTCCAGAATCCGCCGTCCACGACGGTGCCGGGAAGGCCGAAGACGGGCCCGTTGTTGAAGAACGGCAGGAGGACCGGGGCCATGTTGGCGAGCGACTTCTTGTCGGTCTCCACCGGCCCCCACTCGGGCGGACCGGAGGTGTCGCGTCGGGTGGCGGGGGCCCGCGTCGGCCGCGCCACGCTTTCCTCCCCGAGGTAGCCGAAGCCGTCGAAGTTGCCCCCCTGGCCGCTGGCCCGTTGGACGCCGACGAGGGCGAAGAGCGCCGCCAGCACGACCGCGATCGGCGCTCCACGCGACTGGCCCCCACATCGATCCATCGTGCCCCCCTTTGCCGGGCGGATGCCATGACCGTCCCATCCGCGACGATCGATTTCGTCGGCACGACCCCACCACCGCCGTGACCGAAAGCCGCGACGGCGGAGGAGTCGGGCGGGCGTCCGGCGGACGCGAACGGCCGGTGTCCCCCTGGCGGCGGGGATGGCGACGAGCGGGGAAATGTCACCGATCCGGCTTCGGCGTATCGAACCTTACGGACCGTTGCACCGGGGACCGATCCTGACAGAATGGTAAGGAACGCGTCCCGGGCGATCCGGACGCGACGGGGGGCATGCACGGTCGGCACCCCTCGCCTGCCCCGTTCCGCGGAGGACTCCCCCATGCGTCGCGCCCAGCGGGTCTCACGGAAGGGGAGGAAGGACGGCAGGACCCTCTCGTCCATCCTCTCGCTGGCCGCCGGTGCCGGCGCCCTGTCGGCCGGGGATGCCTCCGCCTCCCCCTTTCACTCCGTGTCGTTCGCGCCGGTGACGGTCGGCTTCGGTGCCGGCCAGGATCCCTTCTGGGCACTCACGCTCCCCGGGACCGCCGGAGACATCGAGATCAGGGCCCTCGGCAGCGCGACCGACAAGGCGCAGATCGTGGCCCGCGGCACCGGCACGGCGGGCACCGTCTCCCTCGGCGTCCAGTCGCCCACCCGCAGCGTCGGCACGCTCTCATACACCGGCGGCAACGTCGCGTTCCGGACCGCCCCGATGCTCTCCACGGGGGGTAATCCGAGCCTTTCGGCGACGGCGCCGAATTGGAACGTCAACGGCGGCAACCGCTCCGCCTCCCTCGCGGCGGCCTTCATCGTCTCCAGTGCGCAGGTCCGCTCGACGCTCGCCACCAACCCACCCGCCTACACGTACGTCTGGAAGGGGATGGGGCCGGGCGCGATCACCGACGCCTTCGGCAAGTACCTCCTCTTCCGGTTCATGAACTCCGACACCACGGCGGTGAACTACGGCTGGATCCATCTCGTCTCGGCGACCCGGACCGTCGGTGACAAGACCGGCATGTCGGTGACCATCGACGGCTGGGCCTACCGCGACGACGGCCAGCCGATCGGCGCCGGTCAGATCCAGCAGGCACCGACGTCGATCCCGGAGATCGACCCGCACGCGGCCACGAGTGCCGCCGCCCTGGCGGCCGGCGCCCTCTCCCTCCTCGAGCGGCGGCGCCTGCGCGGCGCGGGCGAGGCGATGGGGGGAGCGCTCGTGTCGGGAGCCGCGGGACTGCGGCGCTGGCGGCGGGAGCGGGCGTCGAAGCAGGACGCCGCCGTCGCCTCCTGAAACCCCGCGACGGGTCCCGGCCGGCCGCGGTAGGCTCTTCCCCGGTGCCGCGGCCTTTCCGCGGGTCGTTCCGGGAGAGGGTCCCATGCGTCGCGCTTCCATCGTCCTGCTCGTGGCCGTCATGTCGATCGATGCCGCTGCCCAGGGTCCGGAGGGTTTCAACTACGACGAGGCGCGGGTGCGGGAGTACGTCCTCCCCGATCTCCTCGCGATTCCCGGCGGGGAGGCGGTCTCCACCCCCGACGCCTGGCGCACGCGGGCCCGGCCGCGCTGGATGAAGCTGCTCGCCGACAACGAATACGGCCGGATCCTCGATCCGGTGCCGGTGACCGCCGAGCGGGTGGAGACCGGCGCGGGGCCGGCGGGGACACGGCGCGTCCAGGCCAGGCTGCGCCTCGGCCATGGGCCCGACGCCCCGGCCACGGAGGTGCTCCTCTACCTGCCCCCGGGCGCCGGCGAGGGCACACGGGCACCGACGTTCCTCCACCTGAACTTCGGCGGCAACCACGCCGAGACGGCCGATGCGGCGGTGCGGATCCCGCAGGGTTGGGTCCCCAACGGCAAGGACACCGGCGTCACCGACAATCGGGCGAAGGCCGAATCGCGCGGCACGCTCGCGCGCCGCTGGCCGGTGGAGCGCCTCGCCGAACGCGGCTACGCCACCGCGACGGCCTCCTACTGCGACCTCTTCCCCGACCGGAGCGACGGCCGCCCGGCGAGTGTCCTGCCGGGGCTGGGATTCGCCGCCGACGACGCCGGCGCCGCCCCCGACGAGCCGGGGGCGATCTCCACGTGGGCCTGGCAGTTGTCGAGGATCCTCGACTGGCTCGTCACGCTCCCCGAGATCGACCCGCGCCGCGTCATCGTCGTTGGGCACTCGCGCCTGGGGAAGACCGCCCTCTGGGCGGGCGCCGCCGACGAGCGCTTCGCGATGGTGGTGTCGAACAACTCGGGCTGCGGCGGCGCGGCGCTCGAGCGGCGGAACTTCGGCGAGACGGTGAAGCGGATCACCACGTCGTTCCCCCACTGGTTCTGCCCGACGTTCGCCTCCTGGGCCGACCGGGAGACGGAGATGCCGATCGACCAGCACGTCGTCCTGGCGATGACGGCGCCGCGTCCGCTCTACGTGGCCAGCGCCTCCGAGGACCTGTGGGCCGACCCGCGCGGGGAGTTCCTCGGGTGCGTCGCGGCGGAGGCGGCCTGGAAGCTGTTCGGCGGGGAAGGGTTGGGGACGACCGAGTTCCCGCCGACCGACACGCCGGTGGGACGCTCGATCGGCTACCACGTCCGCGCGGGGGCGCACGACATCCTCGCCGCCGACTGGGAACGCTTCGCCGACTTCGCCGACCGGGTCCTCCCGCCGCGGCGTTGATCGCCGCCGCTGTCAGCCGGCGAGCATCTTCCGCGCCTTGAGCGGCGTGAGCCCGGTGAGCTTGGCGAAGACGCGATTGAAGTGGCTCTGCGAGGAGAAGCCGAGATCGTCGGCGATGCGACCGAGCGGCAGGTCGTCGCCGAGGAGGAGCATCGCCCTGCGCACGCGGCGATGGTTGACGAAGGCCGGGGCGGTGAGGCCGATCGACCGCTGCAGCTTCTTGGCGAAGTGGCCGGGCGAGAGGCCGGTGAGGCCCGCCATGTCGGAGAGCCGGACCCTCCCCTGCAGATGATCGTCGACGTAGGCGGCGAGGTCGCGGACGGTGCTCTCGGCGAACGCCCCCGGGTCGCTGTGCCACTCCGGCACGACGCCGTGGACGATGCGCGCCAGTTGGATCACCAGGGCCCGCGCGGCGAGTTCGCGGCCGATGCCGTCGGCGTCCTGCTCGAGACCGGTGGAGGCGGCGAAGAGCCTGTCGAAGGAGGGATCGATGAATCCGCGGAGGGCGTCGAACTCGTGGGCCGAGGGCACCCCCTCCTCCCCGGCGACACGCCGGACCTGTTCCTCCGGAATCCAGAGCAGCTGGGCGGACCACGGCCCCTCACCCCGGGCCCGGAAGACGTGGAAGTCGCCATCGACGGGGAAAACGCTCATCCCGCCCGACGGGATCCGCAGGGACGACTCCCTCCCCCGATGGATCCAGGTGCTCTCCACGGCGCTGCCCGAGGTCCTCACCACCCGGATCCCCGTGCTCTTCAGCCCCACCTCGAACACCCGCTCGGGAGCCAGCGGACGAACGGTGGCCTGGAACCAGGAAACCTCCGGGTGGGAGGGGGGAACGGCAAGCGCCATCATGCGACCTGACGGGGACTGGGTCGGCGGCGAAAGGCCGGACGACACGACTCGACGTCCAAGCTATGGCCGTCGGTCGACCCCGTCGATTCTGGCAGGTTTGACAGACTGCGTAAACCGCCTTGTTTTTGGACGATTACGCGATCCGCCGCGTCTCAACCTCCGGCGCACGGCGCCGAGACTCTCCTTCCGCGCACCATTCGTCCGAGCGCGGGACCCCGCCCCGGCGACGTCGGGGAGGGGCGGGCGCGCGCCCAAGCCGTGGATCGAGTGCTCCGCCGCTGGATGCGGCGGTTGACAGCCCCGAAAAACCGCGGCTTTCTCGTGGGCGTCCGCAGTGGAAAAAGGGATGGATGACTTGTTCCACGGACAGCTAGGGTGTGCCGAGGCACCACAGGCTGTCGTGCGTCCGCAGGTAGATGCGGCCGTCGACGCACACCGGCGTGGCGACGGTCATCTCGTCGACCGCTCCGCTCTCCCGGGCCGCACCGGCCGGCGCGTCGGCATCGGGCCAGGCGATCGACGCGCTGCTGCCATCCTCGCGCGTGAGGAGCACCCGTCCGTCGACGACCACGGGCGAGGCGCTGTAGGCGTTGCGGTTCCGGGGGAGCTCCTCCTTCCAGTGCGTCTTCCCGGTCGCGGCGTCGAGGCACTCGACCCTCCCCTGATCGGTGCAGACGACGATCCGTCCGCCCCGGACGGCGGGCGTGGGCACGTCGGCCCCCAGATCGGAGCGCGTCCAGGCGACGTGGGTCTTCGTCACGTCCCCCTTCCCCCCGCGCCGCACCGCGGTGAGCGTCGTGCCACGCGCGTAGGGGGCGACGACCGTGTCGCCCGCCAGCACCGGCGAGGCGATCGATCGGAAGTATTTCTCGCCGGCCGGGTTCAGCCCCCCCACGCGCCACAGCTCGCGGCCGTCGGCGGCGTCGTGCGCCGTGACATGGTCGGCACCGAGGACGAAGAGCACCTCCGCCGGCTCGCCGAAGCGTTCCTCCCCGCGGGCCACCACCGGCGTCGAGTAACTCTGCGCCGCCTCCTCCGGGGCGCCCAGGTCACGGTCGTGCTTCCAGAGGAGCCGGCCGTCCCGGCGCCCGAAGGCCGCCAGGTAGCTCGGGCCCGAGTGCATCACCGCCACCACCACGGCGTCCTCGGTGAGCACCGGGCTCGTGCCCAGGTCCCACCACAGCGTGTCCTCGCCGAAGCGTTCCTGGAGGTTCTCCTTCCACACGACGCCGCCGTCGGCGAGATCGAGGGCGGCGAGTTCCCCGCTCTTGAAGTAGACCCACACCAGGCTGCCGTCGGTGACCGGGGAGGGATTGGCACCGGTCGCCTTCTTGTGCTTCCCCGGCTTCTCGGCGCCGAGGATCCGCCGCCAGATCTCCTTGCCGGAACGGTCGAAGCAGATCACGGCGTCGTGCCCGTCGATCGCGAGCGTGAGCACGATCCGGTCGCCGGAGACCACCGGCGTGCTCGCGCCGAGTCCCGGCAGCGTCACCCGCCAGGCGACGTTCTTCCCCGCGCCCCAGCTGACCGGGTAACCCGTTCCGGAGGCGACGCCGTCGAGGCCGGGACCGCGCCAATTCGGCCAGTCGTCGGCGCGGACCGACTGGCAGAGGAGGAGGGGGAGGAGGAGGGCGAGCGCGGCGGGGGACGGTTTCGCCATGGCGTCATCGGGCTCCGTGCGGGGATCGCGACGGCGTCCACCAGCCGTCGATGGCGCGCGACAGGCGTGCCACGACGTCGGGATGGTCCGCCGCCACGGAGGCATTCTCGTCCGGGTCGGATTCGAGGTCGAAGAGACGCGGCTCGCCCGACGCGAGCCAGGCGCGGGAGTCGTCGTCGAGCGCCCCCCCCTCGACCGCCAGCCGCGGGTCGTCGTCGGCGAGCTTTTCGGGGACGACGAGCTTCCAGCGGCCGGCGACCGCGTAGCGCCAGAGGAGGCCCGCCGCGGGGTCGTCGAGATCGACGAGCGTGTGGGTGTGGCACTCGCCGAACACCACCCCCCGTCGCTCCACCGCCCCGGCGTCGAGCAGATCGACCCCCGGCAGCCCCGGCGGCGCCGACACGCCGCTGGCCGCGAGCACCGTGGGGACGACGTCGACGCTCGACACCGGCGTGTCGCACACGCCGGGGGGGATCGCCCCGGGCCGGCGCAGCATGATCGGCGTCCGCAGGCCGCCGTCGTAGGGGGAGCGCTTCGACTTGGGGGCGTAGCGCGGGCGGTCGGGATCCTGGATCCAGCCGTTGTCG
>CAZMOU010000210.1:0-6573 GCA_964567835.1 uncultured Chitinophaga sp. | reverse complement strand
AGCGACACCTATCCCTACATCGAGGTCGAGGAGCAGGACGTGTCGATCGGCCACGAGGCGAGCGTGTCGAAGATCGGCGAGGAGCAGCTCTTCTACCTCACCAGCCGGGGGCTCACCGAGGCGGAGGCGAGCACGATGATCGTCGGCGGCTTCATCGAACCGCTGGTGAAGGAACTGCCGATGGAGTACGCGGTCGAGATGAACCGCCTGATCGAACTGCAGATGGAGGGGTCGGTCGGGTGATCCCCGGGCCGCGAAGCGCCATGTCCACCGCCGTCTCCCCCGCACCGCTCCTCGATCCCGATCTCGTCCTCGGCCTCGCCGACGATCCCGCGCTCCCCGGATGGGTGCGCGGGCTCCGCCGGTCCGCCGCGACGGCCCTCGCCGGCATGCCCCTCCCGGATCGGCAGGCGGAGCACTGGATGCGGACCGATCTCCGCGCCTTCCAGCCGCACGCCTGGGCCGGCGCCCTGCGATCGCCGGCCGGTGCGGACGCCGCCGGCGCCGGGCCCCTCCCCTCGGGGCTCCTCGAGGAGGCGGTCCGCGGTGCCGCCGGCGCGGGGATCGCCTTCGGGGGCAGGGTGGCATCGCTCGACGGGCGCACCGTCGTCGAGGAATCGGCGGCCGACGTGGCCGCCTCGGGGCTGATCTTCGGATCGCCCGAACGGGTGCTCGCCGCCCACGGGGAGCAGCTCCGCGAGCGCTGGTTCGCCACGATCGACGCCGGTGGCGACTGGTTCTCCGCACTCCACGCCGCGTGCCACCGTGCGGGTGCCGTGGTACTCGTGCCGAGCGGCGTCCGACTGGCGGCGCCGCTGCACGTGCTCTCGGCGATGTCGCCGGGCGGAACCGACACCGGCCACGTGCTCGTCGTGCTCGAGGAGGGTGCGGAGGCGACCGTGATCACCGAGAGCGTCGGCGGTGGCGACGTCGGCGGCGCGGGGGGCTTCCACTGCGGCGGCACCGAGATCGTGGTCGGCCGGGGCGCCACGCTGCGGATGGTCAACCTCCAGAATTGGCAGCGCGGCGTGTGGCACTTCGCCCGGCAGCGTGCCGTGGTGCACGCCGGCGGGAAGCTGCAGTGGACGCTGGCGTCCCTGGGCAGCCGCCTGTCGCAGGTGCAGCAGGACGTCGTGCTCGCGGGGCGCGGTGCCGAGGCGCAGGTCAACGGCGTGATGTTCACGGAGGGGCGGCAGCAACTGGTCTCGAACACGCTCCAGCACCACACCGCCCCGGGCTGCCGCAGCGACCTGCTCTTCAAGGGGGCCCTCCAGGACCGATCGCGCGTCGTGTGGCGCGGGATGATCAAGGTCGATCCGGCGGCCCAGAAGACCGACGGCTACCAGCGCAGCGACACCCTCATGCTCTCGCGGGAGGCCCGGGCCGACTCGATCCCCGGGCTCGAGATCGAGGCCGACGACGTGCGCTGCACGCACGGCGCCACCAGCGGACGCGTCGACGACGAGCAGATCTTCTACGCCCGCTCCCGCGGCCTTTCGGCCGACGAGGCGGCGCGGCTGGTCGTCGCCGGATTCTTCCAGCAGGTGTTCGACAGGATCACGATCCCCCCCGTGCGCGATGCGTTGTCGGCGGCCATCGGCGGCAGGATCCGCAGGGTGACGTGACGGTCCGCTGGATCCCGCGCGAGACGGGGTCCGTCCGGGAGGCATCCATGAATCGGTTCGTCCGGGTCGCCGCAGCGACCGACATCCCCGACCCGGGGGCCATCGTGGTCGACGTGGAGGGGGAGCCGGTCGCGCTGTTCCACGTCGAGGGGGAGTTCCACGCCCTCGACGACGTCTGCACCCACGATGGCGGGCCGCTCGCGTCGGGCGAACTCGTCGGCCACAAGGTCGCCTGCCCCCGCCATGGCGCCCGCTTCGACATCCGCACCGGCGCGGCACTCTCGATGCCGGCCGTCCGCGCCACCCGGTCCCACGAGGTGAAGGTGGAGGAGGGTGCGGTCTGGGTGCGGTTACGGGAGGTACCAGGGAGCACCGGACCGGCCGTGCAGGCGACGCAGGCCTCGCGCCCGCCGCTCCCGATTTCAGCCGCGCCTTCCGCCGCGACCTCACCCCCTCCTCCGCCCCCTGCCCCGGCGCCTGCCGACGCGGCCGCGGCCGGACCGCTGTGCGAGGATCGGGTCCGTGAACTGCTCAAGGCGGTCAAGGATCCGGAACTGTTCGTCAACATCGTCGACCTCGGGCTGATCTACGGCGTGACGATCGCTCCCTCCGCCGAACAGCCCGACAAGCGCCACGTGTCGGTCGACATGACGATGACGAGCCCCGCCTGCCCGGCGGGCCCACAGTTGATCGCCGACACCAAGCGCACCATTCTGGCCGTGCCCGAGGTGGCCGCCGTCGAGGTGCGGATCGTCATGGATCCCCCCTGGACGCCCGATCGGATGACCGACGACGCCCGCGATCAACTCGGCATCTTCTGACCCGTCGGCCGTTTCGTCGTGCACCTGCTCCTCCACGAGTGGTCCTGTTCGGGCGGACTGCCGATCCGGGCGAAAGACCCCGCTGCCGACGCCCCCTTCGCCGCGGGCCTCGCCGCGGAAGGGATGGCGATGCTCGCGGCGTTGCTCCGGGACGCGTCCCGGGCGCCCGATATCGCCGTCTCGGTCCTGCTCGACGAGCGCCTCCTCCGGGACGACCCGGGCTTGCCGCCGCCGCCGGTGCGGGTGATCCCGGTGCCGCCGGACGGGGAGATCGAGTGCCTCGCCGCAGCCGCCGCCGGTGCCGACCGGACCTTGGTCGTCGCGCCGGAGACCGGAGGCCTCCTTCCGACCCGCGTGGCCGCCGTGCGTGCCGCGGGCGGCGATGCGCTCGCTTCCGACCTGCGCCTCATCGAAGCGGCCTCCGACAAGCAGGCCACGGCCTCGCTGCTCGCCGCCCGGGGCGTGGCCGTGCCCGCCGGCACGGTCGTGCCCCCCGGAGGGACCCTGCCCGTCGGCTTCCGCCTGCCGGCGGTGACCAAGGCGCGGGCGTCGTGCGGGGGGGACGGATTCGGGATCGTCCGCGGCGTCGCCGACTTCGCCCCGGCGCCGCTCGAGCGCCGGATCGAGGCGCTCGCCGAAGGGATTCCGGTGGGCGTCTCCTGCCTCTGCGGCCCCGGGGGCCACGTCTGCCTGCCGCCGGCACGGCAACGGTTCTCCCCCGGGGGCCGGTACCTCGGCGGCGATTTCGCGCTCGCCCCGGCCGCCGCCTCCCGCGCCAGGGCGCTCGCGCTGCGTGCCCTCGACGCGCTCGAACGGGCCACGGGTCCGGCCCGTGGCTGGCTCGGTGTCGACATGGTGCTCGGCGATCGTCACGATGGCGCCGCGGACCGGGTGCTGGAAATCAACCCGCGCCTCACGACGTCGTTCGTCGGTCTGTCGGCCGGTTGGCCGCGGAGCCTCCTTCGTTGCCTGCTCGAGACGGCAGACGGTGACTCGACCGGCGCCCGCCACCCCGGCCCGCTCGCCTCCTTCGCCGGCCGGCCGTTCGACGCGACATGACACACGACGACCGCATCCGACACGAGCCGTCACCCGGGTCCCGCCCCGTGCCGCGGCGGCTGCTGGCCTTCGACGTCGGGGGGGCGAATCTCAAGGCCGCCGACGGATGCGGCGACGTCCACTGCGAGCCGTTCGAATTGTGGCGGCGGCCCGGAGACCTCGCGGCACGACTCACCGCCATCGCCGCGCCGCGCCGCCCCGAACGGATCGTCGCCACGATGACCGGCGAGATCGCCGACTGCTATCCCGATCGTCGCAGCGGTGTCGCCGCGATCGTGGCGGCCCTGTCGCGTGCCGCCGATGCCGTCAACGCCGATCTCGGCATCTACCGTCTCGACGGCCTCGTCGTGCCGGCGGAGGAGGCGGTCCGGGCACCGCTCTCCGTCGCGGCGTCGAATTGGCACGCCCTGGCGAGGCTCGCGGCCACGCACGCGGCAAGGGACCGGGCGCTGCTCGTGGACGTCGGCTCCACCACGACCGACGTGGTGTTCCTCGATCGGCACGGTCCCGTGCCGATCGCCCTCGACGACGCCGGGAGGCTCGCCAGCGGCGAACTCGTCTACACCGGCGTCGAGCGCACTCCGGTGGCGGCGCTCGTGCGCTCGCTGCCGATGGGAACGGGGCGCCGGCGCGTGGCGACGGAGGTGTTCGCCCGCGTGCAGGACGTGTGGATGCTCCTGGGCGGGATCCCCGAGGATCCCGGCTCGCACGACACCGCCGACGGCGGCCCCGCGACCCGTGCGGCGGCCCGCGTCCGGCTCGCCCGGATGATGCTCCTGGAACCGGCCACGATCGGTGAGGCGGACGCGGTCGTCGCGGCACGGCACGTGGCGGCGGTCCAGGCGCGTCTCGTGGCGCGGGCCGTCCGCAGCGTCCTCCGCGCCCATCCGCGGCCCCCGGAGCGGGTGGTCGTCACCGGGCACGGCGGGGCGCTGGCGGCGGCGGCGCTCGACATGGTCGTGCCCCGCCTCCCGCGCGTCCACCTCGACGCCATCCTCGGTGCCGCCGCGGCCCGGGCGGCACCGGCGGTCGCGCTCGCGCTCCTGGCGAAGGGGGAGATCGGGTGAGCGAACCGACGGCGGGCCTGTGGCGGGAGGGTATCCTGCGCGACGACGAGCGCGCGGCGCCGCGCGGATGCGTCGTGAAGTTCGGCGGGAGCCTCCTGCTCCACCCGGACTGGCCGGAACTGCTCGTCGCACTGGCGCGCCGGTCGAGCCCGGCCGACCCGTGGACGTTCGTCGTCGGCGGCGGTCCGGTGGTGGACGGGCTGCGGACGATCGACGGCGTGCGGCGGGGGTGCCAGGAGGAGATCCACCGCCTGGCGATCGACGCCATGGGCATCACGGCGCGCCTCGTCGCCGCGACGTCGGGCCTCCCGATCGTGCCGACGCCTCCCGACCCCGAGCCGACATCGGCGCCGCCGGGGGAGGAGCGGCGATGGGCCGTCATCCTCGACATGGCGTCGTGGATCGCCGCCCGGCCCGGAAGCGACGCGGCTCTCCCCCGCTCCTGGGAGGTGACGAGCGACTCGCTCGCGGCGATGGTGGCCGGCAGCCATGGCCTCGGCCTCGTCCTCGCCAAGCGTGTGCCCCCGCCCGGCGCGCTTCCCGCGCTCGCCGCGAGCGGATGGGTGGACCCCTGCTTCATCGCCGCGGCGCGGGACGTGGGCCGGATCGGTTGGGTGGCGCCGGCACGCTGACCGTTCGTCGGACGGAGGGGGAGCGGAGGGTCGTGGTCAGTCCCAGCACCACGACGATTCGGGACGGGCGCCGAGGGCCTCGACCCGCTCGGCCGACACCTCGGCCACCTCGTCGAGCGAGGTCGCGATCGCCCAGGGCTGGAACTGGATGCCGCCGGAGGCACTGACCACCCACTTGCCCCCCTTCTTCACGCCGGTGGCCACGGTGGGCACCGACGTCGGCACCTCGTAGGCCGGGAGCCGGAGGCGATCGCCATCCCGCAGCACGCCGAGATCGAGCCCGGCCTTCCCCTCGAGGTGCTGGCCGGCGATGAGGGCCGCCACCACCGCCAGATCGACGCAGTTGGCGAGTTCGGCGAACACCGGATGCTTCGCCGCCAGGGCGTCGTAGCGCGTGCTGAAATCGTCGCACCACTTCTTCGCCACCTTGTCGGTCGGGGCGGCGCCGCGCCGCACGACGTCCCCCTCGAGGACGTCGTTCTCGGTCAGGCAGCGGATCGTCCTGCCGGAGAGACGGAAGGCGAGTTCGTCGGCGTCGCGGGCGATCGCGTCGTAGGAGGGCTCGAGCCAGAACCGCGGGAGCGTGCCCACCGGGGAGTTGGGCGGGACGATGGCCAGGTAGCTCGGCAGGCCGGGCACGCCGGAGGGCTCGAGGCCCATCCCGATCCGCTTCAGGCGGTAATCTGCCGCGACGAGGACGCGGGCGAATCGACTGTCGGCGGGAACCCCGCCGATGCGCACGCGCTGCGGTCCCAGCACCTCCTCCATCTTCCGCAACGTGCCGGCGGGATCACCGGCACCGACGCGCTGCCCGTCGAGGAATCGCCGCAGGTCGTTGATGCGGGCCGGATCGGGGTCGATGGAGCAGAGCATCCCGCCGTCGCGGGCTCCGTCGACGGCCCGCAGGGCCACGACGAGGTCCTCGAGTTGGAGGAGCGGGAGTCCGCTGGTGGCGCCGACGACGTTGCCCGCCGCATCGACGCGTGCCGCGTCGGCCGGTCCGGCGAGGACGATGTCGTGGCCGTCCGGATCGACGAACAGGTGCGTCACCCGCTCGAGCCCCCCGAGGAGGAGCACGTCGGGAGTGAGCGGGGCGCCGCCGGAGGTGGCCGCTTCGACCGCCCGGACGATCCCGGCGAGCGACACCTTCCGCAGGCCGTTCTCCCCGTCGCGGGGACCGCCGCCCGCGAGGGCCTCACGCCGCACCTTCGCCATCTCCTCGAGACCGCGGGGATCGACGTTGCGGACGATCCCCGTGGCGTCGATCGCGATGCCCCCCACCGCCTGACCGCCGAAGAACTGGCCGTACGCCGTCGAAGGCCGGACCACGCCGGCGACGAGGAACAAGAGCGGGAGGAGGGCGACCACC